>NZ_JBITRU010000010.1:105581-118180 GCF_044540255.1 Streptomyces sp. NPDC086080
CCGGACAACCGGCCCGGCCGACGCACCACCGGGGCCAGTGCCCACGGCCGAAGACCCGCCCGCCACCGGACCGGAAGCCGCCTCCCCCACCCGGACAACCGGCCCGGCCGACGCACCACCGGGGCCAGTGCCCACGGCCGAAGACCCGCCCGCCACCGGACCGGAAGCCGCCTCCCCCACCCGGACAGCCGGCCCGGCCGACGCACCACCGGGGTCGGTGCGCGCGGCCGGGGGGCCGTCCGTCACCGGATCGGCGGCTGCGGCCGCGTCCCGCGCCCTCCGCAGCACCCGCAGGTAGGCGGGCACGGTCAGGGCCCCGACGGCCAGGGCGGCGGGGAGCAGGGGCAGGGCGCCGAAGAGTACGTAGTCGGCGCCCGCGAGCCAGCCGGCCGCGCCGGCGAGGGCGACGGCGAGCCCGGCCCGTACGGCGAGGGCCAGCAGGGCACAGCCCAGCAGGATCAGGCCGAGCCGGGCTCTGCGCCGTATCGAGGCCGCCGTGGGCCGGGTCGCCAGGCGCCGTGCCCCGCGCGCCGCGAACGCCCACAGGACGGCGGTGAGCACGGCCCAGAGGACGTTCTGTTCGAAGAGGTTCTCCACCATGCGGAGCAGCCTGACGTGACCGCTTCGAGTCTGCCTCGAGGCCGCTGGACGATGCTCGCGCTCGGCCGGGGCAGCCGCCCGGCCCGCCGTGCACGTGGGAGGGAGACGTGATGCAGCAAGGGCGCAGCGCGCTGGTGACCGGAGGATCGCGGGGCATCGGCCGCGCGGTCGCCGTCCGGCTGGCGCGGGCGGGGTACGACATCGGGTTCTGCTCGCGGTCCGCCGACGAGACCGCCCTGGAGACGGCGCGGCTGGTCGGCGAGGCGGGGGCCAGGTCCCACCATGCGGTCTGCGACGTCACCGACGCAGAAGCGGTGCGTGCCTTCGTGGGCGAGACGGAGGAGAAGCTCGGCCCGGTGTACGCCGTGGTCAACTCCGCGGGGGTGTTGCGGGACCGCCCCATGGCGCTGATGGCCGCCCAGGACTGGCAGGACGTGGTCGGCACCAGCCTGGACGGCACGTTCAACGTGTCCCGGGCCGTCGTGCGCGGGCTGCTCACCCGCCGGGCCGGCGTGCTGGTGAACATCTCGTCGGTCATCGGCGTGTACGGCAACGCCGGCCAGACCAACTACGCCGCGGCCAAGGGCGGGCTGAACGGCCTGACCCGCGCGCTCGCCAAGGAGGTGGCCCCGTACGGTGTGCGCGTCAACGCCGTCGCACCGGGCTTCATCGAGACCGAGATGCTCGACGGCATGACGGAGAAGTCCCGCCGGGCGGCGCTCGGCAAGATCGCCATGGGGCGGTTCGGCAGTGCCGCGTCGGTCGCGGAACTGGTGGCGTTCCTCGTCTCCGACGCCGCCGACTACATCACCGGCCAGGTCGTGCAGATCGATGGCGGGATCGCATTGTGAGGCGGGCGTCATGACCTCCGGCAGCACGGCGGCCACACCCCCCGCTCCCGCCGTCGACGACCCCGGGCGCCCGCTGCGGTCGATGTTCCGCGAGCGCTGGTTCTCCACCCTCTTCATGACCGACATGTGGGAGCGCTTCAGCTTCTACGGGATGCAGGCGCTGCTCTTCCTCTACGCCACGGCGCCCGCCGCCGAGGGCGGGCTCGGGCTCTCCGACGGCTCGGCTGGAGCCCTGTTCGGTCTCTACATCTCGGCCTCGTTCCTGGCGGCGATGCCCGGGGGCTGGCTGGGCGACCGGGTGCTCGGCACTCATCGGGCCATGCTCTACGGCGCTTTGATCATCATGGCCGGTCATCTGTCCATGGCCGTTCCCGCGCGGGCCACGTTCTACCTCGGTCTGGTCCTGGTGGCCTGCGGCACCGGGCTGCTGAAGCCCAACCTGCCCGTAATGTTCGACCAGATGAACCCGGGTGCCGGCAGCAGTCGGCGCCAGGCGGCGTTCTCCCTGTTCTATATGAGCATCCAGGTGAGCGCCCTGGCCGGGCCGCTGGTGACGGGCCTGCTGGGGGAACGCGTCGACTGGCACCTGGGATTCGGCGCCGCCGCGGTGGGCATGGCCTTCGGCGTCCTGCAGTACCTGCACGGCGCCCCCTCGCTGCGCGGCGCGGCGACCGGCCCCAGCCGGCCCCTTCCCCCCGACGCGCTGCGGCGCCTGGTCCGCCGTGCCTGGGCGGGCCTCGCCGTCGCCGTGCTGCTGGGGACGGCCGTGACCGTCGCGGGCGGTCTGCCGCTGCGGCCCGTGCTGGCCCTGTGCGGCATCGCCTCGCTGGTGGCCCCCGTCTGGTACTTCCGGCGGCTGCTGCACGGCGCGGAGCTGGACGCGGCCGCGCGGGCGCGGGTCCGCGGCTATCGCCGGATCTTCGTGCCGTCGGTGCTGTTCTGGGCGATGTACGGCCAGCTGGGCTCCGTTTTCAGCCTGTTCGCCCGCGAGCACACCGACCGGGCGATCGCCGGCTTCACCGTGCCCGCGAGCTGGTTCCAGTCCGCGCACCCGCTCTTCCTGCTGCTTCTCGCCCCGTTGTTCGCGTGGCTGTGGCTGCGGATCGGGGCACGCGCCGGGGTGGTGCGGAAGTTCACCGTGGGACTGCTGTGCGCCGGAGCCGGCTTCGCCGTGCTCGCCGTCGGCGCCTGGTTTGCCTCCGGCGACACGCTGGTCCCCGCGTTCTGGCTGCTGGGCGCCTTCCTCTGCATGACCTGCGGTGAACTCGTCTTCGGGCCCGTGGGGCTGAGCACCACGGCGGAGTCGACGCCGCAGGGGCACGGCAGCCGGATGATGGGTCTCTTCTATCTCGGGGCGGCCCTGGGCGCCGGCGTCGGCGGTCAGCTGGCGCACCTCGTGGGCGTCATTCCGCTCTGGGCCTACCTGGCGGGATTCTCCGCCGCGGCCGCGTTCACCGCCGCCCTGATGCGTCGCCGGGCGGATCGAACCTGACCGTCGAGTTCCCCTGGACGGGGGCTCAAGCCTTCCGGGTCAGCATCGTTTTCGGACAGCCGCTCGACCGCTCACGGTCACCGTGCCCGTCCGCTCACGGGCACCACGACCCCTGTCCCCACCGCTCCAAGGACCGACCCTAAGGAGTCCCCGATGGCGCACCGCACCCTCATCGTCGCGCGGATGGACCACGACGACGCGGACAAGGTGGCCGCGCTCTTCGCCGAGTCCGACGCGACCGAGCTGCCGCACATGATCGGCGTCCAGCGGCGCACGCTCTTCCGCTTCCACGGACTGTACTTCCACCTCGTCGAGGCCCAGGAGCCCATCAACGGCGATCTGTACAAGGCCCGTAGCCACCCGCTCTATCAGGACATCAACACCCGGCTGCAGGAGTTCATGACGCCCTACGACCCGTCGTGGCGTGAGCCGAAGGACTCCATGGCCGAGGCCTTCTACACCTGGGCCCCCTGAGCCCGTTCGAACCGCCGCATTCCGTCCCCGGTTCTTCCGTCCCACCTGTGGAGTTCCCATGCAGACCTCCGACCTGACCAAGGTCGCCATCGACGACGTGCCGCCGAACCGCAAGCGCGGCGGCGATCTGCGAGTCCTGCTCAGCCCCAAGACCTGCGGAGCGACTTCGGGCTTCATGGGCGTGGGCACTCTGGAGTCCGGAGAGTACGTCTCCGAGCACTACCACCCCCACTCCGAGGAGTTCTTCCACGCCGTCCGCGGCACGGTCCTGCTGCGGATCGAGGGCCGGGAGGTGGTGCTGGAGCCGGGCGAGTCGTTCATGGTCCCGATCGGCGTACGGCACCGCATCGAGAACCCGGGCCCCGAGCAGGCGTTCGTCGCGTTCTTCCTGAGCCCGCTGGCCCCCCGTCCCGACCTGGGGCACGTGGACTGCGAGCCGCTCCCTGGCGAGGGCACCCTGCCCGAGGTGGGAGAGGTGCGATGACCGCACGCGCGGTGATCACCGGTATCGGTGTCGTCGCTCCCGGCCGGCCGGGCCGGGAGAACTTCTGGGAAATGATCGTCAAGGGCCGTACGGCCACCCGGCGCATCACCCTCTTCGATCCGACGCCCTTCCGCAGCAGGCTCGGCGCCGAGTGCGATTTCGACCCCGAGCACAACGGTCTTTCGTACCAGGAGATCCGACGCACCGACCGGGCCGGCCAGTTCGCCATCGTCGCGGCCCGGGAGGCGGTGGCCGACAGCGGACTCGACCTCGGTGCGCAGGACCCGCACCGGATCGGCGTCAGCGTCGGCAACGGAGTGGGCAACGCCATCTCCATGGAGCAGGAGTACCGCACCGTCAGCGACAACGGCCGCAGGTGGCTGGTCGACCCGGGCTATATGGTGCCGCACCTCTACTCGCACGTCATGTCCAGTTCCCTGGCCACCGAGGTGGCGTGGGCCACGGGGGCCGAGGGCCCGGCGACCGTCGTCAGCTCCGGCTGCTGCGCCGGCATCGACGCCGTCGGATACGCCGTCGACCTCATCCGCGAGGGTTCGGCGGAGGTGATGGTGGCCGGTGCCACCGACGCGCCGATCTATCCGATCACCGTGTCCTGCTTCGACACCCTGCGGGCCTCCTCCACCAGCAACGACGACCCCGAGCACGCCTGCCGCCCGTTCGACCGGCGGCGCAACGGGCTGGTACTCGGCGAGGGTTCCGCGGTCTTCGTGATCGAGGAGCTGGAACACGCCCGGCGGCGCGGCGCCAGGATCTACTGCGAGGTCGCCGGATACTCGGCCCGCGCCAACGGCTATCACATGACCGGTCTGCGGCCGGACGGGCGGGAGATGGGCGAGGCGATCACCGCAGCGCTCGACGAGGCCCGGATCAACCCCGACGAGATCGACTACGCCAACGCCCACGGCTCCGGCACCAAGCAGAACGACCGCCACGAGACCGCCGCGTACAAACGCAGCCTCGGCGAGCACGCCTATCGGATCCCGGTCAGCTCCATCAAGTCCATGGTCGGGCACTCACTCGGCTCGATCGGCTCCATCGAGATCGCCGCCAGTGCGCTGGCCATCGACCGCGGCACGATCCCGCCCACGGCCAACTACGAGGAGCCGGACCCCGAGTGCGACCTCGACTACGTGCCGGGCACGGCGCGCGAGGGCGACCTCGATGTCGTGCTCAGCGTGGGCAGCGGCTTCGGCGGCTTCCAGAGCGCGGTGGTGCTCACCTCACCGAGGAGGATTTGATGACAGCGTCCGTCATCACCGGCGTGGGCGTCGTCGCCCCCAACGGCCTGGACCGCGAGGCGTGGTGGCAGGCGACCCTGGACGGAAAGTCGGGACTCGGGCCGATCAGCCGCTTCGACCCGTCCGGATACCCGGTACGGGTCGCCGGCGAGGCCACCGGCTTCGCCCCCGCCGACCATGCGCCCCAGCGGCTGGTCAGCGAGACCGACGCCATGACGCAGTACGCGTTCGGCGCCACCAACGAGGCACTGGCCGATGCCCGGGTGGACCCGGAGCGGATGGTCGATCTGGACATGGCGGTCATCACCGCGAACTCCTCCGGCGGTGTCGAGTTCGGCCAGCGCGAGCTGCAGAAGCTGTACACCGAGGGACCGCAGGCCGTGGGCGCCTACATGTCCATCGCGTGGTTCTACGCGGCCACCACGGGGCAGCTCTCCATCCGCCACGGGATGCGCGGACCCTGCGGGGTGCTGTGCTCCGAGCAGGCCGGCGGACTGGACGTGCTGGCCCAGGCCAGGCGGGTCCTGGCGAAGGGCACCCGGCTGGTGGTCTCCGGCGGCACCGATGCCTCGCTCTCCCCGTACGGGCTGGTGTGCCAGCTCTCCAACGGCCGCCTCAGCGAGGAGCCGCGCCCCGACCGCGCGTTCGTTCCCTTCGACCCCGGGGCGAGCGGCTACGTACCGGGAGAGGGCGGCGCGATCCTCGTCGTCGAGAGCCACGACGACGCCCGCGCCCGGGGCGTCGAGCAGGTCTACGGCGAGATCGCGGGCTACGCGGCCACCTTCGACCCCCGTCCGGGCTCGGGCCGGCCACCCGGCCTGCGGCGCGCGGCCGAACTCGCGCTCGCGGACGCCCGGGCCGCCCCCGGGGACATCGACGTGGTGTTCGCGGACGCCCATGGTGTGCCGGAGCTGGACCGCCAGGAGGCGGAGGCCGTGACCGCGCTGTTCGGCGCCGGCGCGGTTCCCGTGTCCGTACCCAAGACGATGACCGGCCGGCTCTACGCGGGTGGCGCGCCCCTCGACGTGGCGGCGGCACTGCTCGCGCTGCGCGACCAGGTGATCCCGCCCTCGGTCAACGTCCGGCCCGACCCCGCCCACCGCCTCGACCTGGTCACCGACCGGCCGCGCGAGGCCCGCCTGCGGACCGCGATGGTCCTCGCGCGCGGCTACGGGGGCTTCAACGCCGCCGTCGTCCTGCGCCATGTCTGACCGCCGGCACCGCTCGCACCACCGGCCGGCACCCGTTTCCCACGTCCCCAGGAGGAATCAATGAGCAGCATCAGCTTCGAAGACCTCAAAGCGATCATGAACCGTTGCACCGGTGAGCTCGACGGCGAGGAGCTCAAGGAGGCCGACATCGCCACCCCGTTCACCGACATCGGCTACGACTCGCTCGCGGTGCTGGAGATCGCCAGCCAGCTGCAGCGCGAGTACGGGCTGCAGATACCGGACGAGGCCATCGAGGAGATGGTGTCCCCGAAGGCCGTCCTCGACTACGTCAACGCCAACCTGGCGGCGGTCTGACATGGCCGGTGCCACCGACAACGCGATCGTCGTCGACGCCCCGATGGACCTGGTCTGGGACATGACCAACGACGTCGAGTCCTGGCCCGAGCTGTTCTCCGAGTACGCCAAGGCGGAGATCCTCGCCCGCGACGGCGCGACCCTCACCTTCCGGCTCACCCTGCACCCCGACGAGAACGGCGCCGTCTGGGACTGGGTCTCCGAGCGCACGCCCGACCCGGTCACCCGCACCGTGCGGGCACGACGCGTCGAGACGGGGCCGTTCGAGTACATGAACCTCCTGTGGACCTACACCGAGACCCCGGCCGGCGTCGAGATGCGCTGGCGCCAGGAGTTCGCGGTCCGGTCCGGACTGCCCTTCGGCGACAAGGAGATGACCGAGCGGCTCAACACCAACACCCGCCGGGAGATGGCCAGGATCAAGCACCTGGTGGAGCAGGCCGCCGCGGACCGTCGGACGGCGCGGCGATGACGCCCGCCCTGCGGGTGCTGCTGCGCATACGCATCGTCGAGGGCCACGAGACGGAGTTCGAGGAGCTGTGGCGCGCCCACGCCGAGACCGTCCGCGGCTTCGCCGACAACCACGGTCAGCACCTGCTGCGCGCGCCCGGCGAGCACGGCAGCTACACCGTGCTCACGGACTGGACGGACGAGCCGTCGTTCCGGGCCTTCGAGCGGAGCCCCGAGCAGCAGGCGTATCTGCGCAGGCTGTGGGCGATCCGCGCGGGCGGGGACATGCAGCTGCTCGAAGTCGTCCACGCACTGTCACCGGCCACCACGGCCGAAGCCTGAGGAACCGGGAAGGACACTGATGAACGGGCAACAGGAACAGGTGACCGAGCTGATCGAGCTCGTCGAGTCGACACCGCCCAAGGAACTCGAAGCCGCGGTGGCGGGCCGTGAGGGCGGCCTGGACGCCGCGCTGACGCTGATCTTCGATCTGCTGGTGTCGGAGTTCAATCCGGAGAAGGCCAAGGGACAGAAGGGGGTGTTCCAGTTCGACATCGCCTCCGGCGAGGGCCAGAAGCTCCACTACGTGCATGTCGAGAACGGTGCCTGCCGCACCGACAAGGGCCTCCACGAGAACCCGGACATCACCATCGGGATCAAGCTGCCCGACATGCTGGCGATGGGCGTCGGAAAGCTGCCCGGCGCGAAGGCGTTCCTCACGGGCAAGCTGAAGCTGCGCGGCAGCCCGCTGATGGGCACCAAGCTGGGTGAGTGGTTCGACCACCCCGAGACCTGACGGTGCACGACGAAGCCGCCGCCACACCTCACGGTGTGGCGGCGGCTTCGTCGTGCACCGGGGCCGGCACGTCGGGCGGTCCGCCCCGGGCCCTGTCACACCGTACGGCGCGTCAGTCGACGCCCAGTACCGACATGTGCGCGATCGAGAGCATCGCCTGCTCGTGGACCACGGCCAGATAGGCGTCCGGGTGCGAGGGCGGCTCGGGATCGTCCAGATACGGCGCGAGCCACCCCTCCGCGGCCTGTTCGAAGCACTGCTGCGACAGATAGCCCACGACGTCGTACGGATGGCCGTCGTACTGGACGACCCGCACCAGAGTGTCCTTGTGCAGGAACAGCGCGGTGCGGACCACCGTGGAGTGCTCACCGGACAGCCGCAGGGAGGCCTGCCGGTTCACGGTGGCACGGGTGGCGGACAGCTCCTCGCCGGCCCCCTCGCGCAGCGGATAGCGCAGGGCCACGGTGCCGGCGGCGGGACGCTCGTCCGGGCTGTGTTGTTCCAGAACCGTCATCAGACTGCGGTGGAAGTGCTCCCGGAACGCCTCGGGGGTCTCCGTGTCCCGGAACTCGGAGAGATACGGCAGGATCGCCCGCTCCGCCTCGTGCACCCCCTCCTGCACCGACATGTGCCGGGCGATGTCGGCGGCGCCCACACCGTCGTGGTGGATCACCCGGACCATGACGTCGTCCTGGACGAACAGACCCGTGCCGAGCAGCATCCCCACCGTGTCGCCCGAACCGTTCCTGATGACGGGCGAGTCGACCCGGGTGAAGTTGTGCGGTGAGAAGACCTCGGTGAGCTCCTCCTCGAATCCGGGCCTGACCCCGTAGGTGACAGCGTCCAGTGGCATGGTGGTTCCTCCTAGTCAGCGGGCGGCGAGCACGGCGACGATGTCGACGGCCAGGGCGAGCGCGGCCAGAGCGGTCCGCGTGCGGTGCCAAGCGCGCCACAGCGGTCGCGGGTCCACCCACGGCCCGTCGGCGGCGAGACCGCTCAGCGAGCGGTTGATCGGCACGTTGCCGAGGTGCGAGACGGCCTGCACCCCGATCAGCAGCACCGACGCGACCGGGAACAGCACGCGGCCGGGCGGCTCGGCGAGCCAGGCGAGGGCGAACCCGCTGAGCGTCACGACGTTGACCAGAATCGGCATCAGCGGGTGGTAGCCCCTGCCCAGCAGCGTGTGGGCCCTCAGGTAGTCGGCGCGCCCCATGGCCGACAGTGCGGGCCCCACGCTGACCGCGACGGCGACGAAGATTCCGGTGACGGTCCCCGTCCCGGCCAGCACGATCCCGCTCAGCACTTCCTCAAGCATCACGACTCCCGGTCGGTGGTGTGTCTGCCCGTCACCCTGCCGCCACCTGCTCGAATCACTGTGGAGAGGCGCTCGACGCAGCCCCGGACCGCCCGGCAGCGCCCCCCGGTGGCCCGTCCACCGGGCGACACCGCCGCACCCGCTGATCGTCGAGCCGTCTTCGAGTCCGATTCGACCGGTGGCTCCCAGAGTCGGGGCAACGGTCCGCCGCATCGGGCGACGGCCTGAGCGGGAGGTGAATCGTGGCCGAGCTGGTCCAGCTCCTCATGCCCCTGGCACTCTTCGCCGGCGGCCTCGCGGCCGGCGGCCTGGCGATATCCGTGCTCGCCGCACCGCTGTTCACCACACTGCCCACCGGGATGTACGTCCCGGTGCACAAGGGTCTGGTCACCCGCTTCGACCCGTTCATGCCCATCTCGCTGGTGAGCTGCCTGCTGTGCGACGCCGGTCTGGCGATCGCGGCGCGGGACACCCTCGTACGGATCCTGGCGGGGCTCGCCATGCTGCTGCTGGCCTGCGCCGTGACCGTGTCGCTCACGAAGAACGTGCCGATCAACCGGTGGCTGGCGACCCTCGATCCCCAGGCGCTGCCCGCCGACTTCGAGCGGCTCGACCCGCGTGAGCGCTGGATCCGCTGGAACCGTGTACGGGGCACTCTCGCGATCACCGCGCTGGCGGTGAACGTCGGTGCCGCCGCCGTACTCATCTGACGCTTCCTCACCATCACCCGCTCCCGGCATTGGAGAACGTGTGGACACGATGACCGGTGTGGTCGGCCCGGCGATGATCGCCGCACTGCCGCCGCACGTACGGCTGTTGCTGCTGACGGACGGCAAACGCATATCGCGGGTGCTGCATGTGCTCGCCGAGCTCGGCATCGCCGACGAACTGGCCGACGGCCCGCTCGCCGTGACGGAGCTGGCCGCCCGTACCGACACGCACGCGGACTCCCTCGGGCGGGTCCTGCGGGTGGCCGCCGCGTTCGGGCTGTTCGAGGAACAGGAGGACGGGCGTTACCGGCTCACCGATCTCAGCGAGGCGCTGCGCTCCGACGTTCCCGGCAGCCAGCGGGACATGGTGCTCTACAACGGCACCGAGATGCTCTGGCGGTCCTACGGCTCGCTGATGCACACCGTGCGCACCGGGCGGCCCGCCTTCGAGAACGCCTACGGACACGGGTTCTTCGAGCACCTGGAGCGGCATCCGGAGGCCGGCGCGCTGTTCGACCGGGCGATGACCGGCATGAGCCGGGCCACCGCCCGGATGCTGCTGGACAGTTACGACTTCGGCCGGTTCGGCCGCATCGCGGACGTGGGCGGCGGACGCGGACACTTCCTCTCCGAAGTGCTGGCCCGGCACCCGCACGCGCGGGGCACGCTGATCGACCGCCCCTCGGTGACCGAGGAGGCGCCCAAGCTGTTCGGCGACGCCGGGGTCGCCGACCGGGTCGACGTGGTGCCCGGCGACTTCTTCCAGAAGCTCCCGAAGGGCCATGACGCCTACGTGCTCAAGGCCGTACTGCACGACTGGGACGACGAGCGTGCGGCGTCGATCCTCGGCCGGGTCCGTGAGGCACTCGAGGGCGACCCCGACGGGCGACTGCTGATCTGCGAGTTCCTCATCGGCCCGGCCAACCAGTGGGACCGCGGGAAGCTGCTCGACCTGGACATGCTGGTCCGCTTCGGCGGCCGCGAGCGCGGCGGTGACCAGTGGCGGGCGCTGTTGGAGACCGCGGGCTTCGAGCTGGTGAACGACCCGGTGCCGGGGCGGTGGGCGGTCCTGGAGTGCCGCGCCGTCCCCGGCGACCGGTGAGACGACCCGATCCGAGACGACGGAGGAAAACGATGAGACTTCGACTGGTGGGCAAGAACGCGCTCGTCACCGGCGGCACCCGCGGCATCGGCCGGGC
Source organism: Streptomyces sp. NPDC086080 (assembly GCF_044540255.1). NCBI lineage: Bacteria > Bacillati > Actinomycetota > Actinomycetes > Kitasatosporales > Streptomycetaceae > Streptomyces > Streptomyces sp. NPDC086080. Next base: position 116,738 of record NZ_JBITRU010000010.1, read on the forward strand.
CACCGTGCTGGCCCTGGCGGAGGCGGGCGCCACGGTGGTGACCTGTTACCGCACCGAGGGCGAGGCGGCCGACAGTCTGGCGCGTGAGCTGAAGGAACTGGGCGGCGACCACGCGCTGGTGCGGGCCGACGTGGGCACCGCCGAAGGCGTGGAGGCGGTTCTGGCCGAGTGCCGCAGCCGTTTCGACACACTCGACATCCTGGTCAACAACGCCGGTGTCATCAGCCAGATTCCGTTCGCCCAGCTCCCGTTCGAGGAGTGGGAACGGGTCGTCACCACCAACCTCACCGGCCCCTTCATGGTGATCAGCAAGGCGCTGCCGCTGCTGCGTGAGGGCTCCTCGGTCATCACCATCGGCTCACGCGGCGCCATGGCCGGCATCCCGCTGCGCGGTCACTACACGGCGTCCAAGGCCGGTCTGGTCGGACTCACCCGCTCGCTCTGCAAGGAACTGGGCGGCAAGGGCATCCGCTTCAACGTGGTGGCACCGGGCGTCATCGACACCTCCGAGCCCGACGAGCTGACCGACGAACAGCGCGCCGCGTACAACGAGCGCTATCTGCGCATGATGGCGCTCGGCAGGTTCGGGCGCCCGGAGGAGATCGCCGGCGCCGTGCTCTTCCTCGCCAGCGACCTGTCCACCTACGTCAACGGCGAGACCCTGCACGTCGACGGGGGCGTCTGAGATGGCGGCCGAGCAGGTGGGGACCTTCCGCGTCCTGCTGACCGTCCAGGTCCGTACGGGCATGGAGGCCGACTTCGAGCGGGTGTGGGCGGAAGGCAGCAAGGAGGTCACCGCCCAGCCGGCGAACCTCGGCCACACCCTGGCCCGCAGCGCACGGGAGGAGTCCGTCTACTACGTGGTCAGCGACTGGACGGACATGGAGTCGTTCCTCGCCTTCGAGCGCAGCCCCGAGCACATCGCCCACCGCGAGAAGCTGCACCCCTACCGGGTGGGCGGGTCGCTGGCGATGATGCGTCTGGTGGAGGTGGCCTGATGGGTGCCCCGCCGGGACGGGTCCGGGTGCTGCTGTACCTGCGCGCCGACGACGCGGACGTGCCGGCGGTGACGGAGGCGTACCACCGGATCAGCAAGGATCTGGCGGGCACGCCGGGCCTGCGCGGCAACGAGTTGCTGCGCGAGGTCACCGACCCGGGGGCGTTCGCCGTGCTCAGCGAGTGGGAGAACCTGGCGGCCTTCACGTCCTGGGAGTCCGGCTCCGCGCACCGGGGGACGACCTCTCCGCTGCGCCGGTACCAGGACAGCGAACGGCCCAGCCCGTTCGCCCTGTTCGAGGTGGCGGCGGAGTACTGACCGTGGCGCCGGGGGGGGGGGCGGGGGGGGCGGGGGGGGGCGGGGGGCCCCCCCCCCCCCCCCCCCCCCCCGCCCCCCCCCCCCGAACCCCCCCCCCCCCCCCCCCCGCGGGGGGCAGCACCCCCCCG
>NZ_JBITRU010000010.1:118190-225732 GCF_044540255.1 Streptomyces sp. NPDC086080
TTTGGGGGGGGGGGGGGGCGTTCGCGGGGGGGGGGGGGGGGGGGCGGGGGGGGGGGGGCGCCCCGGGGCCCCCCCCCCCCCCCCCACGTCCGCCGAGCCCATCCGGACGGAACGAGCCGGGCGCCCCGGCCACGTACCGGCGCCCGCGGCGGGAGCACCCGTGCGCAACGGCACGACCGTCGGCGCACCGCCACACCCGTCCGGGCGGAACCACCGGGGTCGGCCGCTCGCACGCGCCCGGAGCGGAGCGCCGGTGACTCGATCGGCCTCGCCCCGTCGGCCTGGCCGCCCGTCCGGGCGGAGCCTTCGGACCCGGTCCCGCCGCGAAGCGTCCGGCGGACGACGGAGCGGGCACCCGGCTCGTACGGTCGAGCCGGGTGCCCGCTCCGGTCGAAGGGGGCCGGGTCAGGGCAGGCGCACCACCTGACCGGCGTAGACCAGGCCGGCGCCGAACCCGACCAGCAGGGCGAGACCGCCGCTCGGCGCCTTGCCGCTCGCCAGCAGTTCCTCCATGGCCAGCGGGATCGAGGCCGCCGAGCTGTTGCCGCTGGCGACGATGTCACGGGCGATGGCGGTGTGCTCCGGAAGGCCCAGCTGCTCGGCCACGAAGTCGGTGATGAGCATGTTGGCCTGGTGCGGGACGAAGGCGTCGAGGTCGTCCACCGTGACGCCTGCGAGGTCCAGCATCCGCCGTGTGGCGGGGACCAGTCGCTCGGTCGCCCAGCGGTAGACCTTCCAGCCCGACATGGTGATGGCGGGTCGCGCCTGGGGGCGCAGGCCCGTGCCGTCGTGCCACGGGGCCGACATCTTCAGGGCGGCGTTGCGCGAGCCGTCCGCGTTCCAGACGACGGGGCCGATCCCGGGTTCCGGCGACGGTCCGACGACCACGGCACCGGCGCCGTCGGCGAAGAGGAAGGCGGTGTCGCGGTCCTCGTGGTCGAGAATGTCCGTCATCCGCTCGGCACCGATGACCAGGACGTAGTCGGAACGTCCCATCCGGACCTGGTCGCTCGCCAGCGCCACCGCGTGGCAGAAGCCGGCGCAGGCGGCCGAGACGTCGAAGGCGGCCGCCCGGCCGGCTCCCAGCCGGTGCGCGACCTCGACCGCGACGGCCGGCATCTGTTCCATGGACGTGATGGTGGCGAGGATGACCGTACCGAGCTGCTCCGCGGAGATTCCCGCCGCGGCGAGCGCCTTCTCGGCCGCGGCCGTGGCCATGGTGGGAAGTGTTTCGGCGGCGGAGGCGTAGCGGCGTGAGCGGATACCCGAGCGGCGCTCGATCCAGTCGGGATCGAGACCGGTCCGTTCGGCGATCTCGGTATTGGGGACGGACCGTTCGGGCCGGTAGGTGCCGACCCCCAACAGTCGGCTGTGGCGCAGGACTTCTGTGTCCCGGATCGCGGTCATGCTTGTCCTTTCCTGGCGTACGGGGAAGCCCGGACGGCGCTGGGGCGGATCGTCGGTGCGGTGCGGGCTGGGCTGAACGGGGTCGGTGCGGCAGGAGTCCGTGTGCGGTCGGCCGTACGGCGGCGCACTCCCGCGGTCAGTGAACCGGCCGGGACGTGTTCCTGCGTCCCCAGCGGGTGGTGCCCCAGGGCTTGTAGGTGGAGACGGCCGTCATGAACACCAGGGACAGCACCGCCACGGCGGCGGCCCCGGCCATCGACCAGCCGACGGTGTCCAGTTCGCCGCCGCGCACCGGGGCGTGCGCGTCGACCAGTTCGTTGGCTTCGAGGATGAGCTGGTGGATGACCGCGAAGCCGAGCAGCATCACGCTCATGGTCATGAAGAACTTCACCGCCACCCATCTGCGCTGAAGCAGCCCCCACTTGGTGCCCGCGGCGACGACGATGCCGGAGATGAGGGCGAACATGCTGGTCATGCCGAGGAAGATCTCGTCCAGCATCGACATGGTGCGGTACATCGACGCCTGCTGTTCGGCACTGTGGGTGGTGGCACCGGCGACCGACATGGCGAACATGCCGGTCACCAGGCCCAGCCAGCCGACGGAGATGGCCACATGGGCGGTGAGGACGGCCTTGCGCAGCCGCTGCGGGATCGTACGGCTGGACCCGCGCACCGCGGCCATCCAGCGGTTGGCGGACGGGACGAACAGCAGCACGAGGCCGACCACGGACGCGATGAGGCTGAGGACGGCCAGGCTGCCCTGCAGCACGCCCACGAACACCCGGCCGCCGATCCCCGCCAGTCCCAGCCCGGTGAACAGGATGCCCAGAGCGGTGAACACGGTGAGCATGACGCGGCCCCACTGGCGTCCGGCCCGGAGCATCTCGGCGAAGAACCCGAACAGCGCGCAGAAGGCGATGGTCAGGACCAGGTCGCCGGTGGTCGCGGCGCCGGCTGCGCCGGTTTCCACCTGGTGGGCGATCTCGAAGACATTGCTGGCGATGGCGGCAAGCGTGGCCACGATCACCATGACGTAGGCCCAGCGGATGGCCGCGGGTGGTCCGGCGCTCGGCGCCGCGGCGGCGGCCGGGCCCGGGGTCCGGGATGGGGCAGGGCGGCCGCGGTCCGCCTCCGGGCCGGACCGCGTCTCTGTCCGGTCTGTCGTACTCACCGTCGCGCCTCCTTCAGGACGAGGCGCCTCATGCCCCGCGGCAGCGGGACATGACGCGCCGTCGATGTGCGGGGTTCTGGCGCGATCAGCTTTGCCGCAGGGTCTCGAAGGACACTCGAAGGCCGGTGGACGGGGTGCGGGCCCGAGGGGGAGGCGGGGCGGGCCGTCTCAGCCCCGGGCGGCCTCGTCCAGGGAGTGCACGAACTTGGTGAGCAGCCGGGCGAATTCCCTGCGCTCGCCCGGTTCCCACTCTTCGAGCAGCTCGGAGTAGAACGCCTGCCGTGTGCGGTGGGCCGCGGCCACGGCCTCCTCCCCCATCGGGGCGAGTTCCAGGCAGCTGCGCCGTCCGTCCTCCTGCGAGGCCACGCGGCGCACGAAACCCGACCGGACGGCGTCGGCGACGATCCGGCTGGCCCGGGAGGGGTCGATGGCCAGCCGGTCGGCGACGAAGCCCACCGTCACATCGAGGCCGCCCTCGCCCGTGCCTTCGTCGACGGCGTCGATGACGGCCAGGGTGTTGAGGTCCACAGGCTCCGCGAGGCCCTTCATCACCGGCCTCGCGAGACTGCGCCGCGACTGCCGGCGACGAATCCGGATCATCGCCGCCTCCACTGCGGCCAACACCGCCTCGTCGACCTGCGCCACATCACCCTGCTTGTCCTCATGTACGTCGATGTCGTCCACACCTTCCACACGTCGAGGCTACTGGCATACGACTGGACCCGGCATTCCTGGGTGTGAGAGAATCATATGCGAAGGTCATGTATATGCTGAGAGCACAATATCTTGTTCGGTGCTCACCCCGGGCACCTCGACCGAAGGAGACCGGAAATGACCGCAGCATCCTCCGCAGCCCGCACCGGCGGTACGACAAGTACCCGGGCGCTCGCCCTGCTCGTGGCCGTGCTGCTCGACGCGCTGATCTGGATCATCGCCGACCCGGTCGCCGGGATCGACCTGCGCATCCCGGACGGTCCCGGCTCGACGACCACCAGCGAGCTGGTGCTTCCGGCCGTGATCATCTCGGTGGCCGTGATCTCACTGGCCGGGTGGGGCCTGCTGGCCCTGCTGGAGCGGCTGACCGCCCGCGCCCGGACGGTATGGACCGCCGTCGCCTCGGCGGTGGTCCTGCTCTCCCTCGTCGGACCCCTGCTCGCCGAGGGCCTCACGGCGGGCAACCGCGTCACGCTCGTCTGCCTGCATCTCGCGGTCGGCGCGGTCCTGATCCCGGCGTACCGCAAGAACGCACGGCGGGCGTGATCCGGACCCTGGCGGTCCAGCGCCCCTCCACGCCGCTTCGAGCGCCTCGGGCAACCGTGAACCCCGGCAACCGAGAGGCCACAGAAGGAGATCGCGTATGTGCGGCATCGCAGGCTGGGCCGTCCGCCGGGGCGGCCCCAGCAAGGACCCCGCAGCCGCCGGGGCCATGGCGCGCACCATGGCCTGCCGGGGGCCCGACGACCAGGGGATCTGGACCAGCCGGCACGCGACGCTGGTCCACACCAGAATGGCGGTCATCGACCTGGCCGGCGGCCACCAGCCCATGTCCGCGGACGAGACCGAGGAACCGTCCGCCGTCCTCACCTACTGCGGCGAGATCTACAACTTCCGCGAGCTGCGGACGGAGCTGACCGGCCGCGGCCACCGGTTCCGGACCCGCAGTGACACCGAAGTGGTCCTGCGCGCCTACCTGGAGTGGGGCGAGCACTGCGTCGAGCGGCTGGAGGGCATGTTCGCCTTCGCCGTCTGGGACACCCGGGAACGCACCCTGTTCCTCGCCCGGGACCGCTTCGGCGTCAAGCCGCTGTACTACGCGCCGACCCGTGACGGACTGGTCTTCGGCTCCGAGCCGAAGGCCCTGCTCGCCCATCCCGACGTGCGCCCGGTCGTCGGCATCGAAGGCCTGCGCGTGCTGTTCTCCATGGCCCGCGCCCCCGGCGAGAGCGTCTACCGCGACATCCACGACCTGCCACCCGGCCACACCCTGCGCTGGGGCCCGGACGGTGGGACATCGATCCGCCGCTACTGGCGGCTGGAGGCCCGGCCCCACGAGCACGGCCTGGAACAGACCGTGGCGACGGTACGCGAACTGCTGGAGAGCAGCGTCGCCCGTGAACTCGTCTCCGACGTCCCGCTGAGTGTCATGCTCTCCGGCGGCCTGGACTCCAGCAGCGTCGCCGCCCTGGCCGCCCGTGCACTGACGGCCGAGGGTGCCGGACCCGTGCGCACCACAACCGTCACGTACAGCGGCTACAGCGACAACTTCCAGCCCGATCTGGTCCGCAGCGCCCCCGACTCCCCGTACGCACGCGCCGTCGCCGGGCACATCGGCGCCGAGCATTTGGAGATCGAACTCACCACCGCCGACCTGATCGACCCGGCCGCCCGTCGCACCGTGCTGCGCGCCCAGGACGTCCCCGCCCCCTTCGGGGACATGGACACCTCCACCTACCAGGCATTCGCCGGCGTCCGCGGGCACTCCAAGGTGGCCCTCACCGGGGAGAGCGCCGACGAGATCTTCGGCGGATACAGCTGGGTCCACATCCCGGACCTGGCGCACGAGGAGCAGTTCCCGTGGGTCGCCTTCGAGCAGTGGCACCCGGGGACCCGCGAAGGGCTCGGACAGGGGCTGCTCTCACCGGAGTTCAAGGCCCGCCTGGACATGAGCTCGTACTACGCGGAGCGCTACGACCAGGCGATGTCGGGCATTCCCCGGCTGCCCGGAGAGTCCGGCGAGGAGCGCAGGGCCCGGGAGATCTGCCATCTGCATCTCACCCACTGGCTGCCCCGGCTGCTGGAGCGCAACGACCGGCTGAGCATGGTCTCCGGTCTGGAAGTGCGCGTGCCGTTCTGCGACCACCGGCTCGTGCAGTACGCGTACGACATCCCGTGGGAGATGAAGACCTACGACGGCCGGGAGAAGAGCCTGCTGCGCGCCGCCGTACGCGATCTTCTGCCCGAGGAGGTCCTGGACCGGCCCAAGGCCCCCTTCCCGGTGAGCCAGGACGTCACGTACACCAAGGCCCTGCACCAGGAGCTCGCGGAGGTGCTGGCCGATCCGGCCTCACCGGTGGTGCGGATCCTGGACCTGGACAGGGCCCGCGCGGTCGCCTCGCAGGGCGACGGGGCAGCGGCGCAGGACTGGCTGCACCGTATGAACGCCGAGATGGTGCTGCAGGTCAACGCCTGGCTGCTGGAGCTCGGGGACCACGTGGAGCTCTGAGCGCACGGCGGGCGCGGCGAGGGCGCCTCCGTTGCGGAGGCGCCCTCGCCGTTCGTCAGACGCAGGCGGGCTGCGTGGCGCGCAGGGCCGTGCGTACCAGCGGGGCCAGACGGTACTGGAAGAACCGGTCCGTGCTCGGGTCACTCGCCCTGTCGACACCCAGCAGGAAGAACTCCACCAGTTCCTCCAGCAGTTCCTCGGCGTCGTCCACGTCCCGGTCCAGAACCGCGGCCGCCCGCTCCACCGTCAGATCGCCGGCCGTCTCCCAGGCAAGCTTGGCCAGGCCGTCCCTGAGGCGGGGTCCGAGCCGACTGCACCGCCGCACGACGTGGTGGAACGGGTGCGGTCGCTGGTCCGCCACCACGGCGGGCCGGTCACGCCTGAGCCAGTCGACGAGCTGGCCGATCGACCAGTGCGGCCGCAGCGCCAGCAGCCCCACGGCCTCCAGCGCCGGGCCCGGGAGGTCCCCGCACAGATCGAGCATCGAGCCCAGGCCCCGGACGTCGCCGGGTACCCGGTCCTTGCCGAACGCGTTGGTGCAGAGTTCGAGTGCCTGCTCGGGGCAGAGCGGGGGCAGATCGACCCGCGCCTTGAACTGGCTGCCGTACAGACGCCGGTAACCGGCGACCACGACAGCCGAGCCGGAGTCGGCGGGCAGGAGGTCGATGATCTGGTCGGTGGCCGCCACGTCGTCGATGACCAGCAGGATCCGGCGCCCAGCGGTCCACGTGTGGAACATCCGGGCCCGGTCGGCCCGGTGGGGTGGCAGGTCGCCGCGCCGGTGGCCGACGGCCTCGAGGAGCCGGGCGAGCACCTCGTCGACGGTCTGCGGGGCCGCCGGGCCGCCGAACGACATGTAGAGCCGCCCGTCGGGGAAGGAATCGCCGAGGCGATGCGCGAGGTGAACGGCGAAGGCCGTCGTGCCGGCCCCGGGCGGTCCGGAGACGGCGAGGCACCTCGGCCCGTCCCCCTCTCCCTGTTCGGCCACCATGCGCGCCGCGTGGCGCAGCTCCGCCTCCCGCCCCACCAGGGGCACGTCCACGGGCATCGTCACCGGTGGTCCGCCGACGGGCACGCTGCGCACGGCCGTCCGGCCGCCGGGAAGGTCGAGACCACGGTCACCGGCCAGCACCTGCTGGTGCAGCCGCTGGAGTTCGGAACAGGGTTCCAGGCCCAGCTCCCGGGTGAGAACGCGGCGAATGCGCTGGAAGGCCTCAAGAGCCTCCGGCCGCCGACCGGCCCGGTAGAGCGACAGCATGAGTTTGGCATGCAGTCCCTCACGGGTGGGGTTGTCCGCGGCGAGCGCCGTCAGCTCGCTGATGAGACGGTGGTGGCGGCCGAGGAGCAGATCGGCGTTGATCCGCTCCTCGAGAACCTCGTAGCGCTGCTCCTGGAGCCGCAGGGCGTCGATCCCGACGAGCGGACCGGGGGTCAGATCACTCAGAGCGGGCCCCCGCCACACGGCGAGGGCCCGCCCCAGCAGGTCGGCGGCTTCCGCCACCGCACCTCTTTCCATCGACTCTCTTCCGCGCACGGCGAGTTGGCCGAACTTCCGGGAGTCCAGGCAGTCGGCGGGGACCGAAAGGCGGTAGCCGCCCGGCGCGGTGAGCAGGGACCCCACGCCCGCGGCCGATCCGGAAGGCGGCGCATCGCACAGTCCCGGCAGCTTGCGCAGCTGGTAGATGTAGGTCTGGAGCGTGGTCGCCGCGCTGGAGGGAGGGCGCTCCTCCCAGAGTTCCTCCACGAGTTGGTGCAGCGGCACCGTCGTGTTGGCCCGCAGAGCGAGCAACGCGAGTACTTGTCGGACCTTCGGTGCAGATGGCGTGACATGCACGCCGTCGTGGACGACTTGCAGGGTTCCGAGTAGTCCGATCTCCAGCACTGGCCCTCCCGTTGGTTGGCATCGATGACACGGCCTGATGCACTTCGTGAGCGTCAGGTCGATTGCTCGACTTCCGCTTGAGCGGTGCTCGACGCCGGGCAGCCGTACGCACATTCCGGGACCCCCGGTCATCTCCCCCACCCGGCGCCGTCAGGCTACACAAAGCATCTATATGCTGGTAGCATATAAATGCGGAAAATCCAGAATGGTGGTCCGGGGAGGACCTGATGACCGACACCGAACCAGACCGCCCACCCGGACCGACGGCCGCGGCGCCACCCCCTTCGCGTCCGCTGCCTCCACGGTTCCCCCTGCTTCTCGCCGCGCTGCTGCTCACCAGCGCGATGTCGATGCTCGACCAGTCGATCGTTGCCACCGCCGGACCGAGCCTGACCTCCGACCTGGGCGGGCTGCACCTGTACAGCTGGACCTTCACGGCGTACATGCTCACCTTCAGCATCGCCATGCCTGTCTACGGAAAACTTGGCGACCTCTTGGGCCGTCGCGCGGTCTATCTGACTGCCGTCGTGCTCTTCCTCGCGGGATCCGCGGCGTGTGGAGCGGCCGGCTCCATGGGCCAGCTCATCGCGTTCCGCGCGCTGCAAGGCCTGGGAGGGGGTGGCCTCCAGGTCAGCGCGTTCTCGGTGCTCGGCGACCTCATGCCGCCGCGTCAGCGCGCAAAGTACCAGGGTTGGTTCGCCGGAGTCATGGTGATGGCGAACCTCGCCGGACCGCTGGCCGGCGGCCTGCTCACCGACCAGCTCGGCTGGCGCTGGATCTTCTACGTCAACCTGCCGCTGGGCCTGCTCGCGATGGCGGGCCTGTGGGCACTGCTCCCGCGGGCCACCCCCGGCGCGCCCCGGCCACGCCTCGACTACGCGGGCACGGCCCTCCTCACCGGCGTCATCGTGTGCCTCGTCCTGCTCACCGACCTCGCCGGACGCCACGGCTGGGGCCACCCCTCCGTCGCCGCCCTCGGCGCGGGCGCCGTCCTGCTCGGCGCGGTCTGGGTGCGCCACGAGCGGCGAGCGGCGGAACCGGTGGTCCCACTCGGACTGTTCGGGAACCGGACCTTCACGATCAGCGTGGTCGTGGCCTTCGCCGTGAGCTTCGCCTTCTTCGGCTCCGTCAACTTCGTACCGCTGCTGTTCCAGACGGTCGAGGGCGTCAGCGCCACCCGGACCGGTCTGCTCTTCCTGCCCGCGATGATCGGCATGGCCGTGGCAACCGTCGTCGCGGGCCAGGTGATCGGCAGGACCGGACGCTACAAGTGGTTCCCCGTCACCAGTACCGCCCTCGCCGCCCTGGCCGCCGCCCTGATGTCCCTGACGTCCACGGAGACGAGCCCCACGACCGTCAGCGCTCTGCTCGCGGTCATGGGCATCGGTGTGGGGCTCTCCTCCCAGGTGACCACACTCGTCGCCCAGAGCACCGCTCCCCGGCGGCACATCGGTGTCAGCACCTCCACGGTCGGCCTCTCCCGCAACCTCGGCGTCGCCTTCGGTGCCACGGTGTTCGGTTCGCTCCTCAACGCGCGCCTGGCCACCGAGGCCGCCCGACTGCTTCCGCCGGATGTGGCGGACCGGGTGACCGGCGGCACTCTGGAGCCACGCCGGATCGCCGCACTCGGGCCGGGGACGGCGGAGGCGGTGGCCGACGTCTACGGCGCGGCGCTCTCCACGGTGTTCCTCTCGGCCGTTCCCGTCCTGCTGGTCGGCCTGGTCCTCGCGCTCATGATGAAGGACGGCAGACTGGAGGCTCCCGGTGGGCCCGGCGCGGCGGGCCCACCGCCGGTGGACGCCGAGGGCGGCGGACGGGACCGGACGCGGAAGGAATGACCACGCGGGCGATCGGACAGCACACGGCCGGGGCCCGGACGGCGACGACCGGCTGCGGCGCGCGACGCCGTCCCACGCCGCAGCCGCGTGAGGCCTGTGCGGCGGCGATCCCTTGACCGCACGTACCCGGCGCCTTCTCGAGCGCGCGTCGAGTCAGGGGCGGCAGCCTCCTTCGCATGCGCAGGAACCTCCTGGCCCGGCCGCGCTCGGCACACTTGTGCCCCGTGCGGCCGGGCGGCTGAGCGTCCGCTGTCCCACCTGCTCGTCGCTCCGGCGCCGGCGACGGCCACGGCCACGGCCACGGGGCGGATCGTCGGAGTGGAGACCGACGTGGCGGCCGTCGCCCGGTTCGGTCCCGCCCCGGAACGCAAACGCGGGCCTCGCCGACAGACTGACTCCTGGGACGGGTCCTTCCGCCAGGCGCAGCGCGAGGCACAGCGTCACCGGCGGCGCGCTGCGTGGCCGAAGAGGCAGTCGCCAGGGCTCTCAGCGCGCGGCGGTCCGCGCCGGCAGCACTTTGAGATACGGACAGGGCCCCTGGGCCGCCCCGCCCTTCACGTCGCCGGCCCCGTCGCCGCGGCCACGGCCCGGCACCAGCGGCATCCGTCCCTCACCCACGACGCGGGGGTGGCATCCACCGTCGTGATCGCGACCGCCGGATCCCTGCGGACCGCCTGCTCCCGAGCGTGGCAGAGCCGTCAGGACGGTCGGTCCCGGTGGTGACGCTCTCCCACGACTCCTCCAGCCGCCGCCACGCCCTCCTGTCGGATCCGGACAGCTCCGAGACCGGAACCAGGCGTTCGGGATGGCCCGGCGGCGGTACGTCCCCGGCATTCTCCGTACTCGCACCCTCCGTACTCCCACCCTCCGTGCGCCCGGCCACCGGAACCTGGCCGGGCTGCGACGCGGGCACGAGGCCGTAGCTCTCGATCGTGGTGTACGCGCCCAGGCTCTGCCCCAGGCCGACGAGCCCCGCCATCAGATGCCGCCCCGCCCGCCGCAGCCACGTCGGTGATTTCCTCATACCGGCCTCTCCTGTCACCGTCTCGGCGGCGTCCGCCTCATGGCTCTTCCGGTGGCTCACGCAGCCCGAGCCCGCGAGCAGACTAGGAAGTCCGCCTCGAGGCGGGGTGGAGGACTACGGGCCGGCGTGCTCCCGCTCTCTCCCGGCGCTCCAGCGGCCGACCAGCGTCTCTCGAACAGGCAGCGGCACAGTGCGGACCGGGGACGCCCACGGCCTGGCGCCCTCACGGCGGCGGTCGGAGCGCAGCGCCTTCCCCCGTGGCGCAGTGCTCCGCCCGCCGCCTTCCGCTGCCTCAGGCGACGCGACCCGTCACGTACCAGGTGGACGGCAGTTCGATCCGGGTGCCATCGGGGGCGTACTCGGTGGTGGTCAGGGGCAGGGTGCCGCTCGCCAGGACGGTCAGTCCGGCCGCGGTCAGGAACTCGGGCACGTCCGCGTCGGCGACCTCGCCGGGGGCTATGCCGTGCCGGAGGACCGGCGCGAGTTTGGGCGGCGGGCCGCCGGGACCGGTCGCGATGCTCCGCAGCACCGCCCCGGCGGTCTCGGACGGCTCCACGAGAAACGCCCGGCCGCGCTCGCCGACCACCGTGGCGACACCATCGGCCAGCGCCTGCCGGTCGTCGGGCTCGCACTGGTGCAGCACACCGCGCACATAGACGTTGGCGTCGCCGAGTTCGGTGTGCAGGGCCTGCGTCCCGGCCTTCTCCACGGCGTCCAGCAGGCGATAGGCCGCCCGCCCCGCCGGATCGGCGGCGCGGGCGTGGTCCAGGGCGGCGGCGGACAGATCGGCGCCGAGGACGCGTGGGAAGCGCTCGGCGAGATAGCGGGTCTGGGTGCCGTTGCCGCAGCCGAGGTCCACCAACGGCAGGCCGGGGTCGGCCAGATGGGGTTCGAACAGGGCGAGATGGCGCGCCGCGGTCAGCGCGGGTTCCGCGTCCCAGAACACCGCCCCCTGCCCGTGCGGTGCCTCGTTCCAGAAGCCCTCCCAGGCCTCCCGGTACCGACTCGTCACGCTCATGACCGACTCCCCAGGGTCCGACGCCGGCCCGCCCCGTGCGACGGGCCAGTACGGTGTACCGCGCCCCGGGCGCGCGGACAAGCGCGCGGGCGCATTCCTTCACGGCGCGTTCGCCGCGGAACGCGCCCTCGTACCACCGGAGTCGGCGCTCAGCGGCGCGGCAGGGTCATTTCGAACCACACGCTCTTGCCGGCCGTGGTCCGGCTCGTCCCCCACTCGCGGGCGAGGGTGGAGACCACCCGCAGTCCGCGCCCGGCCTCGTCCAGGGGACGCGCGTCGATCAGTGTCGGCAGCTCGTGGTCGTCGTCCTCCACCTCGCAGAGCAGGGTGTCGCCGCGCACCAGCCGCAGCGCCACGGGGCGGGCGTGGGAGTGCCGTACGGCGTTGGTGACGAGCTCGCTCACCATCAGCTCGGCAGTGTCGGTGAGCTGCGGCAGACCCCAGCCGTGCAGTTGCTCGCGGACCACCGCGCGGGCCCGGCCGACCTCGGAAGGATCGGGGGCGACCCGCCACTCCGCGACGTCATCGGGGGCGATTCCGGCGAGGCGGACCATCAGCAACGCCACGTCGTCCTTGCGGCCACCGCATACGTTGAGGGCCCTGATGATGGTGTCGCAGGCGTCGTCCATGGACGCGGCCGGGTGGGCGGCGGACTCGCACAGGGTGGCGAGCCCGACACCGATGTCCTCACCGCGCACCTCGACCAGTCCGTCGGTGCACATCACCAGCCGGTCGCCGGGCTCCACGCGCACCCGGACCGCCTCGAAGGGCACCCCGCCGACCCCTATGGGAGCGCCCGTGGGCAGGTCGAGCAGTTCGCTGCGCCCGTCCGCGGCGCGCACCAGCACGGGCGGGATGTGTCCGGCGTTGGCGAGGTGCAGTTCGCTCGCGATCGGGTCGTAGACGGCGTACAGACAGGTCGCGAGGTAGGTGTCGCCGAGCCGCTGGGCCAGGTCGTCCAGGTTGCGCAGGAGCTGGGCGGGCGGCAGGTCCAGCGCGGCCATGGTCTGTACGGCCGTGCGCAACTGCCCCATCATGGCGGCCGAGTTCAGTCCGTGGCCCATGACGTCACCGACGACGAACGCGGTGCGGGACCCGGGCAGTTTGACCGAGTCGAACCAGTCGCCGCCGATCCGGCCGAGGAGGGTCCCCGGCAGATAGCGGGTGGCGATGTCGCAGCCCGCCATGCGCGGCGGGATGTGCGGCAGCATGCTGTCCTGGAGCGTCTCGGCGACGTTCTCCTGGTAGGTGTACATGCGGGCGTTGTCGAGCACGAGACCGGCGCGGGCGGCGAGTTCGGCACCGGTCACCCGGTCCATGTCGTTGAACAGCTGCCGCTCCGGATGGCGCAGCAGGATCATGAAGCCCAGCACCACCTGACGGGCCTTCAGCGGGACGACCAGCATGGACCGGCCGGTGATCAGCGGCCGGATGTCGCGTTTGTCGAACTGCGAGGCGATGGCGTGGCCCATCTCCTCGCTGATGTGCGGCACGAGGACGGGTTCGCCGGTGGTCATGCACTGGAAGAACGGGGTGTGGGCCGGGAAGGGCATGGCCTCGCCGACCTGGACGACGTCGTCCCAGCGGCCGGGTTCGTCGGTGTGCTCCAGGGCGACCCGGTGCCACATGGTGGTGGTGTCGGGCACTCCCTCGTCGAACCCCTCGCCCGCCACGACCTGTTCGCGCAAGTAGGTGCCGGCGACGTCGGTGAAGCGGGGCACCACGGCCTTGCTGACCTCGACGATGGTGCGGGAGAGATCGAGGGAGGTACCGATGCGGGAGCTGACCTCGTTGAGGAACTCCAGGCGTTCCCGGACGGCGGCGTACTCCAGGTCCTCGCTCTCGTCGCGCAGTCCCTCCGGCACCGGTTCACCGGCCGCCAGCGCGCGGGCGGCCCGCGCACGGCGCTCCCGGCGCTCCACGCGCCGGGGCACTCCCCAGTCGGGGGTGACCGGCACCCGGTCGTTCTGGCTGAACTCCAGAACGGGATAGCCCAGTTCGAGGACCTGCGAGACGATCCGGGCGCTTTCCCCCACGCTCATGCTGGGCAGGATCTCGGGCAGGCGCCGGGCGAGGTCCGCGGAGCCGGGGAAGTCGGTGTGCAGGGCGAAGCCGGGGGCGATGCGCTCGAACACCCCTGCCTCGTCCGTGCCCAGCCGGTCCGCGTCGGCGGCCAGCACCAGCAGCCGCTCCCGGCCCGGACCCACCAGCGGATAGGCCCACCACAGCACGTCGACACGACGGCCGGTCCCGGCGGCGGCCAGACGGGCCCGGCCCGCCGCCGGGTAGCTCAGACCGCCGCCGAGGGAGGCGCCGAGTCCGGGGCCCAGCCCGTCGTAGGGGGCATAGCCCTCGTAGGGGGTGCGCTCTCCTCGTACGGGGTGTGCTCCTCGTCCTCGGACAGGGCTCCGGTCACCGGCAGCAGGTCGACGGCCGGACGGCCGAGCGCTTCCTCCTTGGGGAGTGAGAACAGGTGCCGCGCGCCCGTACTCCAGTGCGAGACGAGTCCGTCGCGGTCGACGACGACCACGGCCAGCGGGATCCGGCCGGCTCCGTCCTGTCGGGTCACCGTGCCCTCCCGGGTGCGGTGATCGGGAGGTGCGTTCCGCTCGGTGCCACGGTCCATGGCCCAGGCCCTCTCTCCCCCGGCTGCGCAAGATCTGTACCGCCGGGACCACCGTACGACCACGGTCGGCGGCGATGTGCGGCAATACGGGAATTGCCCGCCGGTGCTCGCACCGGCGTGCGTTTCCCCGTGTGAAGGACCGTTTCAGTCCTCGTGACCCAGTTGGAGGTCGCGTTCCGTGCGGCCTCCGCCGGCCATCTGGAGCACGGTCGCGACCGGCGGGTAGCCGGCGGCGATGACGGTGTACTCGCCGGAGGACAGGTCGACGAACCGGAAGGTGCCGTCGGGTCCGGTGGTGAGGGTGTCGACGACGTTGCCCGCCGCGTCCAGGAGGGTCACCCGCGCCTCCTCCACCGGCCGTCCGCCGCCGGCCCGCACCGTGCCGCGCAGCATGGCGCCACCGGCCAGTTCGACGTCCTGGCGGGTCTCGCGGGCCGCCTGGACGGAGACGGGGAGGGCGGCCGGACGGAACGCGGGGGCACTGGCCGCCAGGGTGTACTCGCCGGCCACCAGCTCGCTGATCACATAGCCACCCTCGCGGCCACTGCGGGTACTGGCGACGACCTCCCCGTGCACATTGGTGAGGGTGACGGCGGCGTCCCGCACGGGTGTGCCGTCGGCGGTGACGACACTGCCGGCCAGGCGGCCCGCGCCGCCGAGGACGACATCGAGTTCGACGGGCCGCTCGCCGACGGTCACCGAGACCGCCTGCGGCTGGTGGCCCCCGGCGGCGGCGATCAGGACGTAGGATCCCGGGCCCGGCGTGGCCAGCGCGTACCGCCCGTCCGCACCGCTGGCGCCGCGTCCGGTCTGCTGTCCGGAGACGTCGATGAGGGTGAGCGCCGCGCGGGGCACGGCGGTCCCGTCGGGATGCTGCACGGTCCCGCAGACGGGAATGCCCCCGGCGTGCGGCGGGCGGAGCGAGGTGGGGGCCTGGCCGGTCGACGTGTGGGGGCGCGCGTCCGGCACCCGCGCGTCGGTGTGCGGCACCCGCGCGTCGAAGTGCTGCGCTGCCTGGGCCGGGTCGGCGGTGGGGGCGTGGTGGGACACCAGTGGTTTCTCCTTGAGGAAGAAGGCGATGAGCAGGCCGAGGACGAGCACCGGCACCAGGTAGAGGAAGATGCGCGGCATGGCGTCCGCGTAGGCCTGCACGTAGGCGTCGCGCAGCCCGGGCGGCAGCGCGTGCACCGACTCGGGGGTGAGGGACCCGGCGTCCGGCATGCCCGCGTCCCCGTCCACGTCCGCGGGGAGGCGGTCGGCGAGCGCGGCGGTCAGCCGGTCGGCGAGGAGCGTGCCGAAGACGGCGGCGCCGACGCTGCCGCCGATCTGCCGGAAGTAGGTGTGGGCGCTGGTGGCGGTCCCGAGGTCGGCGGGGCGCACCGAGTTCTGCACGGCGAGGATCAGTACCGGCATCACCATGCCGATACCGGCGCCGAGGACCGCCGTCCAGATGCCGTAGTGCAGCCGGGGCGTGCCGGGCTCCAGCCGGGAGAGCAGCCCCATGCCGGCCACGGAGAGGGCCGCGCCGGCGACGGGGTGCCACCGGTAGCGGCCGCTGCGGCTGACGAGCCGGCCGGAGACGACCGAGGCGCCGACGATACCGCCCGTCATGGGCAGCATCAGCAGCCCGGACTCGGTGGCGGAGGCCCCGTCGACCATCTGCAGATACGTCGGCAGATAGCTCGCGGCGCCGAACAGCGCCACGCCGGTCACCAGGCCCACCAGACCGGTCACATTGAAGACGGAGTCCCGGAACAGCCGGAGCGGGATGAGGGGTTCGGCGGCGAAGCGCTCGACGACGAGGAAGAGCACCGTCGCCGCGGCGGCGCCCGCGCCGAGACCGAGCACGAGGCGGGAGTCCCAGGCGTACTCGGTGCCGCCCCAGGTGGTCAGCAGCACCAGGCAGATGGAGGCGGCGGTCAGCAGCAGGGTGCCGAGGACGTCGAAGCGGCCCCGCGCGGCGGGTTTGGGGAGCTTGAGCACCAGGGCGACGACGACCATGGTGGCCAGCCCGAACGGCACGTTGACGTAGAAGCACCAGCGCCAGGAGAGGTGGTCGGTGAAGTAGCCGCCGAGGAGCGGTCCGGCGACGGAGGCGAGGCCGAAGGCGGCGCCGATCAGTCCCATGAAGCGGCCGCGCCGCCGCGCCGGCACGATGTCCGCCAGGATCGCCTGGACGCCGGTCATCAGCCCGCCCGCGCCGACGCCCTGCACCGCGCGGCAGACGATCAGCTGGTCCATGGTCGTCGCGCGGCCGGCCAGCGCGGAGCCGACGACGAAGACGAGGAGGGCGAACTGGAAGACGCCCTTGCGGCCGGTCAGGTCACCCAGCTTGCCGTAGACGGGGAGTGCGACGGTGGAGGTGAGCAGATAGGCGGTGATCGCCCAGGACATGCGGTCCAGGCCGTGCAGCTCACCGACGATCCTCGGCAGCGCGGTGGCGACGATCATCTGCTCCAGCGCGGCGAGCGTCAGCGCGAGCAGCAGCGCGAGGAAGACCAGCCGGACCCGACGCGGGCTCAGGCCCGGCTCCCCGACCGGTGCCGGGGGCGGCGGGCTCCCGGCCGGTGGTGCCGAGACCGGCTCGTCCTGCGTCAGAGTGATCCCGCCCACGTGCCGCTCCCCTCGTCGCGCCGCCGGACAATTCCCGCGTAAAAGCGACAACTACGAGCAAGCGCGACGAGTTACGGGACAGAGACGGCCCGTCGGCAGATCACCCGAACCGGTGAGGAGCCAACTCCCCACCATTTCTCGGTTCTTGAAGGCTCCCCGCCGCTACTTCTCGACCTCGGCGGCCAGTTTGGCCAGCAGGGCGTCGTAGATCCGGGCGAGGCCCTTGGGCGCGAAGGTCCTCTCGAAGAAGCCGCCGATGCCGCCGGCGCCGTTCCAGACGGTGGTCACGACGACCCGGGAGCGCCCCTCCCCGGCCGGGGTGACGCGCCAGGTGGTGACCATGGAGGAGTTGCGGTCCTTCTCGACCAGCTCTCCGTCGGTCGGCTCGGTGACCTCCAGCAGGCAGTCGCGCACGCGCTTGCTGGTGGCCTGGAGCTTCCAGTGCACGAGGGTGCCCTCGCCGTCACCGCCCTCACGGACCTCGTACTCGCTGTACTGCTCGGGCAGCAGCTTCGCGCGGGTTCCGCTGTAGTCGGCGAGGGCATCGAACACCGTCTCCGCGTCCGCCGCGACGATCCGCTCCGTAGTGGCCTCGACCTGCGCCATCGCTTTCCTCCAGGGCATGGGGTAACGGGGTCGGGGCAAGCCAACCACCCCCGTGCCCGGCCACCCAAATCGGGGTTCCGGTTCTGACCGAACCTGGCCACTCGCACGATCAAGGGAACACTTGTTCTATTCTGTCGGCCAGTGCTCCCGAGGG
This sequence comes from Streptomyces sp. NPDC086080, assembly GCF_044540255.1. Taxonomy (NCBI): domain Bacteria; kingdom Bacillati; phylum Actinomycetota; class Actinomycetes; order Kitasatosporales; family Streptomycetaceae; genus Streptomyces; species Streptomyces sp. NPDC086080. The sequence continues at coordinate 135,753 of NZ_JBITRU010000010.1, forward strand.
GGCGACCCGCATGCGTATGTACTTCCAACGATGGCCCCATGAACCGGGAGTGGTTACTCATGGTCAGCGCACCGCAGGCCGACAGGGTCTGGAAGAACATGGCCACGTCGATCGAGGACCGGGACGACCGCGGACCGCGGACCGCCGCACCCCGGGCAGGGGCAGCCGCGTACCGCGCGCTCCTCGAGGGTACGGCCGTCGGCTCGGCGGCCGGCACTCCCCCCAGGCAGTGGCTGCTCCTGCGCAAGCGCACCACCGAGCGACGGTGAGCCGCCTGCCGGAGGCCCCGTCACGCACACGGGCACGCGGGCGTCCCACCCGCGAACCACCCGTTCCCCCCACGTCTCGGGAGCGACGCTCGCCGGCGGGGGCGGAGGCCCGGTCGTACCGGGGCGCGGCGGCATCCGGGCAGGCCGGCGCCGGTCGGCGGTCACTCGCGGACGCCCGCCGCCTCCACCGCCCCACGGCGCAGGAAGAGGCAGACCGGAACGATCGCCGAGATCACCGCGAGCACCGCGCAGGCACCCAGGGCCGCCGCGAGCGTCGCCCACGGGAGCTCGATGGACGTCCGCACCGAGAGCAGGGCCAGCGCGCTCCACATGCCCACCAGGTTGAGGCCGGCGACCAGCGCTCCCAGCAGTCCGCCGACCATGACCGTCATCAGCGCCTCGGCGCCCACCCAGCGCAGCACCTGCCATCCGGTGGCGCCGGCCAGCCGCAGCACGGCAAGCTCGCGGACCCGGTCGGAGGTCGCCATGACCATCGTGTTGGCCAGTGAGACGCCGGTGTAGAGGAGGGCGATCCCGAGGACCAGGAAGAAGCCCGTCCGGGTCGTCCGGCTGCTCTCGGGGTACGTCGCCCGCACCCAGGCGTCCCTGGTGAGCACCTCCCCGCCCGCCGCCCGTACCGCCTGACGCAGACCGGCGGCCACGGCGACCGTGTCGGCACCGTCCGCGAGGTGTACGTCGACCCGGTCGACGGGCGCCCCGGGAGCGTTGCGCGGGGTGACGTAGACGCCGTTGTTGCCGGTGCCGATGGTCATGACCGCGGCGATCTCCAGGGACTTCCTCGTGCCGTCGCCGAGCCACACGTCCACCCGCTCGCCCACGGTGTGCTTCTCCCACTCCTCGTTGACGATGATCGAGTCGTCGTCCAGGTCGGCGACCTTCCCCGCGGCGAGCGGGAGACGGGTCGTTGCCGCGAGCGGTTCCGGCTCGACGGCCCTGGCATCGGACCTGATGAGCGCCACGCCGTCCTCCAGGACGTACACGGCGCTCGACGAGCTCGCGGAGACCTCGGCACCGGGCACGGCCCGAAGCCGCCGCAGCGTCGCCTCGGCGAAGCCGTTGCCTGCCGGAGTGACCACGAAGTCGGCGGCCGTCCGATCGCGCACCTCGGTCGCCTTCGCCTCGTCGAGGGTGGCGGTGGCGCCGAGCAGCGAGCCCGCCAGCGCGACCGTGACCAGCACGGGCGCCGCGACGGCGGCGGTGCGGCGGACCCCGGTGGCGGCGCTCTCCCGCACCAGCATTCCGCCGGCGCCCGGCAGTTGGGCCGGCAGCCAGGTGATCAGCCGGGCCAGTGGCCGCACCAGCACCGGCGCGAGCAGCGCGACCGCGGTGATCAGCAGCATCGGCCGGCTCACATAGGTCTTTCGCTGCAACAGGTCGCCCGGGTTCGTCACCAGGGCCAGGGTCAGTGTCACGGCGGCGGTGACCAGCAGAGCCGCGCCGAACAGCCGACGGCCCCACGTCATCGGCCGGGTGTCGACGGACGCCTCGCGCAGTGCCTCGGTGGGACCGGTGCGCCCGGCCCGCCAGGACGCGGCCAGCACGCCGCACAGGGCCACCGACAGGCCCGTCCAGAACGCCATGTGGTACGGCCAGATGTAGTCGCCGATGATGAACCAGCGGGGCGCGAGGCTCTCGCCGACCGCCCACTCGGCGAGCTTCGGAGCCCCGTAGAAACCCAGCACACAGCCGGCGGCCGAGGCGAGCACACCGACCACGAGTGCCTCGTGGACGACCATGCGGCGGATCTGGCCCGGGGTCGCCCCGGCGGTGCGCAGCAGCCCGAACTCGCGGCGCCGCTGGGCCACCGCGAAGGCGAAGGTCGAGGCCACCACGAACACCGAGACGAACCCGGTGACACCGCCGGCCGTGCCGAACATGGCGTTCATCGCGGTGAGGGCCTCGCTGTCCCGGTCGGGGTCGGCGTCGGCGTACCGGCGCGCGTCCCCGGTGAGGACCTGGACGCCACCGCTGCCGCGCACCGCCTCGCGCACGGCCGTCGCGTCGGCGTCGACCACCAGCTGGAGACTGCGCGGCGACAGTTCGGCGGCGCGGGCGTCGGTGTAGAACACGGCGTTCTCGAAGCCGAGCCCGGCCACGGTGCCGACGACGCGCACCGTGCCGCCGTCGGTCCGCACCCGGGTGCCCGGACGGGCCCAGTCACCGATGACGACGACCTCGTCCGCGGCCTCGGGCGCGCGTCCCGCATCGAGCTCGTACGGCGCGAAGGCCGCGGTGGACCAGGGGTGGCCCACCAGATCGTCGGGCCCGCCCTCGGCCCGCACGGCGAACGACCGGTCCTCGACGACGGTCCCGAGGCCCCGCAGCTTCGCGACCGCGTCGCCGGGCACGGCACGCGGCTGCGCGAGCTTCTGGGCGCGGTCGCCGATCGAGGTGGGCATCTCAAGGGTGTCCTGGCCCTTGACGACGACCGGCGCGGCGGCGAACCGCTCCGGCCCCCGGTCGGGTGCGTCCAGCGAGGACGCCAGGGCCAGCCCCATCACGGCGATCAGCGCCACGCCCAGCGAGAGGGCGACGAAACTGCCGACGAAGGTGACCCAGCGGGTGCGCAGGGTATGCAGGGTGATGCTCAGCACGGCGCCGCCTCGAGCTTGGTGATGCGTGCCGCGATGTCCTCGGCCGAGGCGCCGATCAGCTCGCCGTGGACCCGGCCGTCGGCGAGGAGGACGACGCGGTCGGCGTAGGAGGCGGCGACGGAGTCGTGGGTGACCATGATGATCGTCCGGCCGTCCCGGTCGACCATGCCGCGCAGCAGGGTCAGCACCTCGCGGCCGGTCTGCGAGTCGAGCGCGCCGGTCGGCTCGTCGCCGAACAGCACTTCGGGGCGGGTGATCAGGGCGCGGGCCAGGGCAACCCGCTGCTGCTGGCCGCCGGACATCTCCGTCGGGCGGTGCCGCGCACGGTCGCCGAGTCCGACCTGTTCGAGCACCTCACGCATCTGGGCCTTCTTCGGGCGGCGGCCGGCCAGCCGCAGCGGCAGGGCCACGTTCTGCTCGGCGGTCAGTGAGGGCAGCAGGTTGAACGCCTGGAACACGAAGCCGATGCGCTCGCGGCGCAGCAGGGTCAACGTGGTCTCGCTCAGCGTGGTCAGCTCGGTGTCGCCCACGGTGACCGAGCCGGAGGTGGGCCGGTCCAGGCCCGCGGCGCACTGCAGCAGGGTCGACTTGCCGGACCCGGACGGGCCCATCACGGCGGTGAACGTCCCCCTGGGGAAGGCGAGCGACACCTCGTCGAGGGCGGTGACTGACGTACCGCCCGAGCCGTACCGCCGGGTCACGGAGCGCAATCGGATCGCGTCGTTGGTCATGTTTCCCCCCACCAGCACCTGCTCCTTGGCTCGTTGATGTCTCCACCACATCCCGGAAACCCCTCGCGGCGCAGTACGGCCAGAACGAGACCTGGGGTGGGGCCAGACCTACCCCCGATACGGGCCCCGGACCGATGGCCCCGACCGAGGCGGCCCTTTACGGTCATGCCCATGCACCCTCGGAATGTGTGGCAGGCCATGTCCCGGCCGGGTTTCCTGCTGTCGGCCTGGCCCTGGCGCTCCGCCGCGTATCTGCTCACCGGCGCGGTGACCGGCGCCGTCACTCTGGTGGGGATCGTGACGGTGGCCACGGTCTGCGGTGCGCTCGCCGTCGTCCTGGTGGGGCTGCCGCTGCTCGTCCTGCTCGCTCTCAGCGGGATCCCGGTGGCCGAGGTGGAGCGGCGCAGACTGCGCCTGATCCGCAGCGACCCGGTGTCCGGCCGACACCGGGTGCCGGCCGCGCCGGGACTGCGGGCCTGGCTGACCATCCGGCTTCGCGAGCAGGCGACCTGGCGGGAGCTCGGTTACGCGCTGTTGTTCGCCGGACTGCTGTGGCCGGTCGATGCCCTGGCGGTCACGGTCGCCCTGCTCCTCCCGCTGTCCATGGTCTCCACCCCGCTGCTGATGGCCACGGTCGGCGACGGCCAGGAGGCGAAGGTGCTCAAGCAGTGGACGGTCACCACCTGGCCGACCGCGTTCGGCGTCGCCGTGCTGGGCCTGCTCCTGATGGTCCTGTGCGCTTACGTACTCGGCGTAACGGCGGGCGCCCGCGCCGAGCTTGCCCGGCTGCTGATCGCCTCCCGCGAGGGCGAGCTCGACGCCGAGGTGGTCGAACTGGCGCGCTCCCGCGTCCGGTTGGTCGAGGCCTTCGAGGCCGAGCGGCGCCGTATCGAGCGCGATCTGCACGACGGCGCCCAACAGCGCCTCGTGGCCCTGACGATGGCTCTCGGGCTGGCCCGCCTCGACGCCCCGCCCGGACCGCTCGCCGACCAGCTCACCAAGGCCCACGAGGAGGCGGGCAGGGCGCTCACGGAGCTGCGCGAGCTCATCCACGGCATCCACCCCAAGGTCCTCACGGACTACGGCCTTCAAGCCGCGGTCGCTGACGCCGCCGACCGCTGCGTGGTTCCCGTCGATGTCGACCTCGAACTGCCGGGCCGGCCGACCCGGGCGGTCGAATCCGCCGCGTATTTCGTGGTCTGCGAGGCGCTGGCCAACGTCGCCCGGCACAGCGGGGCCGACCGCGCGCGGATCCGCGGTGGTCATGGCGACGGACGCCTGTTCCTCGAGGTGCGCGACGACGGCCGCGGCGGCGCGGACGCCTCGGCGGGCAGCGGCCTCATCGGTCTCGCGGACCGGGTGTCCGTCCTGGATGGCAGACTTGCCCTGACCAGTCCTCCGGGTGGACCGACTCTGTTGCGTGTGGAGTTTCCTTGCGAGTTGACCAGGGCGGCCGATCACTCCGCGTAGTGCTGGCCGAGGACAGCGTGCTGCTGAGGGAGGGACTCATAGGCCTGCTCAGCCGCTGCGGCCACGAGGTGGTGGCGGCCGTCGGGGACGCGCAGGCACTGGTCTCCGCGGTCGAGCAGCATGCCCCCGACATCGTGGTGACGGACGTGCGCATGCCGCCCGGTTTCCAGGACGAGGGCCTGGATGCGGCAGTGCGGCTGCGCGCGAAGCGCCCCACACTGCCGGTCCTGGTCCTCAGTCAGTACGTGCAACGGACGTACGCCGCGGAGCTCCTGGACTCCGGCGACGGATCGGGTGTCGGCTATCTGCTCAAGGACCGGGTGGGCCAGGTCGAGGAATTCGTGGAAGCGCTGCACAAGGTGGCGGACGGCGGGACGGTGGTCGACCCCGAGGTGGTGCGCCAACTGCTGCGCCGTCGCCGCGACCCGCTGGAGCGGCTCACCCCGCGCGAACGCGAGGTGCTGGCGCTGATCGCCGAAGGCAGGTCCAACGGCGCGATCGCCCAGGAGCTGGTGGTTTCCGAAGCGGCGATCGGCAAGCACATCGGCAACATCCTCACCAAGCTGGACCTGCCCCCGACGGACAAGACACACCGGAGGGTCCTGGCCGTGCTCACTTACCTGCGGGCCTGACCCGGACCTGGCGCACCGTACGGTGTTCATCGGCCTGGCCGGCGCGGCACCATCCGCACCTGGTCACCCGCGACGAGCGGCTGCACGCGGAGGGGGCCTACGCGCCGAGGTGGTACCGGCGCACGAAGCCCGCCGGGTCCACCGGGCGGCCGGCGACCGAGCCGACCCAGCTGACCCTTCTCCGAGCGCGCCGAGGGCATCCGAGGGCATCCGGCGGCCCAATTGGGTCAACAATCGAGGGAACGCGTTCCTGTGGGATCCCAGGTCGGGACGATGCCGCTGGGCCGTGAGCCTCGCGGCCCGCAGCACCTCCGTCCTGGGAGGACCCATGAGAAAACGCGCAGCCGTGCTGTGTGGTGCCGCCGTCGTCCTGGCCGGAAGTGTCACGGCCGTCCCCGCCGAGGCCGGCACACCGCGCGCGGCGGAACCCTTTCACGCCGCGAAGCCCGCGTGGCAGAAGTGCGCCACCGACGACTATCCGACGCTGCAGTGCGCCTCCGTCGACGTGCCGCTCGACCATTCCGATCCCACCGGGCGGACGATCACCCTCGCGCTGTCCCGCGTCCCGCACACCGCGAAGAAGTACCAGGGGCCCCTGCTGGTCAACCCGGGCGGTCCCGGCGGCAGCGGACTGACGCTGGCCGGGTTCGTGGCGGCGTCACTGCCGAAGAAGGTGGCCGCCCAGTACGACGTCATCGGCTTCGACCCGCGCGGGGTCGGCTCGAGCGAGCCGGCGCTGGACTGCGCGCCGGATCACTTCGGGCCGGTGCGCCCCGATCCGGTGCCCACGTCGCCCGAGGTGGAGCGGGCGGGCCTCGAGCGCGCGAAGTCCTTCGCCGAGGCCTGCGGCAGGAAGTACGGGGATCTGCTGCCGCACATCAACACGGGCGCCACGGTGCGCGACATGGAGGTGATCCGGCAGGCGCTCGGCACGAAGAGGATCAACTACTTCGGTTACTCCTACGGCACCTACCTGGGCGCCGTCTACGCCACACTGTTCCCGCAGCGGGTGCGACGGCTGGTCCTGGACTCGGTGGTCGACCCCACCGAGGTCTGGTACGACGCCAATCTGAACCAGAATCACACCTTCAACGCCCGCCACCGGGCCTTCATGGACTGGGTGGCCAAGCACGACTCGACGTACCGTCTCGGCACCGACGCGGAGAAGATCGAGGCCGCGTGGTACGCGATGCGCGCGGGGCTGAAGAAGGAGCCGGCCGGCGGCAAGGTGGGCGCCGCCGAGCTGGAGGACACCTACATCCCGGGCGGCTACTACAACGGCTACTGGCCCTATCTCGCGGAGGCGTTCGCGTCGTACGTGAACGACGAGGACGACGGGCCGCTGATCGAGGCGTACGAGAACTTCGGCGCGAACGACGCCTCGGGCGACAACGGCTACAGCGTCTACACGGCCGTCGAGTGCCGGGACGCCTCCTGGCCCCGTGACTGGGGGCAGTGGCGCAAGGACACCTGGGAGATGTACGAGCGGGCGCCGTTCATGGCCTGGAACAACGCCTGGTACAACGCGCCGTGCGCGTTCTGGCCGACCGAGTCCCTGCGCCCGGAGCGCATCGGCAACAGCGAACTGCCGCCGGCGCTGCTGTTCCAGGCGACGGACGACGCGGCGACCCCGTACCAGGGCGGTGTCTCCGTGCACCGGCTGCTGGCGGGCTCCAGCCTGGTGGTCGAGTCGGGCAGCGGGAATCATGGCATCACCTTGAGCGGGAACGCCTGTCTGGACCGGCATCTGGCGGCCTATCTGGCGGACGGGACCGTGCCGCGCGGAGGCCGTGGCGAGGCCGACGCGGTGTGCGCGGCGCTGCCCGACCCGAAGCCGCTGACGTCCAGGGCCGCCCCGAGCACGGCCCGCGGCTCGACCCTGCACGGCCTGCTCGGCTTCCGGGGCTGAGGCGGCCGGTGCGGCGCGAGTACGTGCCGGGCGTCGCGCGGCAGGCGCCGATCTCATGTGACGGCGCCCGTCAGCGCTTGGCCGACGGGCACCGTATGAGCAGGGTGACGAACCGATGTCAGGCCGTCGGGGCGTACTTCGGGTTGGGGCCGTACTTGTCGCCGGCCTGGCTGCCCTCGGTCGCCAGGAAGACGATGAGGACGATCACGCCGACCAGCGGGATGAGACCGATGAGGATCCACCAGCCCGAGCGGCCCGTGTCGTGCAGGCGGCGGATGGTGACGCCGAGGTTCGGCAGGAAGACGGCAAGGGCGTAGAGCAGGCCGAGGACGTTGGTGCCCAGGGCGACGGCGTCGATGATCGACAGCACGATGCTGATGCCGATGTTGAACAGGAAGAACATCCAGTACTCCTGGCGGCGGGCCCGCCCGGTGAACACGGCGTACTTCTTGATGACGTCCAGGTAGAAGTTCATGGATCCCCCCAGGGATGTACGAAGACTTGAGCGAATGAATCAAGCCAGCGGGGAATCTACGCGCCTTGATCGAGGCAGGTCAACAAGTTGGGTGGCCTGTGCTGATCCGTTATCCGACGACGAATTCACGCCAACATCGACGGTGGGACACGCGCTGTGAACACGCGCTGCGAAGTGGGGGGCGGGACACGTTGGTTGCGGCGTCCGGTGGCAGTTCGTGCCTGCCGCCCCACGGCCTGACGCTCCGTCGGGGGCGGGATGTCGTACCCGTGGTCCATGATGAGCACATGAGCCACCTGACCCGCGTCCCCGCCCCCGACGGCGTCGCGCCCGCCGCCCAGTACACCCATGTGGTGGCGGGCACGGGCCGCTTCGTCGCCGTCTCCGGTCAGCTCGCCCTGGACGAGAAGGGCGACATCGTCGGCGAGGGTGACGCCGGGGCGCAGGCCCGCCAGGTGTTCGACAATCTGCGACGCTGCCTCGCGGCCGCCGGGGCGACCTTCGACGACGTCGTGAAGCTCACCTTCTTCGTGACGGACATGGCACACCTGCCGGCCATCCGCGCGGCCCGCGCCGAGCACATACCGGACGACCGGCTGCCGGCCGCGTCCGCCGTGCAGGTCTCCGGGCTGGTCCGCCCGGAGTTCCTGATGGAGATCGAGGCCCTCGCGGTGACGGCCGTATGAGCGGGTTGCTGCTGCGGTCCATGACCGCCGGTGACTGCGAGGGCGTCGCCGGGATCCGGATCCGCGGGTGGCAGCACGCGTACCGGGGTCTCGTCCCGCAGTCGTACCTCGACGGTCTCGACATCGGGGCGGACGCCGAGCGGCATCGCGCACGCCTGCTGGCGGACGAGCGCAGCGGGGTCGACCTGGTCGCCGAGTCGGAGGGCGGCGACCTCGCGGGATGGGCCGCGTTCGGCCCGTACCGGGACGGCGAGGTACGCACCGGGGACGCCGAGCTGTACGCCCTCTATGTGCCTCCCGAGCGCATCGGCCGGGGCGTGGGACGGACCCTGCTGACCGAGGCGATCCACCGCTGCGCCACCTCCGGCCACCCGCGCATGTACCTGTGGGTCCTCAGGGACAACGTCCGCGCCCGCCGTTTCTACGAGCGCGCGGGGTTCGGCGCGGACGGTACCGAGGAGCCCTTCGAGGTGGGCGGGGTGACGGTGCCCGAGGTCCGGTATGTGAAGGAACTCGCCGGCTGACGGCGGCGCCCGGTGCGGCAGGCGTCACCTTCGCGACGGGCCTCAGCGCTGTCCGGGGATCCGGCCCCGGCCGGCCCCCTGCCGTGGAATCCGGGCCAGGGCGTGCACCGCCGCCTCCGCCAGTGCCGGGTGGGCGAGGGCCTCGTTCAGTACGGGTTCGGCGCGCGGGTCGCCGAGTTCGCCGAGCCCTTCCACGCAGGCGAGCGCGATCCGGCGGTAGGGGTCGTGCGGACGCAGCCTGCGCCGCAGGGTGGTGATCAGGGCCGGTACGGCCTCGGGGGCGCGCAGTCGGGCCAGCAGGCGGACCGGGTGCAGGGCGTAGGCGACACGGAGTTCGTTGGTGGCGAGGGCGGCGGCGGCGCGGGCGGTGCGCGGGTCGCCGAGGCGGGCCAGGGCGTGGGCGGCTGCGGCGCAGCGCGGCGGGTCACGGTGGTTGAGGAGGAGGACGAGCGCCTCGAAGGCCCGCCGGTCCCCGGCCAGTCCCAGCCGGAACGCGGCCAGTTCCCGCGCCCACAGCGGCTGCCCCGGCTCGGTGAGGACATCGGCCAGGATGTCGGGGTCGTCCGCGGCCAGGAGACGGCCGTACGCAGCCGATCCGCCCGACTCCGTCCGTAAGCGCTCCGTGAGCGATCGCAACTCTTCGTCCATGCCCCAGAGATTAGGGGCCGGGCGGGGTACGCGGGACGTACATCACAAACCCGGGGACTGGCGCGCTCGTTACCCACTGGTTAAGCTCAGACGAGCGAGTTACCCACTCGCGACCCTCCTCACGGCGGTCTGGTGACGCGGCCGGCGTGAGTCGCAGTCGGTTCGGTACCCCGTTGTACCGCAGTACGGCTCGGCCCCGGGACAGGGCCGGTCGGATCCACCGCCGTGTTTCGCGGCGGCACCGGGCGTGTGCGCTCGCAGCCCGTTCCACACCCGCATCCCGCACGCCCCTGGTGCGCCCTTCGGCGCACCAGGGCGTGTCTCCCGTCGTCACCCTCATTCCTGGAGTCCCGCGATGGCCACTCCCCTGTCCGACACCCCTCTGTCCCCGCTCCGGACCGTCGCCGTGGTCGGCCTCGGCACGATGGGCACCGGCATCGCCGAGGTCCTGGCCGCGGCCGGCCGCGATGTCGTCGGCATCGACATCAGCGAAGCCCAGGCGGCGAAGTGCGTCGCCGCCCTGGAGGCCTCCACCACCCGCGCCGTGGAGCGCGGACGGCTGACCGAGCGGCAGCGCGCGGACCTCCTCGCCCGCGTCACCACCTCCACCGCTCTCACGGCCGCCGCCGACGCCGATCTGGTGATCGAGGTGGCCCCGGAGTCGTACGGGATCAAGCACCAGATCTTCCGTGAACTCGACGGCATCGTGCGGCCGGAGACCATCCTGGCGACCGGCACCAACGCCCTGTCCGTCACCCGGCTCGCCGCCGACTCCGCCCACCCCGAGCGGGTGCTGGGCATGCACTTCTTCAACCCGGCGCCCGCGATGAAGCTGGTGGAGATCGTCTCCTCGGTGCTGACCGCCCCCGCGGCCGTCACGGCCGTCACCGATCTCGCCCTGGACCTGGGCAAGGAGCCCGTGGCGGTCGGCGACCGGCCCGGATTCGTCGCCGACGGCCTGCTGTTCGGCTACCTCAACCAGGCCGCCGCGATGTACGAGGCCAACTACGCCTCCCGTGAGGACATCGACGCCGCGATGCGCCTGGGCTGCGGACTGCCCATGGGCCCGCTGGCGCTGCTCGACCTGATCGGCATCGACACCGCGCGCACGGTCCTGGAGGCCATGTACGCCGAGTCCCGGGACCGGCTGCACGCGCCGGCCCCGGTGCTCAAGCAGCTCAGCGAGGCGGGCCTGACCGGCCGCAAGGCGGGGCGTGGTTTCTACACGTACGAGGCGCCGGGCAGCGGGACGGTCGTGACCGACGCCCTCACCCCGCGCGAGGACATATTCGCCGCCGAGGGCCGCACGGTGCGTTCGGTGGGTGTCGCGGGCTCGGGCACCATGGCCTCGGGGATCGCCGAGGTGTTCGCCAAGGCGGGCTACGAGGTGGTCCTGGCCGCCCGCAGCGAGGAGAAGGCCCGGAGCGCCAAGGCCCGGATCGGGAAGTCCCTGGCACGCTCGGTGGACAAGGGCCGGATGAGCGCCGAGGCCGCCGCGCAGGCCCTGGAGCGGGTCCGTGCGACGGGCACCTACGACGACTTCGCCGACGTGGATCTCGCGGTCGAGGCGGTGGCCGAGGACCTGGAGGTCAAGCGGCAGCTGTTCGCCACGCTGGACAAGGTCTGCAAGCCGGGCGCCGTGCTCGCCACCACCACCTCCTCCCTCCCGGTCGTCGCCTGCGCCCGTGCCACCTCGCGTCCCGAGGACGTGATCGGCATGCACTTCTTCAACCCCGCGCCGGCCATGAAGCTGGTCGAGGTGGTGCGTACGGTGCTGACGGCCGACGACGTCCACGCCACCGTGCGCGAGGTCTGCGGCACGATCCGCAAGCACGCCGTGGACTGCGGCGACCGGGCCGGGTTCATCGTGAACGCGCTGCTGTTCCCGTACCTGAACAACGCGATCAAGATGGTGCAGGAGCACTACGCCTCCCTGGACGACATCGACGCCGCGATGAAGCTGGGCGGCGGCTACCCGATGGGGCCCTTCGAGCTGCTGGACGTGGTCGGGCTGGATGTCTCGCTCGCCATCGAGAAGGTCCTGCACCGCGAGTTCCGCGACCCGGGGCTGGCCCCGGCGCCGCTGCTGGAGCACCTGGTGGCCGCGGGCTGCCTCGGCCGCAAGACCGGCCGTGGCTTCCGCGAATATGCCAAGCGCTGAGGCGCGCGCCGGCGACCGGTCCGAGGGCGGCGCGGAGTGGGGCGGGCTGCTGGACCCCGACCGGTTCGCTCCGCCCGCCCGCAGCGCCCCTCCCCCGCCCGGAGAGGGCGGGGGAAACCCCTCTCACGCGCATCGAGCTGCGCACATGCAGTACGTTCGGGGCATGTCCCAGCCCGCCAAGTCCGTACGTACGTCAGCCACGACCGAGCCGCCGGAGAGAGCCGCAGGCTCTCGTGCCGCCGCCCAGCGGCTGAAAATGCGCCGGGAACTGGCAGCCGCCGCGATGGAACTGTTCGCGACGAAGGGGTACGAGGCCACCACCGTCGACGAGATCGCGGCCACCGCCGGGGTCGCCCGCCGCACCTTCTTCCGCCACTTCCGCTCCAAGGAAGAGGCGATCTTCCCCGACCACGACGACACCCTGGTGCGCGCCGAGGCGGTGCTCAACGCCGCGCCCGCGCACGAGCATCCGCTGGACACGGTGTGCCGCGGCATCAAAGAGGTCATGAGGATGTACGCGGCGCGGCCGGAGATCTCGGTGGCCCGCTACAAGCTGACGCGCGAGGTGCCCACCCTGCGCGAGGCCGAGATCGCGTCGGTGGCCCGCTACGAGCGGCTCTTCACCCGCTATCTGCTCGGCCACTTCGACGAGCACGCGCAGGACGACGACGCCAACGACGATCCGCTGCTGGCGGAGGTGGCGGCCTCCGCGGTGGTCACCGCGCACAACCATGTGCTGCGGCGCTGGCTCAGGGCGGGCGGCCAGGGCGATGTGGAGGCCCAGCTGGACCACGCCTTCGCGATCGTCCGCAAGACCTTCGGCAGCGGGATCATGGCGGGCCGGCGCACCGCGCCCCCGAGGCCGCCGGCCGCCTCGGCGTCGGCCCACGGTGAGGTCCTGGTGACGGTCGCCCACGTGGACGCGCCGCTGGACGAGGTGATGCGGACCATCGAGCAGGCGCTCAAGGAGCGCTGAACAGCCCGCCGGGGAGCACGCGACGCCCCTCGGCGGACCGCTCCCCGCTGTGATGACGGCCACCCCACCGGGTGGCCGTTTTGCCATGTCAGGGCCCCTTTTCTCACCCGTTTCCGGGGACGTTCGATCGATCATCGCTCATCTGATGGGTAAAGATTTCACCTGAGCTCAAGTTCTGGCACTCCGTGCCTTGCCGGATGACACGGCGTGCCATACGTTGAAGGAGTCCGGGCGAGTCCCGGCGGGCCCACCGCCCGCACGTCCGGACGCCTGCGTCACAGGCACCCTCCCGCGCACACCACGCGCTGCCGAAGCACCACCGCCGAACCGACGGCACCCCCCAACCCTCAGCAGCACACCGACGTAACCCTCAGCGCCCCTCCCTCAGGGCGCTCATCGCCGGAGGCAACACCGTGACCGTCAAGGACATCCTGGCCGCGATCCAGTCGCCCGACTCCACGTCGGAGGACTTCGCCGCCCTGCAGCTTCCCGAGTCGTACCGCGCGATCACCGTGCACAAGGACGAGACGGAGATGTTCGCGGGCCTCGAGACCCGCGACAAGGACCCGCGCAAGTCGCTCCACCTGGACGACGTGCCGCTGCCCGAACTCGGCCCGGGCGAGGCCCTGGTGGCCGTCATGGCCTCCTCGGTCAACTACAACTCGGTGTGGACCTCGATCTTCGAGCCGCTGTCCACCTTCGGCTTCCTGGAGCGCTACGGCCGGCTCAGTGAGCTCACCAAGCGCCACGACCTGCCGTATCACGTCATCGGCTCCGACCTCGCGGGCGTCGTGCTGCGCACCGGCCCCGGCGTCAACGCCTGGCGGCCCGGTGACGAGGTCGTCGCCCACTGTCTCTCCGTCGAGCTGGAGTCCAGCGACGGCCACAACGACACGATGCTCGACCCCGAGCAGCGCATCTGGGGCTTCGAGACCAACTTCGGCGGTCTGGCGGAGATCGCGCTGGTGAAGTCCAACCAGCTGATGCCCAAGCCGGACCACCTCAGCTGGGAGGAGGCCGCCGCCCCGGGTCTGGTCAACTCCACCGCGTACCGGCAACTGGTGTCCCGCAACGGCGCCGGCATGAAGCAGGGCGACAACGTGCTCATCTGGGGCGCGAGCGGCGGACTCGGTTCCTACGCCACCCAGTTCGCGCTGGCCGGCGGCGCCAACCCGATCTGTGTCGTCTCCAGCGACCAGAAGGCGGACATCTGCCGGTCGATGGGCGCCGAGGCGATCATCGACCGCAACGCCGAGGGCTACAAGTTCTGGAAGGACGAGCACACCCAGGACCCGCGCGAGTGGAAGCGGTTCGGCAAGCGCATCCGTGAACTCACCGGCGGCGAGGACGTCGACATCGTCTTCGAGCACCCGGGCCGGGAGACCTTCGGCGCGAGCGTCTATGTGACGAGGAAGGGCGGCACCATCGTCACCTGCGCCTCCACCTCGGGCTACAACCACGAGTACGACAACCGCTACCTGTGGATGTCGCTGAAGAGCATCATCGGCTCGCACTTCGCCAACTACCGCGAGGCCTGGGAGGCCAACCGGCTGGTCGCGAAGGGCAAGATCCACCCGACCCTGTCGAAGGTGTACTCCCTGGAGGACACCGGCCAGGCCGCCCACGACGTGCACCGCAACGCCCACCAGGGCAAGGTCGGTGTGCTGTGCCTGGCGCCCGAGGAGGGCCTGGGCGTGCGCGACCACGTCAAGCGCGCACGGCACATCGACGCCATCAACCGCTTCCGGAACATCTGAGGTCCACATGAGTGAGCGTCAGAAGGACCGGCCGTGGCTCATGCGCACGTACGCCGGTCACTCCACGGCCGAGGCGTCCAACGAGCTGTACCGGCGCAACCTCGCCAAGGGGCAGACGGGACTGTCGGTCGCCTTCGACCTGCCGACCCAGACCGGCTACGACTCCGACCACATCCTCGCCCGCGGCGAGGTCGGACGGGTCGGGGTGCCGGTGGCCCACCTCGGTGACATGCGCCGGCTGTTCCAGGACATCCCCCTGGAGCAGATGAACACCTCGATGACGATCAACGCCACCGCCATGTGGCTGCTGGCGCTGTACCAGGTCGTCGCCGAGGAGCAGGGCGCGGACATCACCCAGCTCCAGGGGACCACCCAGAACGACATCGTCAAGGAGTACCTGTCCCGGGGGACGCACGTCTTCCCGCCGGGCCCGTCGCTCCGCCTGACGACGGACATGATCGCGTACACGGTCTCCCACATCCCGAAGTGGAACCCGATCAACATCTGCAGCTACCACCTGCAGGAGGCCGGGGCCACACCGGTGCAGGAGATCGCGTACGCGATGTCCACCGCCATCGCCGTGCTCGACGCGGTGCGCGACAGCGGCCAGGTGCCGCAGGAGCGCATGGACGACGTGGTCGGCCGCATCTCCTTCTTCGTCAACGCGGGCGTCCGCTTCGTCGAGGAGATGTGCAAGATGCGCGCGTTCGGCCGCATCTGGGACC
Organism: Streptomyces sp. NPDC086080; assembly: GCF_044540255.1. NCBI lineage: Bacteria > Bacillati > Actinomycetota > Actinomycetes > Kitasatosporales > Streptomycetaceae > Streptomyces > Streptomyces sp. NPDC086080. The sequence continues at coordinate 151,331 of NZ_JBITRU010000010.1, forward strand.
GGGTCACCCGTGAGCGGTACGGCATCGAGAACCCCAAGCACCGCCGCTTCCGCTACGGCGTGCAGGTCAACTCCCTCGGCCTGACGGAAGCCCAGCCGGAGAACAACGTCCAGCGGATCGTCCTGGAGATGCTGGCCGTCACCCTCTCCAAGGACGCCCGCGCGCGTGCCGTGCAGCTGCCGGCCTGGAACGAGGCGCTGGGCCTGCCCCGCCCCTGGGACCAGCAGTGGTCGCTGCGCATCCAGCAGGTCCTCGCCTACGAGAGCGACCTGCTGGAGTACGACGACATCTTCGAGGGCTCGAAGGTGATCGAGGCGAAGGTGGAGCAGCTGGTCGCGGACTCGTTCGCGGAGATGGAGCGGATCGAGGAGATGGGCGGTGCGATGGCCGCCGTCGAGTCCGGCTACCTCAAGTCCCAGCTGGTCTCCTCGCACGCCGCGCGCCGCGCCCGGATCGAGTCCGGGGACGAGAAGATCATCGGTGTGAACGCCTTCGAGAGCACCGAGCCGAACCCGCTGACGGCCGATCTGGACACCGCGATCCAGACGGTCGACCCCGCGGTGGAGGCCCGGGTCATCGCCTCGCTGCAGAACTGGCGCGACACCCGCTACCAGCCGCCGTTCAACCACCCACGTCCCTGCAAGGCGCTGGAGCGGCTGAAGGAGGCCGCGAAGGGCACCGCCAACCTCATGGAGGCCACCCTGGAGTGCGCCCGCGCCGGTGTCACCACCGGCGAGTGGGCCGGGGCCCTGCGCGAGGTGTTCGGGGAGTTCCGGGCGCCGACCGGTGTCTCCTCCGCCCCGGTGGCGGTCGCCGCCGAGCCCGGCTCCGCCCTGTCGGAGGTCCGCCGCAAGGTGGAACGGACGGCCGGCGACCTCGGTGTGGGCAAGCTGCGCTTCCTGGTCGGCAAGCCGGGCCTGGACGGGCACTCCAACGGTGCCGAGCAGATCGCCGTGCGGGCCCGCGACGCCGGGTTCGAGGTGGTCTACCAGGGCATCCGGCTCACCCCGGAGCAGATCGTGGACGCCGCACTCGCGGAGGACGTGCACGCGGTCGGCCTGTCCATCCTGTCCGGCTCGCACGCGCAGCTCGTGCCGGACGTGCTGGACCGGCTCCGTGTGGCGGGTGCCACGGACATACCGGTGATCGCCGGTGGCATCATCCCCAGCGGTGACGCCGAACAGCTGCGGGCCGCCGGAGTGGCCGCGGTCTTCACCCCGAAGGACTTCGACATCACCGGGATCATCGGCCGCATCGTCGACGAGATCCGCAACGCGAACAAGCTCGACCCCCTGGAGGTCCCCGCATGACCACGCCTGTCAACCGTCTCCGTCCGCGGCGTTCCTGCCTGGCGGTGCCGGGCTCGAACCCGCGCTTCCTGGAGAAGGCCCAGGGCCTCCCCGCGGACCAGGTCTTCCTCGACCTGGAGGACGCCTGCGCGCCGCTCGCCAAGCCCGAGGCGCGGCACACCATCGTGAAGTTCCTCAACGAGGGCGACTGGACCGGCAAGACCCGCGTCGTGCGCGTCAACGACTGGACGACCGAGTGGACGTACCGCGACGTCGTGACGGTGGTGGAGGGCGCAGGACCGAACCTCGACTGCATCATGCTGCCGAAGGTCCAGGACGCCCAGCAGATCGTCGCGCTCGACCTGCTGCTGACGCAGATCGAGAAGACCATGGGCTTCGAGGTCGGCAGGATCGGCATCGAGGCGCAGATCGAGAACGCCCGCGGCCTGAACAACGTCAACGAGATCGCGCAGGCCTCCCCGCGCGTCGAGACGATCATCTTCGGCCCGGCCGACTTCATGGCCTCCATCAACATGAAGTCCCTCGTCGTGGGTGAGCAGCCCCCCGGCTACCCGGCGGACGCCTACCACTACATCCTGATGAAGATCCTGATGGCCGCCCGCGCCAACGACCTCCAGGCGATCGACGGCCCCTACCTGCAGATCCGCAACGTGGACGGCTACCGCGAGGTCGCGCAGCGCGCCGCCGCCCTCGGCTTCGACGGCAAGTGGGTGCTGCACCCCGGCCAGGTCGAGGCGTCCAACGAGATCTTCTCGCCGTCGCAGGAGGACTACGACCACGCCGAGCTGATCCTGGACGCGTACGACTACTACACGTCCGAGGCGGGCGGCAAGAAGGGCTCGGCGATGCTCGGCGACGAGATGATCGACGAGGCCAGCCGGAAGATGGCCCTGGTCATCTCGGGCAAGGGACGCGCCGCCGGCATGCGGCGCACGTCGAAGTTCGAGATCCCGGAGGCCTGAGCGCGATGCAGTTCGGACGCACCTACGAGGAGTTCGAGGTCGGCGCGACGTACAAGCACTGGCCGGGAAAGACGGTCACCGAGTACGACGACCATCTGTTCTGTCTCCTCACGATGAACCACCACCCGCTCCACATGGACACCAACTACGCCGAGAAGACGACGGACTTCGGCAAGAACGTGGTGGTCGGGAACTACATCTACTCCCTGCTGCTCGGCATGTCGGTGCCCGACATCTCCGGCAAGGCGATCGCCAACCTGGAGATCGAGTCGCTGAAGCACGTGGCGCCGACCTTCCACGGCGACACGGTCTACGGCCAGACGACGGTGCTCGACAAGTGGCCGTCGAAGTCGAAGAACGACCGCGGCATCGTGTACGTCGAGACCAAGGGCTACAAGCAGGACGGCACGCTGGTCTGCGTGTTCCGCCGCAAGGTGATGGTGCCCACCGAGACGTACATCAAGGAGCGCGGCGGCGAGCAGCCGGGCCGCCCCGAGCTGAAGGAACAGGGGAAGTAAGCGATGGCCCGTCTCGCCCAGACCGCCGGTCTGACCGACGTCCAGCAGGAGATCCTCTCCACCGTCCGCGACTTCGTGGACAAGGAGATCATCCCGGTCGCGACCGAGCTGGAGCACCGTGACGAGTACCCGCAGGCCATCGTCGACGGCCTGAAGGAACTCGGCCTGTTCGGCCTGATGATTCCCGAGGAGTACGGCGGTCTGGGCGAGTCCCTGCTGACGTACGCCCTCTGCGTCGAGGAGATCGCCCGCGGCTGGATGTCGGTGTCCGGCATCATCAACACCCACTTCATCGTGGCGTACATGCTCAAGCAGCACGGCACGCAGGAACAGAAGGAACACTTCCTGCCCCGCATGGCGGCCGGCGACATCCGCGGCGCCTTCTCGATGTCGGAGCCGGCCCTCGGCTCCGATGTGTCGGCCATCACGTCGAAGGCGGTGAAGGACGGCGAGGAGTACGTCCTGAACGGCCAGAAGATGTGGCTGACGAACGGCGGGACGTCGTCCCTCGTGGCCGTTCTGGTGCGAAGTGACGAGGGTCACCCCGAGGGCACGGCGCCGCACAAATCGATGACGACCTTCCTGGTCGAGAAGGAGCCGGGCTTCGGTGAGGTCCGGCCCGGCCTGACCATCCCCGGCAAGATCGACAAGATGGGCTACAAGGGCGTCGACACGACCGAGCTCATCATGGACGGCCTGCGGATTCCCGCCGACCGGGTGCTCGGCGGGGTCACCGGCCGAGGTTTTTACCAGATGATGGACGGCGTCGAGGTCGGCCGGGTCAACGTGGCGGCCCGTGGTTGCGGCGTCGCCCAGCGTGCCTTCGAGCTCGGCGTCCAGTACGCCCAGCAGCGTCACACGTTCGGCAAGCCGATCGCCCAGCACCAGGCCATCCAGTTCAAGCTGGCCGAGATGGCTACCAAGGTGGAGGCCGCGCATGCCATGATGGTGAACGCAGCGCGCAAAAAGGACTCCGGGGAACGAAACGACCTTGAAGCAGGGATGGCGAAGTACCTCGCCTCCGAATACTGCAAGGAGGTCGTGGAGGACGCCTTCCGGATCCACGGCGGCTACGGCTTCTCCAAGGAGTACGAGATCGAGCGCCTCTACCGGGAGGCACCGATGCTGCTGATCGGTGAAGGCACCGCCGAGATCCAGAAAATGATCATCGGCCGTCGGCTGCTCGAAGAGTATCGATTCCAGGGCTAGATGTCCGGATACGGGGTGTTTTCTTGGAGAAGAGGATCACACCCCGTATGCGCTCTTCGGCCGTCGACTTGGTTGCCTGGCTTACCCAGTTGCGGCCCGGAGCCGCTACGATCGCCGGAAAGCCGCCGTCCCCCGCAGTTGCGCGGCATCATCCGCTACGAAGGTCATCCATGCCCCACAGCCAAACCTCTGCACCTCGCGACAGCCTCGCCGGCGTTCGCCTCGCGCGCGGAGCCTCGCCGTGGCTCCTGCCGACCGTCGCCACCGCAGCTGTCAGCCTGCTCCGCGCCCGCCGCTCGGGCGCCGCCAAGGCCGTCGCCGTCCCCGCCACCGCCCTGGCGGCGGGGATGCTGTGGTTCTTCCGCGACCCCGAGCGCGAGATCGCCCAGGGCCGGGTCATCTCGCCCGCCGACGGTGTGGTGCAGAGCATCATGCCGTGGAAGGACGGACGCACCCGCGTCGCGATCTTCATGAGCCCGCTCAACGTCCACGTGAACCGCGCCCCGCTGGCCGGCACGGTGACGTCTGTCGAGCACATCCCGGGTGGCTTCGTTCCCGCCTTCAACAAGGAGAGCGAGAACAACGAGCGCGTGGTGTGGCACTTCGACACCGAGCTCGGCGACATCGAGATGATCCAGATCGCCGGCGCGGTGGCCCGCCGCATCGTCCCCTACCTGCCCCAGGGCACCAAGGTCGAGCAGGGCGAGCGCATCGGTCTGATCCGCTTCGGCTCACGCGTCGACATCTACCTGCCCGAGGGCGTGGAGGTGGCCGTCGAGGTCGGCCAGAAGACCGTGGCTGGGGTGACTCGCATTGACCGTGATTGATCCCGAAACACAGGCCGGCTGGGTGCCCGAGGCCGACGAGGCGGACGACGAGGAGGAGATGCCCCTCTCGCTCCGCCTGTCGATAGCTGACACCCTCACCCTCGGCAACGCCACCTGCGGCTTCATGGCGGTGTACTTCACCACCACCGGCATCCTGATCCCGCACCTCTCGGGTGACACTTCGGGCATGGCCCGCAACAGCGCGGCCACGGCCGTGATACTCATGCTGTGCGCGGCCGTCTTCGACCTGTTCGACGGCCTCGTCGCCCGCAAGCTGCGGTCGTCGCCGATGGGCGCGGAGCTGGACAACCTCTCCGACCTGATCAGCTTCGGTCTGGCGCCCGCGTACTTCGTGCTCGTGTACGGCATGGTCGCGAGCGACGCGCACGAGCGGGTCGCGGCGGTGGGCGCGATCGTCGTGCTGTTGGCGGTGGTGCTGCGGCTTGCCCGCTTCTCGTGCGTCACCGTGAAGGACGGCACGTTCCAGGGCATGCCCTCGCCGTTCGGAGCCCTCACGGTCGTCTCGATCGTGCTGCTCGAGCTGCCGTTCGAGGCGACGCTGCTGGCGGTCGTGGGTACCGCGTGGCTGATGGTGAGCCGGGTCGAGTACCCGAAGCCGCGGGGCATCCTCGCGGTGGCGGTGCTCACCTGGATCGTGCTCAGCATGGGCCTGCTGGCGGCCTGGGCGTTCGACGCCCCGAGCGGTCAGCTGCTGCTGCAGGCCGGTTGCGCGCTGCAGCTGGTGATGGGCGCGGTGATCCCGCTGTTCGCCACGGCGCGCCGGATGAACACCTTCCGTGACAACCGGCGCGAGAGCCGTGAGGCGCGGGCGGCGCAGCTGCCGTAACGCCGGCTCCTTGTGACGGCCCCGGACCCGTTTGGGTCCGGGGCCGTCTTCTTGACACCCGGCACGGGTGGGGCCCCTGCCGGGGGCTCCGCCCATGCCCACCCACCACCCGACTCGGCCGGCCGGCCGAAGAGGCACCGTCAGACCCACCCACCCACCAGCCCGTCCGGCGATTGAGGACGAGGCCCGTTCAGGGCCGAAGGGGGGTCCGGGGGCGCAGCCCCCGGAGGGGGACGGGAAGGGGCGGCGGGGGCGAAAGAAGCTCAGCTCAGAAAGTCCCGCGCGATCCGCTCCGCCGTCCGCTCCAGGATCGGCCCCGCGTCCGCGACGCACACCGCCACGTCAGGTTCGAGATCCGTCAGCGCGTACGCCCGCCGGATCCCCGCCCGCCCCAGCACCTCCGGCGCCAGCGCGAGGCGTCCGCACACCGCGACCACCTCCTTGCCCGCCGCACGCGCCGCCGCGGCGACCCCCGCCGGGGCCTTCCCGTGCAGCGTCTGCTCGTCCAGGGACCCTTCCCCGGTGATCACGAGATCCGCCCGCTCCAGCGCCGGCGCGAACCCGAGCACCTCCAGCATGACCTCGATACCGGGACGGAACCCCGCGCCCAGCAGCAGCGCGCCGAAGCCGACACCCCCCGCAGCGCCCGCCCCCGGCGATGCCGCGTACTCACGGGCCTTCGGCCCGGCCTCGCCCTCCAGCACCTTCACGAAGTGCGCGAGCGCCGCGTCCAGCGTCTCCACGTCCTCCGGCGAGGCCCCCTTCTGCGGCCCGTACACCGTCGGCGCGCCCTTCGGACCGGTCAGCGGATTGTCGACGTCACTGGCGAGCACGAGTTCGACCGACGACAGCCGCGGGTCCAGCCCGGACAGATCCGCGGACGCCAGCTCGGCGAGCCCGCCTCCCCCGGGCGCCACCGACTCACCCCCGGCCGTCAGCAACCGCGCCCCCAGCGCCGACAGCATCCCCGCACCGCCGTCGGTCGTGGCGCTGCCGCCCACCCCGAACACGACACTGCGCGCCCCCGCGTCCAGCGCGGCCCGCAGCAGTTCCCCCGAGCCGTACGTCGACGCGGTGAGCGGCGCGAGCACCCCCTCCGGCAGCCGCTGCAGTCCGCTGGCCTCCGCCATCTCCACGACGGCCGTGTCACCGCGCAGCGCGTACGCCGCGGTCACCGTGTCCCCGAGAGGACCGGTGACCCGTACCTCCCGCCGCTCGAACCCGGCCGCCACCGCCGCGGCCACGGTGCCGTCGCCGCCGTCGGCCACCGGCAGCGCCTCGACCTCCAGATCCGGTACGACCCGGCGCAGCCCGGCCGTCACCCGCCCGGCGACCTCGACGGCCGTCAGCGACCCCTTGAACTTGTCGGCGGCGACCAGTACCCGCCGCAGCGGTGCCGACCCCGTCGTACGCGGCCCGCTCCCTGCAGAGTCCGTCACGTGCGTTCCCCTCGCTCTCCGGGCCTCGCGCGCGTGGCGAGGCCAGCCGGCGCCGCTGTGACCCTAACCGGCGGGCACCGACCCCGCCACGCCCTGCCCACCCCGTGGAACGGCGCGGCCCGGCCCGGAATCGGGTAGACCGGTGCCATGACCGCGACGACCGCTGTGGGCACGGAGTCAGGACTCGCCGACCGCATCCTCGGAGGCTGGCTGGGCCGGATCGCGGGCAACATGCTCGGCAAGCCGGTCGAACAGGGCGAGGTGTGGACCCGGGAACGCATCGACCGCTACCTGAGGCGGACGGACGCCCTCCCCCTCACCGACTACCTTCCCGGGCCGCCGACCGAGAGCGAGGCGCGCGACCTGCGCCCCGAATGGCGGTACTGCGTGCGCGGCCGCGTCCACGGCAGCTGCCGCGACGACGACGTCGACTACGCGATCCTCGGCCTGGACCTGCTGGAGACCCACGGCTTCGCCTTCAGCACCGAACAGGTGGGCGACCTGTGGCTGCTGCGGCTGCCGTATCTGCAGACCTTCACGGCGGAACGGGCGGCCTACCGCAACCTCGCGGGCGGGCTCCGGCCCCCGCTCACGGCGACCCACGAGAACCCGTACCAGGAGTGGATCGGCGCCCTCATCCGTGCCGACATCCACGGTTGGACCTCCCCCGGCGCCCCGCGCCGCGCCGCCTCCCTGGCCCGCAGGGACGCGGTGCTGTCCCACACCGGGAACGGCGTGTACGGCGCGATGTGGGCGGCGGCCCTGATCTCGGCCGCGTTCACCGCGCCCACCGTGCGGCACGCGGTCGACGAGGCGCTGGCGGTGATCCCCGCGAGCAGCCGCCTCGCCCGGACCGTGCGCCGGGTGGCCTCCCTGCACGAGTCCGGGCTGGCCTGGGAGGACACGCTCACCACGCTCGCCGGGGAGACCGCCGGCCTCGGCTGGATCCACACGGTCCCGAACGCGGCCGTGCTCACGGCGGGCCTGCTGTACGGCGACGGCGACTTCACCCGCACCATCGCCCTGACGGTGCGCGGTGGCCTGGACACCGACTCCAACGGGGCGACGGCGGGCTCGGTGGCCGGTGTGCTGTGCGGCGCCCCGGCGATCCCGGACCAGTGGACCACCCCCTTGCGGGACACCGTCCGCAGCGCCGTCTTCGGCTTCGACGGGGCTCGGATCAGCGAACTGGCGGAGCGCACACTGCGACTGGCGCTCACCTCGCGCTGATCACCCGCGCCGGGTCAGACGAGGGCGGCGACCAGCAGGGTGAAGGCGGCGACGATGACGGCGACACGGACGTAGTGGAAGCGGTCCCAGCGGTTCATCTGCTGCTTCCAGTCGGCGGGCCGGTTGTCGGGGGTCCATGTCTTGCCCCGGTTGTTGATCGGGACGAGCAGCAGAAGAGACATGATCACGCTGAGCACCAGCAGCGCGCCGCCGGTGACGACGACGCCGGCGCCGTCGTGGTGTCGTCCGGCGACGGCCCAGACCGCGACGAGGGCGAGCGAGCCGACGTACCAGACCGGCATCACGGCGCCGAGCATCCGGCCTCCGTGGGCGCGGCCGAGTTGGCCACTGTCCTCGGGGAGGGCGTTGAGGATCGGGTTGACGACGAAGGCGACGGAGAACTCCACCCCCACCATCACGCCGACGACCACGGTGGTGAACACCTCGAGTGCGCTGAGCATGATGACCCCTGTCGACATCTAGTGCTGCTAGCTGACGAAGCAACGCTAGCCCTGCCGCCGCTCGATTGTCTAGCGATGCTAGGATCGGATCATGTCGGTACAGGAACGCAAGCAGCGCGAACGGGCGGAACGCGAACGCCTCATCGTGGCGACAGCCCGCGAACTCGCCGAACAGCAGGGCTGGGACGCGGTCACCACCCGCCGGCTCGCCGAGCGCATCGAATACAGCCAGCCCGTCCTCTACAGCCACTTCCGCGGCAAGCGCGAGATCATCGGCGCCGTGGCCCTCAGCGGCGCCGCCGAGATGGCCACGGCGCTGCGGGCCGCGACCTCCGCCGCGGACGGCCCGCGTGCCCGGGTCATCGCCCTCGCCCGCGCCTACCTCGCATTCGCCGCACACAACCCGGCTGTCTACGACGCCATGTTCCGGCTCGACGGCGGCCTGGCCTTCGCGCGGGAGGACACCCCGGATCCCCTGAAGGACGCCTTCGCCGCCCTGCTGGAGAGCCTCGGCGAGGTCGCCGGCGACGGCGTCCACCCGGGACGGTTCACCGAGGTGTTCTGGGCCGCCCTGCACGGGCTGGCCACCCTGACCCGCGCGGGACGGCTGCCCCCGGAGGACACCGAGCGGAGGGTGGAACTGCTGGTGGACCGTCTCTCCGTGCTCTGACCCACCGTCCCGTCGGGCGCGGCGGGGCCCTGGCGCGTCCGCCCCCTGAAGGGGCGGAATGCCCGTACCCCCGGCGCGTGCGCCGCCCCGTGCCGATCATGGGACGGCGTGTGCTGTGGTGCGCCCTGCGAGCCGGTCGCCGTTCCCGGGAGGAGGCACCGCGCCGCCGCTACCCTTCCCCGCATGACCACCACCCAGGACACCCAGGACTTCGCCGCCTACGTCGCCTCCCTCCCCCGTGTCCTCGCCGGCGCCGCCGCTCTCTTCCGTGACGGGGAGGGACGGGTCCTGCTCGTCGAGCCGAACTACCGGGAGGGGTGGGCGCTGCCCGGCGGGACGATCGAGTCGGACGACGGGGAGAGCCCGCGCGAGGCGGCCCGGCGCGAGACGGCCGAGGAGATCGGCCTCGACCGGCCCCTGGGGCGGCTGCTCACGGTGGACTGGGTGACGGGGCCGGGCCGGCCGCCGCTGGTGGCGTACCTGTACGACGGTGGCGTGCTCGGCGAGGACGAACTCGGGGCGATCCAGTTGCAGGAGTCGGAACTGCTGTCCTGGCGGCTCGTGTCGCGCGAGGAACTGACCGAGTACCTCTGGGACTCCCTGGGGCGCCGTGTGCTGACCGCGCTGGACGTCCTCGCCGAGGGCGCGGGCACGGCGGAACTGGAGGACGGCCACCGGGTGCGCTGACCCCGCCCCGGCCGTAATCCGCTCGCCGCGCGGACACCCGGCGCCCTACCCTCGGCCGCATGAGCAAACCCCTCGTCGCGCTCCTCACCGGTGCCGGTGTCAGCACCGACTCCGGCATCCCGGACTACCGCGGGCCGAACGGACTGTGGCGAAGCGATCCCGACGCCGAGAAGCTCGTGACGTACGCGTACTACATGGGCGACCCGGAGATCCGCCGCCGGTCGTGGCGGATGCGGCGCGAGAACGCCGCACGCGCCCCCGAACCCAACGCCGCGCACCGCGCCGTGACCGAGCTGGAGCGGTCCGGGGCGGCGGCGGTGCGGGTGATCACCCAGAATGTGGACGGGCTGCACCAGCGCGCCGGGATGCCGGACCGCAAGGTGCTCGAACTGCACGGCTCGGTACGCGGCGTGGTGTGCACCGAGTGCCAGGCGCGCAGTCCGATGGAGGACGCCCTCGCCCGGGTCGACGCCGGTGAGGACGACCCGCCGTGCCGGGAGTGCGGCGGCGTCCTGAAGCCGGCGACGGTGATGTTCGGGGAGGCGCTCGACCCCATGGTGCTCGGCGAGGCGGCGGCGATCAGCAAGGCCTGCACCGTCTTCGCCGCCGTGGGCACCAGTCTCCAGGTCCACCCCGCCGCGGGGCTCGCCGGACTGGCCGCCGACCACGGCGCCCGTCTGATCGTCGTCAACGCCGAGCCGACCCCGTACGACGACCGCGCGGACGAGGTGATCCGCGAGCCGATCGGTACCGCACTGCCCGGGCTGCTGCGCCGGATCTCCGCCTAGAACAGGGCGGTTCCGCGTTCGAGGTCCAGCAGGCGCCGCTTCCGGTCCAGGCCGCCGCCGTACCCGGTGAGGCCGCCGCTCGCGCCGACGACACGGTGGCAGGGCACAATGATGCCGATCGGGTTGCGGCCGTTGGCCAGACCGACCGCTCGGGAGGCCCGGGGACTGCCGAGGGCGTCTGCGAGTTGGCCGTAGGTGCGGGTCTCGCCGTAGGGGATACGGGTCAGCTGTTCCCAGACCCGGCGCTGGAACGGGGTGCCGTGCAGGCGCAGTTCGAGGGTGAACTCCTTCGACTCGCCCGCGAAGTAGGCAGCGAGCTGTTCCTCCGCCGCGGCGAAGGGGGTGTCGTCGGGGGTGCCGAAGGTCTCCTCCGGCGGGCGGTGACGCTGGTCGGTCATGTAGAGACCGCACAGGACGCCGTCGTCGGCGACGAGGGTCAGCGGGCCGTAGGGGCTGTCGATCACGGTGTGCTGCTTCATCGGTGTCATGTTCCCGGTGTCTCAGGCGGGGAGGAAGTTGATCGGGTGGCTGTCCGTCGCCCACAGGTACTGCACGGCGTACGCCCGCCAGGGTCGCCAGGCCGCCGCGCGGGCGGTGAGGGCGGCCGGGGTGGACGGCAGACCCAGCTCCCGGGCGGCGCGGCGGATGCCGAGGTCGGTGGGGAGGAAGGCGTCGGGATCGCCCAGGGCGCGCATGGCGATCACGTCCACCGTCCAGGGGCCGAAGCCCGGGAGGGCGAGGAGCCGCGCGCGGGCCTCGGGCCAGTCGCTCGCGACCCCCAGGTGGAGCTCGCCCTCGGCCAGCCGGCGGACCAGGGTGGTGAAGGTGGTGCGGCGGGTGCGGGGCATGGCCAGGGTCTCGGGGTCGAGCGCGGCCAGCGCCGCGGGGGTCGGGAAGAGGTGGGTGAGGCCGCCCTCGGGGTCGTCGACCGGTGTGCCGTGCGCGGTGACCAGACGGGCCGCGTGGGTGCGGGCGGCGGCCGTGGAGACCTGCTGGCCGAGGACGGCCCGGACGGCGAACTCCGCCTCGTCGACCGTGCGCGGCACCCGGCGGCCGGGGGCCCTGTCGACGAGGGGCGCGAGCACCGGGTCCGTGCGCAGCTGTTCGTCGACGGCGACCGGGTCGGCGTCGAGGTCGAGCAGCCGGCGGCAGCGGCTGATGGCGACGGTGAGGTCGCGGGTGTCGCCGAGGGTGAGGCGGCAGGCGATGTGGTCGGGGCGCGGGGTGAGGGCCACGATGCCGGGCCCGTACGGCAGCCGCAGGGTGCGCCGGTAGGCGCCGTCCCGCCACTCCTCCACGCCGGGTACGGCGGTCGCGGCGAGGTGGCCGAAGAGGTTGCCGGGGTGGAGCGGGGCGCGGAACGGCAGCCGGAGGGACAGCACACCGGGGGTGGTGCCGGCCGCGGCGTTCTGCGGCGCCGACCGGCTGCGCAGGCCGCTCGGGGAGAGCGCGAAGACCTCGCGCACGGTGTCGTTGAAGGTGCGCACGGAGGTGAATCCGGCGGCGAAGGCGATCTCCGCCATCGGCAGGTCCGTCGTCTCGACGAGCAGCCGGGCGGTCTGGGCACGCTGGGCGCGGGCGAGCGCGAGGGGCCCCGCGCCCAGCTCGGCGAGCAACTGGCGTTCCACCTGCCGGGGGCTGTAGCCGAGCCGGCCGGCGAGGCCGGTCACCCCCTCGCGGTCCACTGTGCCGTCGGCGATCAGCCGCATGGCGCGGGCCACCAGGTCGGCCCGGTGGTTCCACTCGGGTGAGCCGGGACTGGTGTCGGGGCGGCAGCGCTTGCAGGCCCGGAATCCGGCCTGCTGGCAGGCCGCCGCGCTCGGGTGGAAGACCATGTTCCCGGGTTTGGGCGGTACCACCGGGCAGCTGGGCCGGCAGTAGATTCCGGTGGTCAGGACGGCGGTGAAGAACCAGCCGTCGAAGCGCGCGTCCTTCGACCGCACGGCGCGCACGCAGCGCTCGGTGTCGGTGTGCATCCCCTTGTGCATGTCCCAAGGATCGGGCACGGGCGGTGCCCGGGTCTGGCGAGAATCCGACATCGACGTCGGGTGTCCTGGGGCTGCCCGGTTCGCGTCGTGCGCCGGCGGCCGCGTACCCCGGTGGGAGGACCTCGGTCCTGGTGGCTCCCCGGCGGGGCCGCGGCCGCCCGCCGTGCCCGGACGGTCCGCGTGAACGCCGCGGCCTACGCGGTCGCCGTGGGCCGGCGCGAGGCCGCCGTCGCCTCCCTCGGGTCGGTCAGCGGGCGCAGGCGGTAGGTGTACGCGTAGTCGCGGTCGGCGAAGAGCTTGAACTCGTCGTGGGTGTGGGCGCCCCAGCTGTCGTCCCCGCCGACACCCATCTGACGGTGGTTGACCCGCAGGACGACCGCGTCCCGTGGGGTCAGCTGGTAGTCGTGCCGGACGCCGGCCGACAGGTCCTCCGGGGTGTGGTGCGAGGCGTTGATCTCCACCAGGGGCTCGCCCGACACCAGCAGCCCGCGCCCGCTGCCGTCGGTCAGGGCGGCCCAGCGGACGTCGGTCTTGTTGCCGTTCTCCTGCGGGCGGATGTAGGGCGTCCACTGTTCGGCCACGGTCGAGGTGTAACGGCCCACGTCGGTGCCGGTGTTGCGGTCCCAGTGGTTCTCCTCGGGGCCGCGCCCGTAGTAGTGCAGGCGGTCCAGGCGGCGCGGCAGGAACAGCAGGGTGCCGACCTCGGGGAGGTACGGCAGGTTCCCGGCGCCCGGGTGCAGGGTGTTGTCGACCTTGATCTCGCCGTTGCCGAACACCGTGTACGTGGTGGACCAGTCGGATTCCACCGTGGTGGGCAGCGTGCCGGTGACCTTGATCTCCACGGCCCGCCGGCCGAGGGCCCGTACGGTGACGCCGGTGACCTTCCGCCGGGCGCCGGCGTCGCGCCAGGTCTGATTGCGGAGGTGCTGGCCGTTGCCGTGATCGTTGTCGGTGGGCGCCCGCCAGAAGTTGGGCACGGGGCCGGAGGTGATCAGCCGGACGCCTTTCGCCTCGTAGGAGGTGAGGGTGCCGCTGCCCCGGTCGAGGGTGACCGAGAAGTCCCTGCCGGTGATCCGGATGTCCTTCTCCCGGTCCTCGTACCGCAGGGCCGGAACGCCGGCCAGGGGTAGGGGCGTCACGGCCGGGCTCCCCGCGTCGAGCGGAAGCTGCTGCCGGGCCACCTCGAAGCCGGCCTTCGCCCACTTCGTGGGCTCCTTGGTGGTGAAGGAGAGCTGGAGGAAGTACTCGGTCCCCGGGACCGGGTCCTTCGGCAGGCGTACGGGCAGGCTGATGTCCTTGCCGGACCGCGGCGGCACGTCCAGCTGGTCCCGGGTCAGCCGTCCGTGCCGTACGACACGGCCGTCCGCGACGAGTTCCCAATGACCGTCGAAATCGCGGAGGTTGGTGAACAGGTACTCGTTGGTGAGGGCGACGGCACCGGGGTGGTCACCGGAGGTGGCGTTGATCGCCTGGTAGACGCGCTTGACCTCGGCCGCCTTGCCGGTGTGCCCGCGGTCGGCGGTGACGATGCCGTCCGCGACGAACGCGCCGTCGTTGGGGTTGTCGCCCCAGTCGCCGCCGTAGGCGAGGAACCGGTCGGCGTCGGGCCGCTTCCGCTCGGTCCGGGCGGTGGCGGCGTCGAACCAGAACCGCACGCCGTCGTCGCCCGGGCCGCGCCCCTCGGAGGCCAGCTCGGCGGCGGACAGGGCGCGGGCGTAGACGCGGGCGCGGCGGATGGTGCCGCTGAACTCCCTCGTCTGGTTGTCGGCGTCCGAGGCGAGCGCGAGGGGCGCCGTGTTGCTGCTCGGGCGCCGGTCGGTGCCGCGGGTGGCCCTGAGGACGCCGTCGGCGTACAGGGTCAGGGTGCCGGCGTCGGCGTCGAAGACGCCGGCGACATGGTGCTCGCGGCCGGTCCAGTCGTCCGGCAGGGTCCAGTTCGCGGCGATCCACTGGCCCGCCGAGTGGATGAAGAACTCCAGCCTGCGGTCGGTCTGTTTCAGCGCGTACTGGGTGTCGCCCTTGGCGATGACCGGCTGGTGGTGGCCGAGCACGTCCGGGGTGATCCAGGCCTCCAGGGTCAGGGAGCCGGTGAGGTCGAGGCTGTCGTCGCGTGCGAAGACCGTGATGCCGGACAGGCCCCGGTCACGGTCGAGGGTGCCGCGGGTGGCGAGGATCTCGCCGCGCAGGCCGGCCGGACCCGACTCGGTGAGCAGGGTGCGGGCGGGGACGGGCGTGTACAGGGACTGGTCGGCGAAGTCCCAGATCCAGCCGCCCTGGAGTACGTCGTGGCGGCGGACGATGTCCCAGTACTTCTTGAGGTTGCCGTTGGAGTTCCCCATCGCGTGGGAGTACTCGATCATGACGTACGGCCGGGTGTCGGCGGTGTCCCGGGCGCGTTGCTCGATGCGCGCGGGGCTCTCGTACATCCGGGAGCGGATGTCGCTGATGCCGGGACGGTCGTCGCCCTCGTACTGGATGACGCGGGTGTCGTCGTAGGAGCGGATCCAGTCGTGCATGGCGGTGAAGGTGCTGCCGCCGCCCGCCTCGTTGCCGAGCGACCAGATGACCACCGAGGGGTGGTTCTTGTCGCGGTGGACCATGTTCCGGGCGCGGGCGACACAGGCCGCGGTCCACTGCGGGTGGCTGCCGGGGTATTCGGAACGGATGCCGTGGGTCTCGAGGTTGGTCTCGTCCACGAGGTAGAGGCCGTACTCGTCGGCGAGTTCGTACCACAGCGGGTTGTTGGGGTAGTGCGAGGTGCGGACGGAGTTGATGTTCGTCCGCTTGATGATGCCGATGTCCTCGACCAGGTCCGCGCGGGTGAGCGCGGTGCCGCGGGCGGGGTGCATCTCGTGGCGGTTGGTGCCGCGCAGGGACGCGGGCTCGCCGTTGATCCGCATCAGCCCGTCCCTGATCGCGAACTCGCGGAAGCCGACCCGGTGGGAGAGGGTCTCGATCACCGTGCCGCCGGGGTCGCGGAGCCTGAGGACGGCGGTGTAGAGGTTCGGCTGCTCGGCCGACCACAGCCTGGGAGCGGTCACGGCCTTCGCGGCCCGTACGGTGACGTCCTCGCCGGCGCCGGCCGTGGCGAGCTCGGCGGTCTGCTCCAGCGGACGGGACCAGACGGCGTGGCCGCGCGCGTCGTACAGCTGGGTCTCGACGGTGTAGCGGCCGCTCACGGCGGCGCCGTACGCCCGCACGCTCGCGGTGACCGCCAGCTCGGCGGCCGTGTAGGTGTCGTTCAGCGGGGTGTCGAGCCTGAAGTCGCGCAGGTGCACGGCCGGGGTGGAATAGAGGTGGACCGAGCGGAAGATGCCGCTCAGCCGGATCATGTCCTGGTCCTCCAGCCAGTCGCCGTCGGCGTACCGGTAGACCTCCACGGCGATCTGGTTGGTGCCGGGCCTGAGGTGGTCGGTGATGTCGTACTCGGACGGCGTGTAGGAGTCCTCGTCGTAGCCGACGAGTTCGCCGTTGATCCACACGTAGTGCGCGGACTTGACGCCCTCGAAGTGCAGGAAGGTGCGGCGGCCCGCCCAGTCGCGGGGGACGGTGAAGGTGCGCCGGTACTGGCCGACCGGGTTGTAGCGGGTCGGGGCGGCCGGCGGACGTGGTTCCTCGCCGCGGCCGTTGGGCCCCCCGTACGGGTAGGTGATGTTCAGATAGACGGGGAAGTCGTGGCCGTGCAGCTGCCACACGGACGGGACCGGGACGGTGTCCCAGTGGCTGTCGTCGGTGTCGGTGCGGTGGAAGTCGGGGTCCCGGTCCTCGGGGCGGTCGGCGTAGGCGAACTTCCAGGTGCCGTCCAGGCTCAGCCGGTAGGGCGAGCGGGTGCGGTCGCCGGCGAGGGCCTGGCGCACGTCCGCGTACGGCATGAGGGTGGTGTGCGGCGGCTGGGTGTTGAGGGTGAAGACGCCGAAGTCGTTCCACTCCGGGGGCCCGTCGGCCGCGGTCGCCCGTCGGTCGGCCGCGTGGGCGGTGCCGGGCGCGGCGGACAGGGCGAGGGCGCCGAGGACGGCGGCGCCGGATTCCAGGAGACGGCGGCGGCTGACGACCGGCGGGACGGACGGGGTGGGCCGGTCGGCGGGTGAGACGTGGGGGTGCGGCATGACCGTGGCCTTCCTCGGTTCGACAGAGCGCTGCGCGGACTGAGGGCGGGTCGGATTCCGCCTCGCCGCGTCGCCGGAGGAGGACGGTGCGGCAGGCAAGGGCAACGACCGATGGTGACGGAGCACCTACTGAGCCAGCCACACCCTAGGACTCGAACACAACCGAAGCAATGATCCCGTCGGACTCTGTGCGGTCCTGATGGTTCCGCCGTCCCGAGCGGCTTCCTCGCGCACGCGTCTCGGCACCTGGACTACCCGTGCGTAAGGTGGAGGCAGAGGTCGACCCTTCGACACCCGCACCGGTGAGAAGAGGCGCGTCATGGATCCATGGGTGATCTGGCTGATTATCGCGGCCGTGCTGGCCGTGGCAGAGATCTTCACCCTCACTGCCGCCCTGGGCATGCTGAGCGCGGCCGCGCTGGTCACCGCGGGAGCCGCCGCGGCCGGACTGCCGATCGGGTTCCAGCTGCTGGTGTACGCCCTGGTCGCCACCGGCACGCTGCTGTTCGTACGCCCCGTCGCGCTGCGCCACATGCTTCCGCCCCAGACCGCGCGGTTCGGCACGGACGCCTTGATAGGCAAGCCCGCCTACGTCCTGTCGGACGTGTCGGGCACGGGCGGCCGGGTGCGTATCGACGGCGAGGAATGGACGGCCCGCAGCTATGACGAAACCCTGGTCATACCCACGGGAAGAACCGTCGATGTCATAGAGATCAGCGGCGCCACCGCGCTCGTCTACCCCAGGGACTGAAGCCATGGACATCACCGCCCCCCTCGTCGCCGGCCTGATCATCGCGCTGTTCGCGATCTTCACCGTGGTGCGAGCGGTCCGCATCGTGCCGCAGGCCCGCGCGCGCAACGTCGAGCGGCTGGGCCGCTACCACCGCACCCTCACCCCCGGACTCAGCCTGGTCATCCCCTACATCGACCGCGTGCATCCGCTGATCGACCTGCGGGAACAGGTGGTCTCCTTCAAACCGCAGCCGGTCATCACCGAGGACAACCTGGTCGTCGAGATCGACACCGTGCTGTACTTCCAGGTCACCGACCCGCGAGCGGCCTTCTACGAGATCGCCAACTTCCTCCAGGCCGTCGAGCAGCTCACCGTCACCACCCTGCGCAATGTCGTGGGGTCCATGGACCTGGAGAAGACCCTCACCTCACGGGACACCATCAACAGCCAGCTCCGCGGGGTGCTGGACGAGGCCACCGGCAAGTGGGGGCTCCGGGTCAACCGGGTGGAGATCAAGGCCATCGACCCTCCGCAGTCCATCAAGGAGGCGATGCAGAAGCAGATGCGCGCCGAGCGGGACAAGCGGGCCGCGATCCTGGGGGCCGAGGGACAACGCCAGTCGCAGATCCTCACCGCCGAGGGTGACAAGCAGGCGGCCGTGCTGCGCGCCGAGGGCAACCGGACCGCCGCGATCCTGGAGGCCGAGGGCCAGTCCCGGGCCATCGACGAGGTGTTCCAGGCCGTGCACCGCAACGATCCGGACCCGGGGCTCCTCGCCTACCAGTACCTCCAGGCGCTCCCCCAGCTCGCGCAGGGCTCGGGCAACAACTTCTGGGTGATCCCCAGCGAGATCACCTCCGCTCTCCAGGGCGTCTCCAAGGCCTTCACCGAGGTGCTGCCCCAGTCGCCGGCCACCCGGGAGAAGCCGTCGGCCGACGACAGCACCACCCGGGCCGCCGACGACACGGCACAGGCGGCCCGGGCCGCGGCGCAGGCCCTCGCGGACGCGGCCGAGGCCGACAGCGGCACCGCCGCAGCCGTGAAACGCCGGCGCCACGAGCTCGCCGAGGGCGGCGAGGACGACCGCACCTGAGGACGGCCGCGGGCGGAGGTCAGCCGGCCCGCGCGGCGAACGCCTCGTAAGCCCGGTCGTCGAAGAGGACGAAGACGACCTCCTCGACCGCGGTCTCCGTGGTGCGGACGGTCTCCACGGCGATGCGGGCGGCGTCGTCCATCGGCCAGCGGTAGACGCCCGTGGAGATGGCGGGGAACGCGACCGTGCGGGCGCCGAGTTCGTCGGCGACGCGCAGGGACTCGCGGTAGCAGGAGGCGAGCAGGGCGGAGCGGTCCTCGGTCGCGGACCAGACCGGGCCGACGGTGTGGATCACCCAGCGGGCGTCGAGGCGGCCCGCGGTGGTGGCGACGGCCTGGCCTGTGCGCAGCCCACGGCCGTACCGTGAGGCGCGCAGGGCGCGGCATGCGGCCAGGATCTCCGGGCCGCCCCGGCGGTGGATGGCGCCGTCGACGCCGCCCCCTCCGAGCAGGGAGGAGTTGGCGGCGTTGACGATCGCGTCGGCGCGCCTGCGGGTGATGTCGCCCTGGACGAGCGTGAGGACGGGGGTCATGTCTGTTGCAGCCTCCTCCAGACGGCCTTCGCCGCGTTGTGGCCCGACATCCCGTGCACACCGGGGCCGGGCGGGGTGGCCGACGAGCAGATGAAGACGGCCGGGTGCGGGGTCGCGTACGGGAACAGGGACAGTTTGGGGCGCAGCAGCAGCTGGAGGCCGGAGGCCGCGCCCGAGGCGATGTCCCCGCCGACGTAGTTGGCGTTGCGGGCGGCGAGTTCGGGCGGGCCCGCGGTGGCGCGCGCCAGCACACGGTCACGGAAACCGGGGGCGTAGCGCTCCAGTTGACGCTCGATGGCGTCGGTGAGGTCGCCGGTCCAGCCGTTCGGCACATGGCCGTAGACCCAGAAGACGTGCCGGCCGGCCGGGGCGCGGGTGGGGTCGGCGACGCCGGGCTGCACGGTGATGAGGAAGGGGGCGTCGGGGGCCCGGCCCTCGCGGGAGACGGCGCGCAGGGCGGCGGCGATCTCGTCGCTGTCCGCGCCGATCTGCACGGTGCCGGCCCTGCGGGCCTCGGGCGCGGTCCACGGCACGGGGCCGTCCAGCGCGTAGTCGATCTTGAAGACGCCCGGTCCGTAGCGGTAGTCCGCGTAGTGGTCGCCGAAGCCGGCGATGCGGGCCAGGGCGGTGGGCGAGGTGTCGAAGACGTACGCCCGGGCGGGCGGCAGGTCGTCGAGGCGTTTGACCTCGTAGTCGGTGTGCAGGGTGCCGCCCAGGGCTTCGAGATACGCGGCGAGGGCGTCGGAGATGGCCTGGGAGCCGCCGCGGGCGACGGGCCAGCCGCGGGCGTGCGCCGCGAGGGCGAAGACCAGACCGACGGCGCCGGTGGCGAATCCGCCCAGGGGCGCCATGACATGGGCGACGAGGCCGGCGAACAGGGTGCGGGCCCGCTCGTCGCGGAAACGGCGGGTGAGCCAGGTGGACGGGGGCAGTCCGACCAGACCGAAGCGGGCGAGGGTGACCGGGTCGCGGGGCAGGGCGGTCAGCGGCAGGGACATGAAGTCGCGGACGAGCGTGTCCCACTTGGGCAGGAAGGGCTCGACTAGGCGGCGGTACGCGCCGGCGTCTCGCGGTCCGAAGGAGGCGGCGGTCTCGCCGACCGAGCGGGACAGCACGGCCGCCGTCCCGTCCGGGAAGGGGTGGGCCATGGGGAGCGGCGCGTGCAGCCACTCCAGACCGTAGCGCTCCAGCGGGAGGTCACGGAACGCCGGTGAGTTGACGGCCAGGGGGTGTGCGGCGGAGCACGGGTCGTGGCGGAAGCCGGGGAGGGTGAGTTCCTCGGTGCGGGCGCCGCCGCCCACGGTGTCCTTCGCCTCGAACAGCGCCACCGAGAAGCCTCGCCTGGCCAGCTCCACGGCAGCGGTCAGCCCGTTCGGCCCCGCCCCCACCACGACCGCATCGAGCATCGACGGCACCTTCGGACTCCTCTGTCGGCGGGCGGCCACTGGGGGATCAGGATATGCCGGGCCGCCGGCGTTCTTCCGGGGTCTTCGGCCGATGGCGTCCCGCCTGGTGGTGTCGCGGATCGAGGCGCCGGAACCGGCAGGCCAGGGGCGAGCCCGCGCGCCGTCCGGCATCCGGCCCGCCGCACCGGGACCCTTCCCGGGCCGCCGTCGCCACGGAGATCGCCATGGGCCCCGAACCGGAACGCGCACTGCTTGATCCCCTGCACCACGTCGTGGGGCGCGACCCTTCGGCCCGGGGGCGGGATCAGGCCGCATGGGACAGCAGGTCCACCACCCGGTGTGCGGTGGCGGCGTCCCTGGCCGCCGTGAAGGGCAGGGTGTTGCCGCCCCGGATGTCGAAGGGCTTGCCCGCGCGGGTGAGGTGGGCTCCTCCGGCCTCCTCCACGAGCAGCAGCCCGGCCGCGTGGTCCCAGGCGGCCTCCCAGCAGAAGCCGGTGGCGTCGGACTCGCCGCGGGCGACGGCCAGGTACTCCAGCCCCGCGGAGCCGCAGGCGCGGGGCACGACACCATCCGTCCACAGGCCGTGCAGGGAGCGCTTCTGTTCGTCCGTGGTGAAGTCCGGGTGGGAGGTGGCCACGCGGAGATCGCGGCCCGGGTCCGGGGATCCGGCGCGCAGCCGCTCTCCGTCGAGATGGGCGCCGCGTCCCCGGACGGCCGTGGCGATCCGGTCGTCGACGGGGGCGTAGGTCCAGGAGGCGTGGACGACTCCGCGCAGGGCGAGGGCGACCAGGGTGCAGAAGCCGGTCTCGCCGCGCACGAACTGGCGGGTCCCGTCGACCGGGTCGACGATCCAGACCGGCGCGTCCTGCCGTATCGCCCCGTAGGACGCCGGGTCGGCGTGCACCGCCTCCTCGCCGACCACGACGGAGCCGGGCAGCAGGGCGGCGAGGGCGTCGGTGAGATACAACTCGGCGTTGCGGTCGGCGTCCGTCACCAGGTCGTGCGGGCCGGACTTGCGGTCCACCTCGTGCTCGGCGAGGCGGCGCCAGCGCGGCATGATCTCCTGAGCGGCGGCCTTGCGGACGGCTTCCTCCACGTCGAAGGCGTGCCGGGTGAGAAACTCGTCGATGGTTTCGTCGTGGTTTGCGATCATGCCCTCCATGAGAACACGCGCCACTGACATTCCCGTCCTTCCCGGTGCACCCCGGGTGGAATCGGCATGAAAACGGGGTGCCGGACCCCGGGCTCCTGGGCTCAGCGGCCCACCGCGTAGCCCTGCTGTCCACGCGGATTCGCGGCCGCGGAGAGGACACCGGTGGCCGGGTCGCGTGCCACGGCGCAGAGACGGCCCTCCGACCAGGCGTCACCGACGGTCACCTCGTGGCCACGGCGGCGCAGCGCCTCCACCACCGCCGGATCCGTGCGGGACTCGACGGTGACCCTGCCGGGCCGCATGCCGCGCGGGTAGAAGGAGCCGGGGAAGCTGTCGTTGTGCCAGTTCGGGGCGTCGATGGCGCCCTGGAGGTCGAGTCCGCCGCGCACCTTCGCCCGCAGCACGACGGCCAGGAAGAAGTGCAGCTGCCACTGGTCCTGCTGGTCCCCGCCGGGGGTGCCGAACGCCATGACGGGCACGCCGTCGCGCAGCGCGAGGGACGGCGTGAGGGTGGTCCGGGGGCGGCGGCCGGGGGTGAGCGTGTTGGGCAGGCCCTCCTCCAGCCAGGTCATCTGCAGCCGGGTGCCGAGCGGGAATCCCAGTTCGGGCACGACGGGGTTGGACTGGAGCCAGCCGCCGCTGGGGGTGGCCGCGATCATGTTGCCCCAGCGGTCGACGACGTCCAGGTGGCAGGTGTCGCCGCGGGTGCCGCCGGCGGCGGAGACGTCCGGTTCGCCGGGCACGGGGGACGCGGGGCTCTTGGCGACGGTCGGCTCACCGACTCCCATCGGGGCGGCCCCGGGTTCGTCGGTGACCACCACGCGCGCATGGACGCTCAGCCGGGGGACGCGCCCGCCGGGGCTGCCGGGCCGCAGGTCGTGGGAGGCGCGGGGGCCGATCATGGTCCGCCGCTCGGCGTTGTACCCGGCGGACAGCAGGTCGTCGAGCGGCACCTCGGCGGCGTCCCCGTACCAGGCCTCGCGGTCGGCCATGGCGAGCTTGCAGCCCTCGATCAGCAGGTGCAGGTAGTCGGCGGAGCCGTAGCGGGGCAGTTCCGGCGGGAGCAGGGCGAGTTGCTGGAGCAGCACCGGGCCCTGGCTCCATGGGCCGGCCTTGCACACGGTCCAGCCGTCGAAGTCGTGGCGCACCGGAGCCTCGTACGTCGCGGACCAGCCGGCGAGGTCCGCGGCGGTCAGGGTGCCACTGTGGCGTTCGCCGCTGGTGTCCAAGGTCGGGCGGCCGGCCTGCCGGACCAGGGCCTCGGCGATGAATCCGGTACGCCACACCTCCCGCGCGGCGTCGATCTGTGCCTCGCGGTCCCCGGACCCGGCGACCTCGGCGAGGAGCCGCTTCCAGGTGGCGGCGAGGACGGGGTTGCGCAGCAGCGCGCCGGGGCGCGGGGCCCGGCCGCCGGGCAGGTAGACCTCGGCCGAGGAGGTCCACTCGGTCTCGAACAGCTCGCGTACCGTCTCCACGGTCTCGCCGACGCGTTCCACGGGCGGATGTCCGTCCTCGGCGTACCCGATGGCGTACTTCAGGACGTCGGCGAGGGTGCGGGTGCCGTGGTCGCGCAGCAGCAGCATCCAGGCGTCGAAGGCGCCGGGCACGGCCGCGGCGAGCGGTCCGGTGCCGGGGACGAGGTCCAGACCGAGCCCCCGGTAGTGGGCGACGGTCGCCCCGGCCGGGGCAACGCCCTGCCCGCACAGCACCCGCGCCTCCCCGCCGGCCGGCGCGAGCAGGATCGGCACCTCGCCGGCCGGTCCGTTGAGGTGCGGTTCGACGACGTGCAGGACGAAGGCTCCGGCCACTGCCGCGTCGTAGGCGTTTCCGCCGTCCTCCAGCACGGCCATCGCGGACTGCGAGGCCAGCCAGTGGGTGGAGGACACCATGCCGAAGGTGCCCTGGAGGGTGGGGCGGGTCGTGAACACAGTGCCTCTCACCTCGCTGTTTACGTGACGCGGCCCCCAGGTGATGGGCACTCAGGACGGGCCCTGGGGAGAATCTGGGGAGTGTGCGCCGGCCTCCTCCTCCCGCTCCCCCAGAAGGCTATCGGTCGCCCCACGCCCCTTCTTCCCCCTTCCCCGGGGAATTCTGATGCCGTCCCTGCGCCGGCCGGGAAGCGGGCGTGCCCGCGCCGCACGGCATCGTACGAGGCCACCCTCAAGGAAACGTGACATTGTATAGTGGGTTGTCATTTACCGGTCGGACGGAGGAGCAAGGATGCCTCATCTCAAGCCTCAGGCGATCTCCGTCCAGACGCACCTGCGCGATCAGGTCGCCGATGCCCTCCGGGTCGCCCTCATAGCCGGCGAGCTGCGTCCGGGGGTCGTCTACTCCGCCCCCGCCCTCGCGGCGGAGCTCGGTGTCTCCGCCACTCCGGTGCGTGAGGCCATGCTGGACCTGGCCAGGGAGGGCCTGGTCGAAGCGGTGCGCAACAAGGGCTTCCGGGTCACGGAGATGACCGAGCAGGACCTCGACGAGTTCACCGAGATCCGGACCCTGATCGAGGTCCCCACCGTGGGCCGTGTCGCCGCGACGGCGACCGCCGGGCAACTGGAGGCTCTGCGTCCGCTGGCGCGGCAGATCGTCGCAGCGGCCCGGGAACACGACGTCCTCAGGTACCTCGAGACCGATCACCGGTTCCACCTTGAACTGCTGGCCCTGGCCGGCAATCGCCACCTCGTGAATGTGGTGGCCGATCTGCGCAAGCGTTCGCGCCTGTTCGGACTGGGCAGCCTCAACGAGACGGGGGCGCTGGTCGCTTCGGCCGAGGAGCATGTCGAGCTCCTGGACCTGATGGCGGCCGGCCGGGTTCATGAGGCGGAGGAGTGCATGCGACGCCATCTCGAGCACATCCGCGATCTGTGGGCGGACGGCCGGACGGACGACGGGGAGCGCGAACCGGCACTCCGGCTCGGTGACAGGTAGGGCTTTTGACCACCGAGGAACGGCGCGGCGGGCGGCGAACCCGGGTGCCCGCGGCCCCGAACTCCCGCCGGACAGCCCCTCGTCACCCCGTCCGCCGCTCGGCACCGGGCCGCGCTCCGCGCGATGACCCCTGACGGCCGGGCCACCCGACACCGGGCCGAACCGGGCACTGCGGATCTCAATGGCGCGCCCTCAACCGGTCGTCGCGTGAGAGGTCCGCGACGACACCACGCCTCACCCCTGGGCCCCGGCCGCTCCCCCGCTCGCCAGGGCTTGTCCCGCTGTGCGGCCAGGTCCCGGTCCCGGGAACCGCCCGCCGATCGTCAATCCCGGATACCGCCGGACGTGTCCCCGCGCCTGTCACGCTCCTCCGCCTCCCTGCCGGTACACCTCGATCGCCACCACCAGGTCCTGCCATGCCATCCCGCTCGTCTTCACGACCATCGGGCGGTCGGCGCGGACCGGGGCTCCCGAGCCGAGCAGATCCGCCATGGTCACCAGCGCTTCCGGTTCGAGGAGGCCCTCCCGCACCGCCAGGACGACGTCACCGGCCTCGGAGAGGGCGGTGCCGATGCTTTCGACGACGACCGTGGCGCGTCCCATGAGCCCACCGTCGAGTTCACGCACGGTCGGCTCGTGCGAACCGACGGCCAGTACCACCGCCGCGTCGCGCACGAGGCACCCGTCGACGACCGGTCCACGGGACGAGGTCGCCGCGACGACGACATCGGCACCACGGACCCGGCCGGCAACCGCCGCGTCGTCCGCCGCCAGATGGCGGTCCGCCCACGACGGGACCGCACCGCCCCGGCGCGTGACGGCCGTGACGTCGGCCACCGGCACATGCGCCCGGATCGTACGGACGTGCCCTTCTCCCTGCGGTCCCGTACCGAAGACCACGAGCCGCAGCCCACCGGCGGAGGCGTCCGCGAGGGCGCGGAGCCGGTCGAGACAGGCGGCGACCGTGACCGCGGGCGTACGCAGGGTCGTCAGCGCGACGCCGTCGATGATCGCGACAGGGGTCAGCGTCTCGCTGTCGTGCAGGAGATAGGTCGCGTTGATGCGTCTCAGGCCCCGCGCGGCGTTGCCGGGCGCGACGGTCGCGACCTTGACACCGAACCAGCCGCCGGCCTCCGACGGCATGAGCAGCCCTTGCCCGCGGGACAGCGGAAGGACCGCGCGGGGCACATCGCGTCGCGGATCGAGTCCGTCGGCCAGGGCGTCGCGTATCGCGGCGACGGCCGCGACGGGAGTGAGTGCGAAGACGCCCTCGGCGTCGATGATGACACTCATCGCAGCACGAACCCGGGAACGAGGGGGTCACGGGGATCGACGGTGAACCGGCTGGTGCCGATCGCGTGGGCGGTGCCCGTCACCGTCGGGACGACCGCCCGGATTCCGTGTGCCGTGGTCCGTTCCGCGATCCGGGCGGTGAACACGGAACCCACTACGGACTCGTGCCGCAGTTCGTCGCCGGGACGCAGCTCCCCCGTCTCGGCCAGCAGGGCGACCCGGGCCGAGGTACCGGAACCGCACGGGGACCGGTCGACCTCGCCGTCGGCGAACACCGTGAGGTTGCGCTGATGCAGCCGGCGGCCGCCTCCGGGCAGCGGCGACGGAGGGCGGATCTCCTCGGTGAAGACGGTCCCGTAGAGACCGGAGAGCCGGGCGTCGCCCGGATGCTCGGCCGCCTCCACGGAGTTGAGCGCGTCGCGGATCTCCCGTCCGACCGTGATGAGGGGTGTGACGTCCTTTGGCCGGACGCGCAGACCGACCGACTCCACCGGGAGCACGGCGTACATCGCGCCCCCGAAGGAGATGTCGACGGTGACCGTCCCGCGCGAGGTCGTCACCGGGACGTTCCGGGCGTGGACGTGACTGGGAACGTTGGTGAAGGTCACGTCCTCGACCAGGCCCGCTCCGGTACGGACGCTCGCCGTGACGCGTCCCGAGGGCACGTCGACCACGACGTCGGTCACCCCGTCGGCGGGGGCCGGGACCCGGCCGGAGGCGACCGCCCAGGCCCCGAGAGCGATGGTGCCGTGTCCGCACGCGGTGGAGAATCCGTCCTTGTGCCAGAACAGGACGCCCAGATGGGCGCCGGCATCGTCCGGCGGGACCAGGAATCCGCCGTACATGTCCGCGTGGCCGCGTGGCTCACTGCTCAACAGCGCACGTACCCACTGAACGTCCGTGCTCTTCGCCGCGACGATCCGGCGCTGGGCGACGGTGAGTCCGGGACCGGTCACCGCGGCCGGACTGTCCGGCACGATGCGGAACGGCTCGCCCCCGGTGTGCCAGTCGATCGTCGCGATCGCTCCCGCGCCCCTCATGACTCACGCCCCCAGGTATGCCTCGACGACCTGCGGGTCGGCGCGCAGTTCGGCGGCGGGCCCGGTCAGTGTCACGCGACCGGAGTCGATGACATAGCCCCGGTGGGCGACCTTCAGCGCGGCCCGCGCGTTCTGCTCGATGAGGAGCACCGAGGTACCCGACCGGTTGATCGACACGATGGCATCCATGACCTGGGCGACGACCAGCGGGGCCAGGCCCATCGACGGCTCGTCCAGCATGATCAGCCGGGGGCCGGCGATCATCGCCCGGCCGATCGCGAGCATCTGCTGCTCACCGCCGGACAGGGTGCCGCCCTGCTGTTCCCGGCGCTCGGCCAGGCGCGGGAACAACTCGTAGACCCGGGTGATCCGTTTGTCGACCGACGCACCGTCGCGCACGGTGTAGCCGCCGAGTTGGAGGTTCTCGTGCACGGTCAGCCGCGAGAAGATCCGCCGGCCCTCCGGCACGTGCACGATCCCGCGTTCGACGATCGACCAGGGTGTCGCCGCGGTGATGTCCTCGTCGAACGCCGTGACCGTCCCGGCCCGGGACCGTACCACCCCGGAGATCGTCGAGACCGTGGTCGACTTGCCCGCGCCGTTGTTGCCCAGCAGGGCGACGATCTCCCCCTCGCCGACGGTGAGGTCGAGGCCCTTGAGGGCGTCCACCTTGCCGTAGGCGACTTCCAGACCCTTGATGTCGAGAACGGTTCTCATCGCTCCACCTCCGCCGTACCGTCCGAACCCGCCTCGGCCGCGATGCGCCGGGCCTCCGCGTGCGCCTCCTCGTCCTCCGCGCCGAGATACGCCTCGATGACCGCCGGGTTGGAGCGGATCGACGCCGGTGTCCCGTCGGCGATCTCCTTGCCGTAGCTCAGTACGACGATTCTCTCGGACACCTGCATGACGAGGCCCATGTCGTGCTCGATCAGAACGACCGCGATCCCGAGTGCGGCGATCCGCCGCATGAGGTCGAGGAGTTGTTCCTTCTCCCCGTGGTTGAGCCCGGCCGCGGGCTCGTCGAGCAGCAGCATCCGCGGCCGGCGGGCCAGGGCCCGCGCGATCTCGACGCGCCGTTGTTCGCCGTACGGGAGGTTGCGGATCTGTGCGTTCCGGTCGTACTTCATGCCGACGAAGTCGAGCCAGCCGTGGGCCTCGTCGGCCGCGGTGTCCTCACCGCGCCAGTAGCGCGGCGTGTGCAGCATCGCGTCCAGGAAGTTCTGCTTGATCCGGACGTGCATGCCCGCCCGTACGTTGTCCAGCACCGTCAGGTCGCCGAAGAGCCGGAGATTCTGGAACGTGCGCGCGATCCCGCTCGCGGCGATCACGGCCGGCCGTTTCCCGGTGATGTCGGCGCCGTCGAACGTCACCGATCCCGCGGTCGGCTTGTAGAAGCCCGTGATGCAGTTGAAGGCGCTCGTCTTGCCGGCGCCGTTCGGGCCGATGACCGAGAGCACCTCGCCTTCGTGGACAGAGAACGTCAGGCCGTCGACGGCGCGCACTCCACCGAACGCGACCGCCATGTCCGTCACTTCGAGGAGCACCTTGCTCACGACACACCTTCCTTCGCCCGGCGTCCGCGCCGCCGGGGTTCAACGCCCGTACGGGCCGGGAGCAGTCCCTGCGGACGGAAGATCATGACGACGATCAGCAGCAGACCGAAGAGGAGGTACCGCCAGTTCTCCACGCCACGCAGCAGTTCGGGCAGGAGCGAGATCACCAGGGCTCCCACGACGACCCCCGGGGTGGACGCCATGCCACCGAGGACGACGGCCATCAGGATGAGCGCGGACCACAGGAAGTTGAAGCTCGGCGGGGAGACCGCCGACTGGTGTGCCGCGAACAGCACACCGGCGATGCCACCGAAGACCGCTCCGGCGATGTAGGCGGCGAACTTCACCTTGTAGGTGTGGATCCCCATCGCCTCGGCGGCGTCCTCGTCCTCACGGACGAACCGCCACGCCCGGCCCAGCCGGCCGCGTCCGAGCCGACTCGAGAACAGCACGGCGAGGATGACGACGGCCGCGGTGATCCAGTAGAGCGCGATGTCGGAGCGCAGCCCGAAGTCACCGAAGTCGGGGATGCCGTACAGGCCGTTCGGCCCGCCGGTGAAGTCGAGGTTGTTCGCCGTGATGCGGATGATCTCGCCGAAACCGAGGGTGACGATGGCCAGGTAGTCGCTGCGCAGCCGCAGTGTCGGTCCGCCGATGACGAGTCCGCCGATGATCGCGGCGAGCACGACCACGGGAACGGTCGCGAGCAGCGGCCATCCGAACCTGGTCGTCAGCAGGCCCGCGGTGTACGCGCCGATGGCGAAGAACGCGGCGTATCCGAGGTCGAGCAGCCCGCAGTAGCCGACCACGATGTTCAGCCCGACTGCGAGCATCACGAAGATGAGCGCGTCCACGCCGATCTGGATGACGTAGGTGCTGGAGTTGACCAACGGCAGCGCCAGTGCCGCAACGGCCGCGACGGGGCCGAGCCACCGGCTGGCCAGGCCTTTCGAGAGGGTGTCCGCGACGGCCCCACGGGGCGATGCGGAGCCGCCGGCTCTCCTGCGGGTGGCCGGGGTCTTCCCGGACGCGCGCTCCTCCACGGCGCTGACATACGCCGAGGGCTCTTCGCCTGCGCGCAGAGTGGACTCGTCGTTCATCACACACGCTCCGTGACACGCTCGCCGAGCAGCCCGGTGGGACGCACGGTCAGGAAGAGGATGAGGAAGCCGAACGCGAAGACGTCACGCCACTCACTGCCGAGGTAGGCGGACCCGAACGACTCCAGCAGACCGAGCACGATGGCCCCGAGAACGGCTCCGCGCAGGTTGCCGATGCCGCCGATGACCGCCGCGGTGAACGCCTTCAGCCCGATGATGAAGCCCATCAGGAAGTCGATCTTCCCGTAGTACGCGCCGGCCATGACACCCGCCGCACCCGCCAGGGCGGACCCGATGAAGAACGTCCGCGCGATGACCCGGTCGACGTTGACCCCCATGAGCAGGCATGCTTTCGGGTCCTGGGAGATGGCCCGCATCGCCCGGCCCGAGCGGGTCTTGCGGACCAGGGTGTCGAGGACGACCATGAGCACGACCGCGATCGCCATCATCGCCAACTGGGCGTAGGTGATCCGCGCGCCGGCGATGTCCAGCGTCCCGCCCTGGATGCCGATCCGGTACACCTCCGGGTTGGATCCGTGGGTGACGGCGATGCCGTACTCGAGCGCGAAGCTGGCGCCGACGGCGGTGATGAGGATGGACAGTCTCGGGGCCCCGCGCAACGGGCGGTAGGCCACCCGTTCCAGGACCACCCCGAAGGTACCGGTCGCGATCATCGCGATGATCATGATGGCGATGAGGGCGACGAACCCGCCGCCGAGTGCACCCGCACCGATGCTCAGCACGGTGAAGCCTGTGAACGCCCCGAGCATGTAGAGATCGCCGTGGGCGAAGTTGAGCAGCTTGATGATGCCGTAGACCATCGAGTAGCCGAGTGCGACCAGCGCATAGAACGAGCCTACGAACAGGCCGCTGAGCACAAGTTGCAAGTGATTCATGGGTAGTTCCCGGTACGTGAGGGGAAGCGTGGACGAGCGGGGACCGGCGCGCGGGGCACCGGCCCCCGCCCGGCCGTGGTTACTTGTCCAGAGCGAACTCGTCGTCCCGGACGACGAGGATGTCGAAACCGCCCACGCTCAGCGTGTGCTGGATGGTGAACTTCAGCGGGCCGGAGAAGATCTTGAAGCCGTCGATCTCCTCAAGTGCCTCGATGACCTTCTGGCCGTCGGTGGAGCCGGCGCTCCGGACGGCCTCCGCGGCGACGCGCACCGCGTCGTAGGCCTGGGGCGAGTACGGGCCCGGGTCGGAGTCGAACTTCTTCTTGTACTTGGCGACCCACTCCTCGCCACCGGGGATGGTCTGCGGCGTCTGGGTCATCGTCGCGAAGACACCCTGGGCGTTGTTCTTGCCGGCGATCTCGATCAGCTTGCCGTCGACCGAGCCGTCCGCGACCATGATCCCTCCCTTGTAACCGGCGGCCCTGAGCTGCTTGATGAGCAGCCCGCCTTCCTGGTAGTACCCGGTCCAGTAGACGAAGTCCGCCTTGGAGTCCAGCACGGCGTTGACGGCACCCGAGTAGTCCGACTCGCCCGCCGTGACCGACTGCATGTCGGCCACCTTGATGTCGAGCAGGCCCAGTTCGGCCTCGGTGCGCTTGGCGATGTCGGTCGAGTAGGAGGTGTTGTCATCGACCAGGGCGACGCTCTTGCTCTTCTCGGCCTTGATGAAATCCGCCGCGGCCTTCGCCTGCTGGATGCCCGTGCCGTTGATCAGGAACACGTTCCGCCGCTGCTCCGCCAGGAGGTCGGCGGAGTTGGCCGCCGGGATGATCATGGGGATGTGGGCCTTGTCGAAGATGCTCAGCGTGGGCAGGGTCGCCGAGGAGCAGTAGCCGCCCACGGAGACGCTGACACCGGCGCTGACCAGTTTGGCCGCACCGGCGGCGGCCGTCTTCGGGTCGCACGCCTCGTCCTCGACGGTGAGCGTGAGCTTGCGCCCGTCGATCCCGCCCTCCGCGTTGATCTCGTCGACGGCGAGCTGGGCGCCGCCCTTCATGTAGGGGCCGATGGCGGCCGAACTGCCGGTCAGCGGCGTGAGCATGCCCAGCTTGATGGGGCCCGAGTCGTCCTTCCCGGAACCATCCTCGGTGAGGCTGCCGCCGCACGCGGCGAGTGTGAGCCCGAGTGCCATGGCGGCTGCTGCCACGGTTCCGCGACGCATGTGGGTCATGCCGTACTCCGTCTCGTGTGATCCGCCGACGAGGGCGGACGATGTGTCCGAGATTGCCTAAGGTTATGCAATGTCACATTGCAGGTGTAATCCTGCACAGGGCTGCCGGTGGAGAATGCGCATCGCACGTAAAATCGACGCCGCCGGGTCCGAACTGCTCCCGGAGGTCGCGACAGACACGTGACCCCCCGTCCGCGCACTGCCACACAGGGTGCCGTGTGACATTGCGCTGACCCTAACGGGTGGTGTCGCACAGAAGGAGGAACACTCCCCCGCTTGTGATGGAGGTGTGACTTTTTTCGACCACCGCTGCCGCGGACCGCACACATTTTCCGTCAGAGGGTGAAGCCGGCCGGGTACGGATCGGTCGGATCGAGCAGGTACTGTGCGGTGCCTGTGATCCAGGCGCGGCCGGTGACGGCGGGCAGTACGGCCGGCCGGGACCCGACCGTCGTCTCCCCCAGGACGCGTCCGACGAACCGGGAGCCGATGAACGACTCGTTGACGAAGTCCCGGCCGACCGGCAACTGCCCGCGCGCGTGCAGTTGGGCCATCCGGGCACTGGTGCCCGTGCCGCAGGGCGACCTGTCGAACCATCCCGGATGGATCGCCATGGCGTGTCGTGAGTGTTCCGCGGTGGATCCGGGCGCCTCGAGATAGACGTGGTGGCACACGTCGATCTCCGGATTCTCCGGGTGGGACACCGGATTCTGCCGGTTGATCGCGTCCATGACGGCCAGTCCGGCGTCCAGCAGCCGCTGCTTGTGCGCCCGTTCGAAGGGGATACCGAGATCCTCGGTCCGGACGAAGGCGTAGAAGTTGCCGCCGTAGGCGATGTCGTAACGCACCGCGCCGTAGCCCGGTACGTCGACGACCTGATCGAGCGCGTGGCAGTACGACGCGACATTCTCCAGGGTCACGGATTCGGCATGGCCGTCGCGCACCCGCACCCGGGCCGTGACCAGCCCGGCCGGTGTGTCGAGCCGTACCAGGGTCTCCGGCTCGACCACCTCGACCATTCCGGTCTCGACGAGGACCGTCGCGACGCCGATGGTTCCGTGCCCGCACATCGGCAGGCAGCCGGAGACCTCGATGAAGAGCACGCCGTAGTCGGCGTCCGGCCGGGTCGAGGGCTGCAGGACGGCCCCGGACATCGAGGCGTGCCCGCGCGGCTCGCACATGAGCAGGGTGCGCAGGTGATCGCGCTCCGCGACGAACCGCTGCCGTCTCTCGAACATCGTCGCGCCGGGAAGGACACCGACACCCCCCGTGATCACGCGGGTGGGCATCCCCTCGGTGTGCGAGTCGACGGCGTGGTAACAGACCGTCGAGCGCATCGTCAGTTCACCCCGGCGTCGATGAGAGCCTGGGTGGCGGCGCGCACAACGGCCTCCGTCTCCGGGGCTAGCGGCTGCCGCGGCGGGCGGCAGCCGCCGCCACGGCGGCCGGTCATCTCCTGGCCCAGCTTGATGGCCTGGATGAACTCCGTCTTGCTGTCCCACCGCAGAACGGGGTGCAGCCGGCGGTAGAGCGGCAGCGCGGTCTCCAGATCACCCGCGACGGACGCCTCGTAGAGTGCGAGGCAGGCCTGGGGGAAGACCTGCGGGTATCCGGCCACCCAGCCCTTGGCCCCGGCGAGGGCGACCTCCAGCACGGTGTCGTCGGTGCCGATCATGAGGTCCAGTCCGGGGGCCAGCTCGGAGATCTCGTAGCAGCGCCGTACATCGCCGGAGAACTCCTTGACCCCGACGATGAACCCCTCGGCATGCAGCTTCGCCAGCAGGTCGGGGCGCAGGTCCACTTTGGTGTCGATGGGATTGTTGTACGCGGTGACGGGCAGGCCGGCCGAGGCCACCAGCTCGAAGTGCTCCAGGACCGCGCGGTCGTCGGCGCGGTAGGCGTTGGGCGGCAGGCACATCACGGCCTGGCAGCCCGCGTCCTTGGCGAACTGGGCGTGCCGCCTGGCCGCACCACCGCCGTAGGCGCCGACACCCGGCATGACGGTGAAGCCGTCGGGGGCGTTCGCGACGGCCGTCTCGACGACGCGGTCGCGTTCCTCGTCCGTCAGGGTCTGGTACTCGCCCAGCGACCCGTTCGGGGCGACGCCGTGCATGCCCTGCTCGGCGAGCCAGGCGACGCTCTCACCATAGGCGTCGAAGTCGACCGTGAGGTCGTCGTGGAACGGCAGGCCGGTGGCGACGATGACGCCGTGCCAGGGCTTGCGGGTCTCGCTCATGAGCACTCCTTGTCGGTTCTTCCTTGGGTCCGCCGGTCTCGGTCGTCGCGGCGGTCTCGGCGGAATCGGCGGTCAGTCATCGAGGTCGGCGAGCGCGCCGAGGGTGACGGGCGTCGCGACGAGCCGTTCCGCGGGCTCGTATGCCCGCTCCGGTGCCGTGAGGCAGTGCACGGCCGGTCCGCACATACGCCCCTGGCACCAGCCCATACCGGCCCGGGTCAGTTGCTTGACCTGCCGGTGGTCATGCGCGCCGTCGACGCGGGCCGCCCGGACCGCCCCGGCGGTCACCTCCTCACAGCGGCACACGACGGTCTCGTCGGTCAGCCACGAGGTCCAGGCCGGGGGAATCGGGTGGGCGAGGGCCATCGCCCGCGCGAACGCGCGCTGCCCGGCCACCGTGGAACGCACCGCCGCCAGGCGCCTTCCGCCCAGTACGGGAGCGGCGCCGGAGTCGG
Source organism: Streptomyces sp. NPDC086080 (assembly GCF_044540255.1). Lineage (NCBI taxonomy): Bacteria > Bacillati > Actinomycetota > Actinomycetes > Kitasatosporales > Streptomycetaceae > Streptomyces > Streptomyces sp. NPDC086080. Next base: position 186,022 of record NZ_JBITRU010000010.1, read on the forward strand.
CGAGCACCGACTCCGCGGCCAGTCGGCCCTCGCCCACCGCGAGTACCGCCCCGCCCACACCGCATGTCTCCCCCGCGGCATAAAGACCGGGAACGGTGGTGCGCTGGCCCCGGTCGACCGCGACGACCGCGTTGCCGTCCGCCGACTCCGCGAGAGCGCAGCCCAGAGGGACGAGCAGATCGATCTGCGGTGCGAATCCCCAGCCGACCCCGACGGCATCGACCTCGACGCGCCGTTCGGTGCCCGGGCGAGGGCTGCCGTCCGGCGTCAGGGAGGCGATACGGACCGACGTGACGCGGTCGGTTCCCTCGGCACGGGTGATCGCGGTACGCGGGCGGACCTGGACGCGATGGCGTGCGAACGCGGCGGCGTAGCCGGCCGCTTCGGCCCATTTGCCGGGGTTGCGCAGGAGTGGCCCGGGGTGCCGCAGCCAGGCCCGGGGGTGGGCCGCCTCGCAGACCACGACCACCTCGGCCCCGCGCGCCGCGAGACCGGCGGCCACCGGCAGCAGGAACGGGCCGGTACCGCCCAGCGCCACGCGGCTCCCTGCCACGACTCCGCCGCCCTTGAGCAACGCCTGGAGTCCGCCGATACCGAGCACACCGGGCAGGTCCCATCCCGGGAAGGGCAGGTGCCGGTCGTAGGCCCCGGTCGCCACGAGGAGTCTCGGCGCGCGCAGGACCACGGCCCTCTCCCGCGGCGCCTGTTGACGGTCGACCGCGTGCACGGCGAATCCGTGCTCCTCGCGGACGACGGACCACACATGATGCTCCAGGCGCAGGTCGAGCCGGCTCGCCGCCCCGCCCGCCGAGAGCGCCCCGCACAGCGCACGGTACTCGCGCAGCCCGTGGTGCAGGTCCCCGGTGGGGAGGGCACCTCGCGCATGCTCCGGCGGGTGGCGCCAGTACTGACCGCCGACGGCGGGTCCGGAGTCCGCCAGCACGACGCGCAGCCCGCCGGCCAGGGCCGTGGCCGCCGCGGCCATACCGGCCGGACCCGCGCCCACGACCACCAGGTCCACCGGCTCACTCATCGTCGCCCTCCCCGGTCGTGACGGTCATACCCGGACGCGCCGGTACCAGACAAGCGCGCTGCCCGCCGGATCCGTCGATGGTCACCAGGCAGTCGAAGCAGACACCGATCCCGCAGAAGACGCCGCGCGGACGGTGGCCGACACGGGTGGTGCGCCAGGCGACGCGGCCCACGGCCACCAGGGCCGCGGCGACGGTCTGTCCCTCGACGAACGGCAAGGACTCGCCGTCGACGACGATCTCGCTCACTGCGATACACCTCCACAGGTGAGGAAGCGGCTCGGCAGAAGACCGGTGTGCGCGGCGGGATCGGCGCCCCGCCAGGGGCGGCCGAGCAGGTGGGCCGTCACCAGCGCGCCGGTCGCGGGGGCGAGCCCGATCCCCGCCCCCTCGTGACCGCACGCATGGACGACCCCGGGCACACGCGGGTCGGGGCCGACGACCGGCAGATGGTCCGGGCAGTACGGCCGGAAGCCGCGGTAGGCGCGGATCAGGTGGACTCCGCGCAGGAAGGGGAACAGCCGGCACGCCTGTGCCGCGAGTTTGGCGACCACGGCGGTGTTCATCGTCATGTCGAAGCCGACGCGTTCCCTGCTGGCGCCGATGAGGATCGTGCCGCCGCGTGTGCCCTCGACGACGCACGAGGTCTCCAGCCCGGCGTCGGACGAGGCGACATGGGCGATGTAGTCGGCCGAGTAGACCTTGTGCCGGACCATCGGCGGCAGTGGTTCGGTCACCAGGACGAAGCCTCGGCGTGGCAGTACCTCGACGGGCGCACCGAGCCGCCGGCCGACCTCGCCGCCCCAGGTACCCGCCGCGTTGACGACGGCGTCGGCGGGCAGGACCTCACCGGCGGCCGTCCGGACGCCGGTGATCCGGCCGTCCCGGCCGGTCACCGCTGCGGTGATCTCACCCGCGTGGAAACGCGCGCCGCGCCGCACGGCGGCCCGGAGCAGCGCGGCCGCCGCCAGGACCGGCTGCACCTGGGCGTCCTGCGGGTAGTGGACGCCACCGGGGATCCCTGGCGCGAGGTGAGGTTCCAGACTCCGCACGCGATCGACCGGCTCGATCCGGACGCCGGCCGCCGCCTGTCGCGCGGCGAACTCGCCCAGCGCCGTGAGGCCTTCGGCCGTACGCGCGACGACCAGGCCGCCCTTGGGCTCCAGTTCGAACGAGTCCGGCCCGAGCTCCTGACCGGCCTCGTCCCACAGCGCGCGGCTCAGCCGGGCCAGGGCCAGTTCGGGACCGGGCTCCTTGTCGGAGAGAAGAATGTTGCCCTCCCCGCGGCTCGTCGTCCCGGCACCGACGGGTCCGCGGTCGGCGACGGTGACGTCCATGCCCGCAGAGGCTGCGTGGAAGGCACAGGCCGCTCCGACGACGCCCGCGCCCACGACGACGACCTTCTGGGCCACCCGCTCCTCCTCCACCAGTTAGTGCAATGTCACATGCCATTGTGCAGGCTATACATCCGACCGACCCGAAGACAACGCCCCCGACGGCGTGACTTCACCGGGACATGAGCGAGGTGGAGCCCTTGGATCTCCAGCGAGCGGGGCGCATCGTGCGGGGCGGGCGGCCGACGGGGGTCGAGGTCTGCCACGCGATGGTGCGCGGCCCGTGGCCCGCCACATCCTCACCCGGCACCACCAGCGTCGGAACCCTGGCGATCGAACGCCGGCTCAGGCCGGTCCGCCACCAGTCGTTCCCCAACCCCCTTCTGCCCGAGGAACTGCGCACGGACAACCCGCCGGGCATCCCCCGTCTCGTCGACGGCCTGCCCGAACCACGTCCGGAGCATCCGGTCGGCGATGGCCTCGCGCACACCGGGTTCACCTCGCCGAAGGGGATCGCGCGCGTGCCCTGGCGCCCCCAAATCGCCTGTTTCCCAGCGGAATCGAAGCAACCGGCCGCCCCGGACGGTACGCCCCCGTCACCACGCGCCTACGGAGCGAGTTGACCCTTCCGCGTCACAACAATGCGTGTGACACTGGCGTCCCGTCCGCAGTGCGGACTCTCTCCGCACCAACCCCACGAGAAGTGCGCCGTGCGTTCCTTTCCTCTGCCGATCGCCCTGACCGCGCGCCTGTCCCCGGTGGTCGTCCTCGCCGCGGCCGGCTGGGCGCTGTCCTCGGGTCCGCTCGCCGCGCCGCAGGCCGCCGAGACCAAGCCGACCGAGAAGACGAAGACCCAGTCCGCCGGCGCTCCTTCCGAGACCCAGGTCGCGAAGACGTACGCCGCCGCCCCCGCGCCGTGCGACAGCATCACCGAAAAGAGTGTCAAGTCCCTTGTGCCGGGCGCCAAGACGGCGGGCAAGGAGATAGCGTCCACCGACACGAAGCTGCGCCGCACCTGCTCCTGGAACGCGCTCAAGGGCTACGAGTACCGCTGGCTCGACGTGTCCTACGAGGTGCTGGAGTCGGACGAGGCGGCGAAGGAGTCGTATCAGGGACGGCTGGAGGAGAAGAGCGGCGGGGGCGTGGTTCCCGGGCTCGGGGACGCGGCGTACTCGGTCGTGAACCTCACGACGGAGGACAAGCAGCAGACGCGTGAGGGCGTGGTGCTGGCGCGCGCCTCCAACGCGCTGGTGATCGTCACGTACAACGGCAGCGACTTCGAGTCGAAGAAGGCGCCGGGCACGGACGAGATCAACAAGGGCGCGATCAGGGCCGCGAAGGAAGCCGTGGCCGCTCTCGGGGCGCCCCGGCAGTGAACCGGAATTGATGGTTCCGTGACATCTGTCACAGCGTGTTCCCGATCTGCGCGGGTCGCTTAGTAGAAACCACCCCGGCGACATAAGGGACTTGTCCGGCTTGACACGAAAGCGGTCCGGGGCGGCACGGGTGGTGTTCCGCAGGGGAACCGGGAGCCACGGCCGCTGGGGCGTGTGCGGGTTTCTGACACGGCGGCAGGCCTCCCGCACACCCCTTCACCGGAGGTCGGCACGCTCTCCCGCCCACCGCAAGACCCCGGCGGGACTACGAGGCACGGTAGGAGAAAGGCCCTTTGCGCCCGGTGCGGGGCCGTCCCAAGAATGACCAGCCTCCGGACAGCAGGGGTGAGGTCACACATGGGAAAGCACCGCCATCAGCAGCAGTACCGCCGTACGGTCGTCGCGGCAGTCGCCATCGGCGTCATAGGCATACCCTCGGTCGCCATGGCCTGTACCGACTGGCCGGGCGACGGGGAACGGCAGTACCGGGGTGGCTCCGCCCCGGTCGCAAACCTCGACCGATGGGACGGCCCGGGCCGGTACCACGCGTGGAACGGCCGACCGCACGGCACGCACTCCCCGGTGCCGTCGGACACCCCGTCCGCCACCGCCCCCAGCCCCTCGAAGCCCGGCACGCCGAAGCCGAGCAGCGCCAGGCCGTCACAGAAGCCGACGAAGGCGGCCCCCGGGGCACCCGCCACCTCCCGGCCCGTCTCCACGCCCACCACCACGGCCCCGAGGCCCACCACGGCGGCACCCAAGCCCACCACGGCCGCCCCTGAGCCCACCCAGGCCGCTCCCCGGCCCAGCACATCCGCCCCGAAGCCCACCGCCACCCCGGAGCCCACCGCCACCACCTCGGCCCCCGCCGCCCCCGCCGCCTCCGGTGCCGTCGCCCGGGTCGTGGAACTCGTCAACGCCGAGCGCGGCAAGGTGGGTTGCTCCCCGGTCAAGCTGAACGCCACGCTGACCGAGGCGGCGCAGAAGCACAGCGCGGACATGGCCGCGACCGGCACCATGTCGCACACCGGCTCCGACGGTTCCGACCCCGGTGAGCGCATCACCCGCGCCGGCTACGCCTGGAGCACCTACGGCGAGAACGTCGCCTACGGCTACTCCACCCCCGAGCAGGTGATGACCGGCTGGATGACCAGCCCCGGCCACAAGGCGAACATCCTCAACTGCGCGTTCAAGGAGATCGGTGTCGGTCTGGCGCAGCCCGGCTCCTACTGGACCCAGGACTTCGGCACGGCCCGGTAGGGCGCCGCACGCTCACACCCGCCGGCGTCCGGCCATCAGGGCCATGTACACCATCAGCGACGCCGCGAGGCCCACCGCCCACCCGTAGTCCGCGAGCGGCCGGAGGAAGGGGATCAGCCCGTCCTCCGGGAAGGGCCCCTTCCCGGGGGCCGAGTGGGAGCCGCCGACCGCGAGCACCCCGCCGGCCAGGAAGGCGGCGACGGCGCGCAGGTTCCAGCCGGAGGTGTACCAGTACCGTCCGCCGGGTGTGTACAGGTCGGGCAGGTCCAGGGCGGTGCGGCGGACGATCCAGTAGTCGGCGATGAGGATTCCGGCGACGGTGCCGAGGAGCCCGCCGACGAGACCCAGCCAGGTGAAGATGTACAGCTCGGGTGTCTCGGTGAGCTTCCACGGCATGATCACCACGCCGACGACCCCGGTGATCAGGGCACCGGTGCGGAAGCTGATGATCCGCGGCGCCAGGTTCGCCAGGTCGTACGCCGGCGAGACCACGTTGGCCGCGATGTTCACCGAGATGGTGGCGATGAGCACCGTCACCAGGGCGAAGAGCAGCCCGAAGACGTTGTCGGTCTCGGCGGCGAGCGCGACGGGGTCCCACACCGGGGCCCCGTACACCGCCTGGCTGCCGGAGGTGACGAACACCGACAGCAGAGCGAACAGGGTCATGGTGGTGGGCAGTCCGAGGGTCTGGCCCCACACCTGGGCGCGCTGGCCCGCGCCGAAGCGGGTGAAGTCGGGAATGTTCAGGCTCAGGGTCGACCAGAAGGCGATCATGCCCATGAGGGACGGGAAGAACACCGGCCAGAAGTCGGCGCCCCAGCCGAGCCGCGACGGCTGGTCGAGCAGCGGGCCGAGGCCCCCGGCCTGGTACGCGATCCAGGCGAGCAGGGCGAACGCGCCGACGATGACGAACGGCGCGGCCCAGTTCTCGAACCGCCGCAGGGTCTCCATCCCCCGGTAGATGATGGCCAGTTCGAGCGCCCAGAACAGCACGAAGCACACCCACAGCGTCCACGGCTGGCCGCCGACCTCCGACGCCTCCGCCCAGCCGCCGAAGATCTTGCCGAGCAGCACGAAGATGCCCTGGCCGCCGATCCAGGTCTGGATGCCGAACCAGGCGCACGCCACCCCGGCCCGGAGCATCGCCGGCAGATTGGCGCCGCGCAGCCCGAACGAGGCACGGGCCAGCACCGGGAACGGAATGCCGTACTTGGGTCCGGCGTGACCGGTGAGCAGCATCGGCGCGAGCACGATGACATTGGCCAGCGCGATGGTGAACACGGCCTGCTTCCAGTCCATCCCCAGCGCGACCAGACCGGAGGCCAGCAGCCAGGAGGGGATGTTGTGCGCCATCCCCACCCACAGAGCGGTGAAGTTGTACGTCGTCCAGCGGCGGCGGGCCAGCGGAACGGGCAGCAGGTCGTCGTTGACGAAGCGGCTGTCGGTGAGGGCGGTGCCCGGCGGGAGCTCGACGCGTCCCGCCGGGTCGGATATCGGTCTGTCGGACGGCGTGGGCGGGACGGTGGCGGTCATGGGCGTGTCCTTCGGGGGTGGTACCGGTCAGCGGTCGAGTGCGGGGATGATCTCCGCGCCGTACGCGTCGATCGTCGTCTCCTGCGCGTCGTGCATGTCGTAGACGGCGAACTGGTCCACGCCCAGGTCGCGCAGCGCCGTCAGCTTCTCGATGTGTGCCTCGGCAGGGCCGAGCAGGCAGAACCGGTCGACGATCTCGTCGGGGACGAAGTCGGTGGACGGGTTGCCGGCCCGTCCGTGGTGGCTGTAGTCGTAGCCCTGCCGCCCCTTGATGTACGCGGTCAGCGCCTCGGGGACCATGCCGGAGTGCTCGCCGTATCGGGAGACGAGGTCGGCGACGTGGTTGCCGACCATGCCGCCGAACCAGCGGCACTGTTCGCGGGCGTGCGCCAGGTCGTCACCGACGTAGGCGGGAGCGGCGACGCAGATGGTGACGGAGCCGGGGTCCCGCCCCGCCTCCTCGGCCGCGGCCCGTACCGCCTTCACCATCCACTCGGTGAGGTAGGGGTCGGCGAGCTGGAGGATGAAGCCGTCGGCCTTCCGCCCGGCGAGGGCCAGGGCCTTGGGCCCGTACGCCGCCATCCAGACGGGCAGCCGTCCGTCGCGCACCCACGGGATGCGCAGCGGCTGCCCGTCGACCTCGCTCTCGCGTCCCTCGGCGAGGTCGCGGATGGCGTCGATCGCCTCGCCGAGACGGGCCAGGGTGTTGGGCCTGCGTCCGGCGACGCGCATCGCGGAGTCGCCGCGGCCGATGCCGCAGACGGTGCGGTTGCCGAACATGTCGTTGAGGGTGGCGAAGGTGGAGGCGGTGACCTCCCAGGTGCGGGTGCCCGGGTTGGTGACCATCGGGCCGACCTTCAGTTTCGTGGTGTTGGCCAGGATCTGGCTGTAGATGACGAAGGGCTCCTGCCACAGCACGGCGGAGTCGAAGGTCCAGCCGTGGGTGAAGCCGTTGCGCTCGGCGCGCTTCATCAGGCTGACCACCCGCGAGGCCGGCGGGTCGGTCTGCAGTACGAGTCCGAAGTCCATGCGCGGTGCTCCTAGATGAGGTACTGACAGGTGGAACGTGGGGTGTAGACGCCGTGCCCGGCGCGCCCGGTGTACTCCCGCCCGGTGATGACGGGGACCCCGCGCGAGAAGACGGTGTCGACCCGGCCGGTGACCCGCTTGCCCTCGTAGGCCGAGTAGTCGACGTTCATGTGGTGGGTGTCGGCGGAGATGACCTGCTCGGCGCCCGGGTCGTAGATCACGACGTCGGCGTCGGCGCCCGGCGCGATGGTGCCCTTCTTCGGGTAGAGGCCGAACATCCGGGCCGGGGTGGCGCAGGCGATCTCGATCCAGCGGCGGCGGGAGATGTGCCCGTCCAGGACGGCCTGGTGGAGGAGGTCCATGCGGTTCTCCACGCCCGGGAGCCCGTTGGGGATCCTGGAGAAGTCGCCGCGGCCGAGTTCCTTCTGGCCCGCGAAACAGAAGGGGCAGTGGTCGGTGGAGACCACTTGGAGGTCGTTGGTGCGCAGGCCCCGCCAGAGGGCCGCCTGGTGCTCCTTCGGCCTGAGCGGAGTGCTGCACACGTACTTGGCGCCCTCGAAGTCCGGCTCGGCGAGGTTGTCGGTGGACAGGAACAGATACTGCGGGCAGGTCTCGCCGAAGACGTTCAGGCCTTCGTCGCGGGCCCTGGCCAGTTCGGCGACGGCCTCGGTGGCGGAGACGTGCACCACGTACAGCGGGGCACCGGCGACCTGGGCGAGCCGGATGGCGCGGTGAGTGGCCTCGGCCTCCAGGAGGGCCTTGCGGACCTCGCCGTGGAAGCGCGGGTCGGACTCGCCCCGGGCCAGGGCCTGTTCGACGAGTACGTCGATGGCGATGCCGTTCTCGGCGTGCATCATGATCAGCCCGCCGTTCTCGGCGGAGCGCTGCATGGCGCGCAGGATCTGGCCGTCGTCGGAGTAGAAGACGCCGGGGTACGCCATGAACTGCTTGAAGGACGTGACCCCTTCCTGTACCAGGAGATCCATTTCCTTCAGCGTCCCGGCGTTGACGTCCGAGACGATCATGTGGAAGCCGTAGTCGATGGCGCAGTTGCCCTCGGCCTTGGCGTGCCAGGCGTCCAGGCCCTCGCGCAGGGAGTGGCCCACGCTCTGCACCGCGAAGTCGACGATGGTGGTCGTACCGCCCCAGGCGGCGGCCCGGGTGCCGGTCTCGAAGGTGTCGGAGGCGAAGGTGCCGCCGAACGGCAGCTCCATGTGGGTGTGGGCGTCGACACCGCCCGGGATGACGTACTTGCCGGTGGCGTCGACGGTGCGGTCGGCGGTGAAGGCGTGGCTGCCTGCGGAGGCGAGGGCCGCGATGCGGCCGTCCTCGATCAGGACGTCGGCGTGGATCTCGTCGGAGGCGGTGATGACGAGTCCGCCGCGGATCAATGTTCGGCTCACGGGTCACTCCTCGCGGTGGGTACGTGCGGGTTGTGTACGGCCGGTCGCGCCCGCGCGGCCGGCAGCCGCACATCGGACGCGGTCCCGCGCCCCTGGGTGTGCTGCCCTTCAGGGAGTGGTCAGGGGGCCGTACGAGCCCGGGGCGCGGTCGCGGTAGAACTGCCAGCGGTCGCGGACCTCCCTCAGCTTCGCCAGGTCCAGGTCGCGGACGACGAGTTCGGTCTCCTTGTCGCTCGCCGGTTCGCCGACGAACCGGGCCTCCGGGTCGACGAAGTAGCTCGTGCCGTAGAAGTCGTTGTCCCCGTACTCCTCCACGCCCACCCGGTTGATCGCGCCGACGAAGTACTCGTTGGCGACGGCGGCCGCCGGCTGTTCCAGCTGCCAGAGGTAGCCGGACAGTCCGCGTGAGGTCGCGGAGGGGTTGAAGACGATCTCGGCGCCCGCGAGGCCGAGCGCGCGCCAGCCCTCGGGGAAGTGCCGGTCGTAGCAGATGTAGACGCCGATCCGGCCGGCCGCGGTGTCGAAGACGGGCCAGCCGCTGTTTCCGGGGCGGAAGTAGAACTTCTCCCAGAACCCCCGCACCTGGGGGATGTGCGTCTTGCGGTACTTGCCGAGGTAGGAGCCGTCGGCGTCGATCACGGCGGCCGTGTTGTAGAGGACTCCGGGCTGCTCCTCCTCGTACATCGGCAGCACCAGGACGATGCCCAGCTCCCGCGCGAGCGCCTGGAAGCGCTGCACCACGGGGCCGTCGGGGATGCGTTCGGCGTACGCGTAGAAGGCCGGATCCTGCACCTGGCAGAAGTACGGCCCGTAGAACAGCTCCTGGAAGCAGAGCACTTGGGCGCCCTGGGCGGCGGCGTCGCGGGCGGCCTGCTCGTGGACCTGGATCATCGACTCCTTGTCGCCGGTCCAGGCGGTCTGGAAGACGGCGGCACGGATCACTCGGCTCATCGGGACCTCCGGTCGCTCGGTGTGCGGTGAGCCTAGGGAGGCCGTGCGCCCGCGGTGAGGTGCACCGTGTCACGTCTGCGGGGGTGCGGCGTGTCACCGTGTCACCCCTCGATGGGCCCATGTCTCACCGCCGTTGCCGCAGGTGGTTCGCTTGTTTCAGCGCCGTTGCGCGTCGTGCGCGAGGAGTGCGATGTGCACCGAGGCGGCCTGCTCGAAGTCGTCGAGGTCCACGCCCAGGCGGACCTGTATCGCCTCCAGCCGGCGGTAGAGCGCGGGCCGTGAGACATGGTGGAGCTGCGCGGTCCGGGACTTGTTGCGGCCGGTGGCGAGGTAGGTGCGCAGCACGGGGAGCAGGTCCTCGTCCGGATCGCCCAGCAGGCCGTTCAACTCCCGCTCCGCGAAGGACTGCACCTGGGGGTCGTCCCGCAACAGCCGGATCAGTCCGCGCAGATGGACGTCGCGGAGGCGGACCACGACCGGCAGGTCGAGCGCCGCGGCGGAGTCCGCCACCGCGTCCGCGACGTGCCGGGCCTCGCGCAGCCCGGCGGGCACGTCGTCGAAGGAGGTGCGGGCGCCGGCCGCCGCGACCACGACGGGCACCCCCTCCGGCTCGGCCCGCAGCCGCGCGGCGAAATGGGTGGTGAGGGCGTCGGCGTCCTGGTCGGGGGCCAGGCTGAGCAGCACGGCGGTCGCGGAGCCGGACAGTTCGGCGACGATCCCGGGCAGCCCGAGCAGGCGCAGCACACGATCGAGCCGGGCCGCGTCCCGGCCGCGCACGACCAGCGGCACGAAGGTGCGCCGGTTCACCGGCAGCCCGGCCGCGCGCGCCCGGGGCAGCAGCTGCCGGGCCGGTACGGAACCGCCGACCAGGTCGGTCAGCAGGCTCTGCGCGGACTGTTCCTCCCAGGAGCAGGCGCCTCCACCGAGCATGCGGTGCAGCACGAGGGCCTCCGCGGCGCGGTCCGCGAGCAGCCGTCCGGTGGCGGTGTCGCCCCGGTAGCCGCACAGGACGATCCGGCCCCACCGCTCGCCCCGTCCGCCGAGTTCGGCGCGGATCCAGCCGTCGCCCTCACGGCCGCCGGCCTGCCGGGCGACACGTTCCCAGTCGCGCAGGACGTCGTCCACGGCCGGCCGCTCCCCCGCCGTGCCGAGGACCCGGTGGGCGAGGTTGGCGACGACGACGGGGCAGCCGCTGTGCCGGGCCACCTCGTCGAGCAGGCGCTGCAACGGTGCCCCGGTGGTGATCAGCGCGGTGAGTTCGGTGCGCACGGCCTCGGAGAGACTGACGGCGGCGAACTTGCGCCGTACCAGCCGGGACTGCACCTCCTCGGTCAACTGGGCGAAGGGGAAGGGGCGGTGGAGGACCACCAGGGGCAGTCCGCACCGTTCAGCCGCCCGTCGCATGGCCTCCGGCGGGGCCGGGAAGGCCCGGCCGAGCCCGAGGACCACGGCGGATGCCTCCGCGCGGTGCAGGGAGCGGACGTACTCCGCCTGCTTGCCCTCGTCACCGGCGAGCAGCACACCGGTGGTGAGCACCATCTCGCCGCCGCTGAGCATCACCCCGACGTCGGCCGCCTCGGCGACATGGACCCAGCGCACCGGCCGGTCCAGCCGGCCCGCGCCGGCCACCACCTCGGGCTCCCCGGCGAGGACCCGCTCCAGGGCGAGGACCTGCCGGACCGAGAGGGCCGGTGCCGGTGGCTCCCAGGTGGTCATGGCCGCGTCCTTCTGCTCGGTGTACCGCTCCTACCGGATGCTCCGCAGTGCCTGTTCGAGGATGTCGGCGCCCTCCTCGGCCTCCGCGACATTGAGGGACAGCGGCGGGGCGACCCGCAGGGCGCTGGTGTCGTGTCCGCCGCCCTTGCCGATGAGCAGGCCGCCCTCGCGGGCCGCCTCCAGGACGGCGGACGCCGCCTCGGGGTCGGCCTCGTCGGTGCCGGGTTTCGCCAGCTCGATGCCGATCATCAGCCCGCGTCCGCGTACCTCCCGTACGGCCGGGACCTGGGCGGCGGCCGCCCGCAGCCGCTCGATGAGCAGACCGCCGACCCGGCGGGCGTTGCCCTGGAGGTCGTGTTCCAGCAGGTAGGTGAGGTTGGCGAGGCCGGCCGCCATGGTGATCTGGGTGCCGCCGAAGGTGGAGATGCTGTTCGAGTCCAGGCAGTTCATGATCTCGGCACGGGCGACGACGCCGCCGATGGACATGCCGTTGCCGATGCCCTTGGCGAAGGTCAGCATGTCGGGCGGGCCGCTGCGGCTGTGTGCCTGCCAGCCCCAGAAGTGCTCGCCGGTGCGGCCCCAGCCGGTCTGCACCTCGTCGGCGATCCACAGGATGCCCCGCTCGTGCAGCACCTCGCGGAAGGCCGCGTACAGCCCGTCGGGCGGCGAGGTGAAGCCGCCGACGCCCTGGATGGGTTCGGCGATCAGCGCGGCGGGCGGACGGGTGTGGCCGAGGAGGTCCTTGAGGTCGTCGACGCAGGCCGCGACGAAGTCGTAGTCGTCGAGTGCGGCGAACGGGCCCCGGGTGCGCACGCCGCCGTGCACGTAGAGCGTCTGGAGCGGGGAGAGCGAGGTGGGGGACCAGCCGCGGTTGCCGGTGATGCCGACCGAGCTGAAGGAGCGGCCGTGGTAGCTGTTGCGCATCGCCAGGACCGTGTTGCTGCGCCGGTAGGCGGTGGCGAGCAGCAGGGCGGTGTCGTTGGCCTCGGTGCCGGAGGTGGTGAAGAAGACCCGGGCGTCGGGGATGCCGCTCAGCTTGGCGATGCGTTCGGCGAGGTCCACCATCGGCCGGTTGAGGTAGAGGGTGGAGGAGTGGACGATCCGCCCGGCCTGTTCGCTCACCGCCTTGGTGACCTCGGGCAGGGCGTGGGCGGTCATGGTGGTGAGGATGCCGCCGAAGAAGTCGAGGTAGCGGTTGCCCTCGGAGTCCCAGACGTGGCGTCCCTCGCCGTGGGTGATCTCCAGGGGCTGCTCGTAGTAGAGGGCGAGCCAGTCGGGGAGCACGGAGCGGTGGCGGCCCAGCAGGTCGTCGGTCACGGCCGCACCAGCCCCTCGTAGGCGTCGGGGCGGCGGTCGCGGTAGAAGGCCCACTGCTGCCGCACCTCGTCGATGAGGTCGAAGTCCAGGTCGCGGATCACGAGTTCCTCCTTGCTGTCGCTGGCGACGTCGCCGACGATCTGTCCGCGCGGGTCGACGAAGTACGAGGTCCCGTAGAAGTCGTTGTCCCCGTACTCCTCCACGCCCACGCGGTTGATGGCGGCGACGAAGTACTCGTTGGCGACGGCCGCGGCCGGCTGCTCAAGACGCCAGAGGTGGGACGAGAGGCCGCGGTGCGTGGCCGACGGGTTGTAGACCAACTGCGCTCCGTTGAGACCGAGTTGTCGCCACCCCTCGGGGAAGTGCCGGTCGTAGCAGATGTAGACGCCCACCTTGCCGACGGCGGTGTCGAAGACGGGCCAGCCGAGGTTGCCGGGACGGAAGTAGAACTTCTCCCAGAACCCCTTGACCTGGGGGATGTGGTGCTTGCGGTACTTGCCGAGGACGGTGCCGTCGGCGTCGATCACGGCCGCGGTGTTGTAGTAGTGGCCCGGTTGCTCGACCTCGAACACCGGCACGACGAGCACCATGCCGGTCTCCCGGGCCAGCTCCCGCATCCTGCGGGTGGTCGGGCCGTCGGGGACGGGCTCGGCCCAGCGATAGTGTCCGGGGTCCTGGACCTGGCAGAAGTAGGGGGCGTTGAACACCTCCTGGAACCCGATGACCTGCGCGCCCCGCCGGGCCGCCTCGCGGGCGTGCGCCTCGTGTTTCGCCAGCATGGACTCGGTGTCACCGGTCCAGGTCGCCTGGACCAGAGCGGCACGTACGACATGGGTCATGAGCTGCTCCTCGGACGCGGCGTCAGCGCCTCTACGCCCGTAGAAAGGGGTCGTAGAGGGTCGAACGTAAGCCTCTCGGGCGGCCTTGCCAAGACCATCGTCGTCAAGGCCGCGGAGTCGATCGTGATTGACACCCCTGTGGGTGAGCCGGCCGGTGCGCCGGTCCTCGCTCAGGTGGCGAATCCCACGACGCGCAGCGCGTGCAGCAGCTCGCGGTGCCGGGTGTCGGAGACCGCCCGCGCGGCGGTCAGGAGCAGAGGGACGAGCCTGCGCGGATCGGCGGCGGCCGTGCGCGCCGCGTCCACCGGGGTGCGCATCCGGACGCAGGCGTCGAGCAGGGCCCGTGCCTCCCCGTGCCGCGCCTGCGCGTCCAGGGTCAGCACGGCCTGCCCGATCTCGTCGGCCGGGCGTACGACACCCTGTCTGAGGATCTGGTCGCCGTCCTCCGCGCGGCCCGCCGCGGCGAGCGCGTCGGCCGCGGTGGCGAGCCGGTCGGCGGGCTGCGCGGCGGCGGCCTCCCACAGCAGCGTCGCCCAGTCGGCACCGAGCCCGGCCCGCCGCATCGCGTCGGCCAGCAGCGGGAACCGTGCGGCGGGCGAGTACGCGACCTCATTCAGCAGCGCGTGCGCCTCGCCGCCGCGCCCCTCGCCCCGCAGCCGCGCGAGCGTGGCCACGGTGCGGGCGACCTCGCGCCGGTCGGCCGCGTCGGCGGGCCGTTCGCTCCAGGACTCCGCCTCCGGCTCCCCGGCCGCCCCGGCGAACCGCGCGCCTCGCGCGCCGGGATCGACCGCCGGCAGGCTCGGCACGGCGGCGGGCGGTACGGGGACGGGCCCGCTCCCCTCGTCGTCCGCCGCTCCGGCGAAGCGTGCCCCACCCCGGCGCCGCTTGCGTCTCCCGGGGGCGGGCGCGGGCTGTCCCGTTCCGCCGGCGTGTGCGCGGTCTCCGGGGCCGGACGGCCCACCCCGGCCGGCGGGGGACGTCCGGCCCGGGTCGGGGGTCGGGCGGGGGTTCTCGTACCTGCCGTGCGGTGGCGGAGGGTGTCCCGCCCGGCGGGCGTGGCGGTCGAGGGCGGCCGTGCGCGCGTTGATCTCCGCGCACCGCGCGGTGGCGCGTGCGTGGTCGTCCTCGGCCCAGGCGAGGTCGTCGCGGAGGGCGCGGGCCTCCTCGGGGGTGGCCGCGGAGGCGAGCCGGCGGGTCAGTTCCGTACGGCGCTCCGCCGCGTACCGCTGTTCGCGCAGCATGACGTCGAGCCGGTCGCTCAGGGCTTCCCGGGCCCCGGGCCGGGCGTCGTACGCGTCCAGCGCGGCCGTGTGCAGGGAGCGGGCCCCCGGCGCCTCGGCCTCGGCGGCTCCGGGACCGTAGGCGGTGGCGAGGTCCTGGAGCAGGGACTCCATCACGTCCCAGGGCGGCGGCTCACGCCCCTCCAGGCACGCCCGCATGCTCTCGGGGTCCCGCCGCCAGAACACCAGGCACCAGCCGCCGTACCGATCGAGGCGCGTCAGCAGATCCCGCAGGTAGTTCGTGAACTCCCGGACCGGGTCCTGGAGTTGCTCAGCCGTCATGGTCAACTCCCGCCGGTTCCGGAGTACTCAGCTCCGTAGGCAACACCCGTCGTGTTACAGCGGCGCTACGGTGAGTTTTCCGGCGGGATGCGAACCCGGTGCCGGGCCTGGCGGCCGGGCTCAGGCGGCGATCGACGGGTCCGGCGCGCAGCGCTCCACCAGTACGTCCATCGACAGCCCGAGCACGCCGGCCAGCGCGGCCACGGTGAAGAACGCCGGGGTCGGGGCCCGTCCGGTCTCGATCTTCCGGAGGGTCTCCGGGGAGATCCCGGCGCGCGCCGCGATCTCCGCCATGCTGCGATCGCCGCGCGTCTCGCGCAACAGCCGGCCGAGCCGCTCGCCGCGTTCGCGCTCTTCGGGGGTCAAGGGGGTGCGCACCATGGAGCCCATTCTAATACCGGTATAGTAATTGGCATGATGGAGCTCAAGACCGACACATCGATCGATGCCATGTACGAGGCCGGCCAGGTCGTCGCGAGCGCGCTGACGGCCGTGCGCGAGGCCGCCGACGTGGGCGTCTCCCTGCTCGAGCTGGACGAGGTGGCACGGGAGGTGCTGCGTGCGGCGGGTGCCACCTCGCCCTTCCTGGGCTACCGGCCGTCCTTCGCCCCGACGCCGTTCCCCGCGGTGATCTGCGCCTCCGTGAACGACGCGATCGTGCACGGCATCCCGGACGGGTACCGGCTGCGCGACGGAGACCTGGTCTCCATCGACTGCGGTGCCCAACTGGGCGGCTGGGCCGGGGACTCGGCGATCAGTTTCACCGTGGGCACCCCGCGTCCGGCCGACGTGGCGCTGATCGGGGCCGCCGAGCGGGCGCTCGCGGCGGGCATCGAGGCGGCCGTCGTCGGCAACCGCATCGGCGACATCGCCCACGCGATCGGCACGGTGTGCCGCGGCGCGGGCTACGGGATCATGGAGGACTTCGGCGGCCACGGCATCGGCCGCCGTATGCACGAGGACCCGGCGGTGCCGAACGAGGGCAGGCCGGGCAGGGGGATGCCCCTGCGGCACGGCATGTGTCTCGCGATCGAGCCCATGCTCATCGGCGGCGGCACGGACTCCTACCACGCCGCCCCGGACGGCTGGACGCTCCGCACGAACGACGGCACCCGGGCGGCGCATGCGGAACACACGGTGGCGATCACCGAGAACGGGCCGCGGGTGCTGACGGCCCGCCGAACCGAGTGAGAACCGGTCGCTCCTTGTCACCACGCACGAAGCGGAATCGGCGTTGCGCGGTAGAGTTCCGCGAACGCGCCCCGGCGGCTCCCTTCCGCAACCAGGCCGGGAGCGGTGCGCCGGGCGAGCATTCCGGCACGGGAGTCGAGGTGAAAACGTTTCTTCTCGTAGGCGTCCACACCATGCGCGCACACGCGCAACGCCCGTGCGGACGAGATCGAGCCGACCGGCAGACGGAATCCCTGAGCGTTTACACATAGTCGTACTTTTTCGCACCTTCTTGCCCTGCCCGGTAGTTCTGGCGCTAGCTGGGTGCCGCGCCGCTCCTCGCCCCGGCTCCCGATGAGCCACGGGCACGTCGACGAGGGGAGTGGCCGGGCAGTCAGCACACGAGGAGAGTCATGAAGAAGGCATACGAAGCGCCGACCCTCGTCCGCCTCGGGACGTTCCGCAAGGAGACCGGGCTCCTGCTGAAGAACGGCAACGACCGGCTGATCTTCAGCAAGAACTGACGGACGACGGCACCGACCCGACGTCATGACACCACTGCACGCACGTGCGGGGACGGGCCCCGGCGACGCGCACTTCGCGGTCTTCACCGACTGCGAGGACGCGGCCGCCGTGGCCCGCTCCTTCGCCCGGCCCGGTTGCCGGATCGTGAACCATCCCTCGGGCCGGCCCTGGCTGGTCGGCCACTGGCACGACGACGAGTCCGTCACGGTACGCGCCGGTGACGCCGCCCTGGCCGTCATCGGGTGCTGTCCCGTGGAGGAGGACGAACTACGGCGCAGGGCCGCGCGGTTGCGCGACCTCGCGGAGGTCGGCGCGCTGGCCCGCAGCCTCCCCGGCAGCTTCCACCTGGTGGCCGCACTCGACGGGAGGATCCGCGCCCAGGGCACGGCCTCGGGCCTGCGGCTGGTCTTCCACGCGAGGATCGCCGGTACCCGGGTCGTCGCCACCCGTGCCGACATACTCGCCGACGCCCTCGGCCTCGACCCCGATCCCGCGGAACTGGCCGTCCGGCTGATGTGGCCCGTCCCGTACCCGCTCCACGAGACGTCACTGTGGCCCGCGGTCACCGCCGTACCCCCGCACGAGGCGGTGATCGTCGCTCCGGACGGGCACACCGCCCGGCACTCCCGCTGGTGGACGCCGCCGGAGCCGGTGGTGCCGCTGGCCGAGGGGACCGGCCCGGTGCGGGCGGCACTCCGGGAAGCCGTCGGCGCGCGGACCCGGCACGGCGGTGTGGTCAGCTGCGACCTGTCCGGCGGGCTGGACTCCACGTCCCTGTGCTTTCTCGCCGACCGCTCCCCCGCCCGCGTGGTGGCCTCCACCTGGCCGGGACGAGACCCGGCGGACACCGACCTGTACTGGGCCGAGCAGGCCGCCCGGTACCTCCCGGACGTCGAGCACCTGGTCTGGGACGCCGACGCCTCGCCCCTGGTCTACGACGATCTGCTGGACATCGACGACGTGCTGGACGAACCCACCGTCGGCGTCATGGACCGCTCCCGTGCCCTGCACCACCTGCCCGGACTCGCCGCGCGCGGCAGCCGCGTGCATCTGACCGGCATCGGGGGTGACCACGTGACCTGGTGTGCCGAGGCCTACTACCACCGGCTGCTGCGCACCAGTCCGCTGCACGCCCTGCGGCATCTGCGCGGGTTCCGGGCCCTGTGGCAGTGGCCGCTCGGCGGCACCGTCCGCGCCCTGGCCGACACACGGCCGTACGGGAAGTGGCTCGCCGACGCCGCCGGCCAACTGCGCGCCCCGTCCCCGTCCTCCGTCGCCTCGGGACTCGGCTGGAGCGTGGCCCCCCGCCTGTTCCACTGGGTGACCGCAGACGCCGAGCGGCTGGCGCGGCGTGCCCTGCTCGACGCCGCGGCGTCGGCCGCGCCCCTGCACCCCGACCGGGGCATGCACGCGGACCTGGAGCAGATCCGGGTGACCACCCGCGTCATCCGGCAGTGGGACCACATGGCGGCCCGGACCGGTCTGCCCATGGCCTCGCCCTTCTTCGACGACCGGGTCATCGAGGCGTGCCTCGCCGTACGCCCGGCCGAGCGCGTCACACCGTTCCGGTACAAGCCACTGCTGACCGCCGCGATGAGCGGGGTGGTTCCCGAACCGTGCCTGCGCAGGACGAACAAGGCCTCGGCCTCCATGGACGCCTCCAACGGGCTGCGCGAGAACCGTGCCGACCTGCTGGCGCTCTGGGAGGACTCCCGGCTGGCGCGGATGGGCCTGGTGGACGCCGCCGAGCTGCGCCGTCTCGCCCGTCGGCCGGCCTCCCCCGGGCTGTCCGACGCCATCCTCTACTCGACGATCGCCGCCGAGGTGTGGCTGCGCGGGCTGGCCCGCAGCCGCGGCGGTACCCGTATCCCGTAGCCCTCCGCGGCCGTGGGGGTCCTGCCCACGGCACAGAAAGGCAATGCCATGTCCCTGCGTTTCGACGCGCACGTCTCCACGGCCGAAACCGACTACGGCACCGTGCTCCTGGACGAACGGGCCGGTGCCTACTGGGAGTTGAACCCCACCGCCACACTGGTGGTACGGACGCTGCTGGACGGCGGCGAGGTCGCCGACGCGGCCGCCGCCCTGGTCCGCGAGTTCGACATCGAGCGGGCGCAGGCCCTGCGGGACGTCGAGGCACTCGTCGGTGACCTGCGCGAGGCGGGGCTGGCCTCATGACGACGCCCAGCGCGCTGGAACGCCCCACCGGTGTACCGCTCGGGCAACGGCTTGCCGCCCGGCTGGTGCTGGTGCCCGCCCTCGTGCTCACCCTGCTGCCGCCGCGCCGCATCCGCAGCGTGCTGGGCGTGCTGCGACGCGGCGCGGCGCCCGCCACCGCCGTCGAGGCACAGGCCGCGCGCGACGCCCTGTGTGCCGTCAGCCTGCGCTGCAGCGGACCGAAGGGGTGCCTGCCGCGCTCCCTGGGCGCCGCACTGCTGTGCCGGCTGCGGGGGACGTGGCCGACCTGGTGCACGGGCGTCCGTGTCGTGCCGCCCTTCACCGCGCACGCCTGGATCGAGGCCGAGGGACACCCCGTCGGCGAAGGCCTGCCCGACGGCTACTTCACCCGACTCGTCTCCGTGGAACCCGTCTCCCCTCCACCGTCCCGATGACCGGCCACCCGCCCCCCGCCGAACCGACACCCCACACCCCAGCGGCCCCCGGCCCGGCACACCCCGGACCGACGACCGACCACCCCGCAGTCCCCCGCCGGACCCGCCCCGCCCGCCCGCCCGACAGCCCATCGCATGCCGGGGCATCGAGCGGCGTCCCGGGCGTGGACGGGCGTCGGCGGACCTGCTCCACCGGGCCGGCGGCCGGCACCCCGGCCAGGGACGCGGAACAGCGGACCGACCCCACCGGGCCAACCCCCGACACCTCGGCCGAGGACGCAGGACACCGGCCAACCCCCGAGCCCTTAGCCGAGGACGCAGGACACCGGCCAACCCCCGAGCCCTTAGCCGAGGGCACAGGACACGGGCCGGCTCCCGAGAACCCGGCCCAGGACGCAGGACAGCAGACCGACCCCAGCGGGCTCCCGGCGGACCCGGGTGGGGATCGGTCCACCCGGGCGGCGATTCGTACGCTCTACCGCCTCACCGCCGGACACCGGCGGGCCATCGGGCTGGCCGTCCTGCTGACCCTCGCGGGCTCCGCGCTCGGGCTGGCCCAGCCGCTCGTGGCCCGGGAGACCGTGGACGCGAGCAGCCGCGGGCAGGTCGTCTGGCCGCTGCTGGGGCTGCTCGGCGTGCTGTTCGTCGCCGAGGCCGCCACCGGCTCGGTGGGCCGCTTCCTCCTGGAGCGCACGGGCGAGGGCGTCGTACGGCAGCTCCGCCTCGGCCTGGTCGACCGGCTGCTCCGGCTGGAGATGCGCGCGTACGACCGCCACCGCGGCGGCGACCTCGTCTCGCGCGTCACCGCCGATACGACCCTTCTGCGAGAGGTCATCTCCCAGGCCCTGGCCGACCTGGTGACCGGGAGCATCGTCGCCGCCGGGGCGCTCGTCCTGATGGCGCTGCTCGACCCGCTGCTGCTGCTCCTCGTGGTGCTGACCGTGGCCGTCGCGGCCGGTGTCGTCACCTCGCTGCTCAAGGCGATCCGGTGCGCCTCGGAGCGTATGCAGCACGCGATCGGGGCCATCGCCGCCGACCTGGAGCGGGCACTGGGCGCCCTCCCCATGGTCCGGGTGCACCGCGCCGAGGCACGGGAGGCGGCCCGCGTCGGCGCCCGGGTGGCCGAGGCCCATGACGCGGGCGTGCGCACCGCGAAGCTCGCCTCCGTGATGAGTCCCGCCGTCGAACTCGCCGTCCAGGGCTCCTTCCTCCTCGTCCTCGTCATCGGTGGCCTGCGCGTGGGCGGACGGTCGGGCTCCCTGGGTGACCTCGTCGCCTTCCTGCTGTACGCCTCGTACCTCGTCCTGCCGCTGTCCTCCCTGTTCCACTCGGTGGGACAGATCCAGCGGGGCATGGGCGCCCACCGGCGGGTCGAAGAGGCGATGCGCCTGCCCGTCGAGCACACCGGTCCGGTCGCCGCACCGGTCCGCCCCACCGTCCGGTCCCGCCCAGGGGCACCGGCCGACGGCGGCGAGTCGCCCGCCCTCGCCCTCGACGACGTCCACTTCGGCTACGAACCGCGCCGGCCCGTCCTGCGAGGCGTGTCCTTCGCCGTCGCCCCGCGCGGTCAGGTCGCCCTGGTGGGTCCCTCGGGCGCCGGGAAGAGCACGGTCTTCGCCCTGGTCGCGGGCTTCTACGAGCCGGACTCGGGAACCGTGCTCTTCGACGGCCGGGCGGCCGGCGAACTGGGCCGCGACGCGTGCCGGCGCCGCGTCGCCGTCGTGGACCAGAACACCCACGTCGTGCACGGCACCCTGCGGGAGAACATCGCCTACGCCGTGCCCGACGCCCCGGAGAGGGAACTCCTGCGCGTGGTGGAACTGGCGCGGCTCGAGGAGGTCGTCGAGCGGCTGCCCGGCGGTCTCGACGCCGTCGTCGGCGAGCGCGGGAGCACGCTCTCCGGCGGCGAACGCCAACGCGTGGCACTGGCCAGGGCCCTGCTCGCCCGCCCCGCCCTGCTGCTGCTCGACGAGCCCACCTCCCACCTGGACGCGATCAACGAAGCGGCGCTGACCACGGTGATGAAGGAGGTGGCGCGGGAGTGCGCCGTGCTGGTCGTCGCCCACCGCCTGTCCACCGTGCGGCACGCCGACCGGATCGTCGTCCTGGACGGGGGCCGCACGGTCGGCCAGGGGCGGCACGAGGAGCTGCTGGCGGCGAACCCCCTCTACCGGGAGCTGGCCACGAGCCAGATGCTGCGTCCGGGCGACCGTCGCCGCACGGGCCGTGCTCCGTCCCCCTCCTGACATGCCCGCCCAAACGGATCGTGTCATCGTTGACATGAGCGAGCCCCGGCCGGGTTACCCGGCCCCGGCACGTCGACCCAGCGAAGGAACGGATGACCATGACGAATGGTTTCGTCGGCCCGGAGGGTGACCCGTTCGCAGAATTTCTCGCCCGCTTCTTCGGCGGACAGCGCCCCCGTCAGATAGACATCGGCAGGCTCCTCAGCCAGCCCGCCCGGGAACTGGTGCGCGGAGCCGCCCAGTACGCCGCCGAGCACGGCAGCCGGGACCTGGACACCCAGCACCTGCTGCGCGCCGCCCTCAGCGCCGAGCCGACCCGGAGCCTGCTCAGCCGGGCGGGCGCGGACCCGGACTCGCTCGCGTCCCAGATCGACGACCGGTCGGGCCCCGTCCAGCACGAACCGGGCGAAGCCCCGCCGCCGACCTCGCTGTCCCTGACCCCCGCCGTGAAGCGGGCGCTCCTGGACGCGCACGAGTTGGCCCGGGCGAGCGGCGTCGGCTACATCGGCCCGGAGCATGTGCTCAGTGCCCTCGCCGCCAACCCCGACTCGGCCGCCGGGCACATCCTCAACGCCGCCCGGTTCGCCCCCTCTCCCCCGCCCGAGACACCGGAGGCCCAGCAGTCCCGTGCCGAGCGCCCGCACCCCGCCACGGGCACCCCCACGCTGGACAAGTACGGCCGTGATCTCACCTCGTTGGCCCGCGAGGGCCGTATCGACCCGGTGATCGGACGGGACCAGGAGATCGAGCAGACCGTCGAGGTGCTGTCCCGGCGTGGCAAGAACAACCCGGTGCTGATCGGTGACGCGGGTGTCGGCAAGACCGCCGTCGTCGAGGGGCTGGCCCAGCGGATCGCCGAGGGGGACGTGCCCGACATCCTCCTCGGCCGGCGGGTGGTCGCCCTCGACCTGACGGCGGTCGTGGCCGGGACCCGCTACCGGGGCGACTTCGAGGAGCGGATGAACACCATCGTCGAGGAGATCCGCTCCCACTCCGACCAGCTGATCATCTTCATCGACGAGCTGCACACCGTCGTCGGCGCCGGTGGCGGCGGGGGCGAGGGCAGCTCGATGGACGCCGGCAACATCCTCAAGCCCGCCCTCGCCCGCGGCGAGCTGCACATCGTCGGGGCGACCACGCTGGAGGAGTACCGCCGGATCGAGAAGGACGCCGCGCTGGCCCGCCGCTTCCAGCCGATCATGGTGCCGGAGCCGACCCCCGCGGACGCGATCGAGATCCTGCGCGGCCTGCGGGACCGGTACGAGGCCCACCACCAGGTCCGCTACACCGACGAGGCACTGGTGGCGGCCGTGGAGCTGTCCGACCGCTACATCAGCGACCGCCGGCTGCCCGACAAGGCCATCGACCTCATCGACCAAGCGGGCGCCCGGGTGCGGCTGCGGGCCCGGACCAAGGGCACAGACGTACGGGCCATGGAACGCGAGATCGATCAGCTCACCTGCGACAAGGACCAGGCGGTTGCCGACGAGCAGTACGAGCAGGCGACGCGGCTGCGGGACCGCATCGGGGAGCTGAAGGAGCGGATCGCCCAGGCCGGCGGCGACGACGAGGTCGACGAGGGCCAGAGCCTGTGGGTGGACGCCGAGGCGATCGCCGAGGTGGTGGCCCGGCAGACGGGCATCCCGGTCAGCCGCCTCACGGAGGAGGAGAAGGACCGGCTGCTGGGCCTGGAGCAGCACCTGCACCAGCGGGTCGTCGGCCAGGAGGAGGCGGTGCGCGTCGTCTCGGACGCCGTACTGCGCTCCCGCGCGGGGCTCGCCAGCCCCGACCGGCCGATCGGCAGCTTCCTGTTCCTCGGGCCGACGGGCGTCGGCAAGACGGAACTGGCGCGGGCACTCGCCGAGGCGTTGTTCGGCAGCGAGGACCGGATGGTACGGCTCGACATGAGCGAGTACCAGGAGCGGCACACGGTCAGCAGGCTGGTGGGCGCCCCGCCCGGCTACGTGGGTCACGAGGAGGCGGGACAGCTGACCGAGGTGGTCCGCCGACACCCGTACTCGCTGCTGCTGCTGGACGAGGTGGAGAAGGCCCACCCGGATGTCTTCAACGTCCTGCTGCAGGTCCTGGACGACGGCCGGCTGACCGACGCGCAGGGCCGGACGGTGGACTTCACCAACACCGTCATCGTGATGACCAGCAACCTCGGTTCCGAGGTGATCACCCGGCGCGGCGCCACCCTGGGCTTCGCGTCCGGCGGCGCGGACGCGGACGAGGAAGCGCGGCGCGAGCAGGTGCTGCGGCCCCTGCGGGAGCACTTCCGGCCCGAGTTCCTCAACCGGATCGACGAGATCGTGGTGTTCCGCCAGCTGACCGCCGAGGAACTGCGGCGGATCACCGACCTGCTGCTGGAGGCCACCCGGCGCGGGCTGGCGGGCCGGGGCGTCTCGGTGGACTTCACCGATGGGGCCGTGGACTGGCTGGCCGAGCGCGGCTTCCAGCCCGAGTACGGCGCCCGGCCGCTGCGCCGCACGATCCAGCGCGAGGTCGACAACCAGCTGTCCCGGCTGCTTCTGGACGGCCGGGTCCAGGAGGGCGGCCGGGTGACGGTGGACACCCAGGACGGGCACCTGACCTTCCGTACCCAGGAGGCACCGGCGCCCGGGCTGTGAGCCGCGCGGAGGGGCGCCCCGGTTCCGTCCGGGGCGCCCCTCCGCGGCACTAGGGTGCCGGACGCACCACCATGGCCGAGCCGCCGCCCCTGCGGTCCTTCTCGGCCGCCGCGAGCCACTTGCCGCCCGGCAGCCGCTGGATACCGGTGGTCGCGCCGATCTCCGGGTTCTCCCGGAAGGAGTGCCCGATGGCTTCCAGACTCCGCCGCAGCTCACTGTCGTACAGGCCGGGTTCGAGGTCCGTCTGCGCCGTGTTGCGCTGGCTGGCGCGCGGCGCGGCGATCGCGTCGGCCAGGGGCAGTCCGCGGTCGAGGAAACCGGTGAGGGTCTGCAGGACGGTGGTGATGATGGTGGAGCCGCCGGGCGAGCCGAGCGCCACCACCGGCCGGTCGTGCCGGTCGAGCACGATCGTCGGTGAGATCGACGACCGGGGCCGCTTGCCCGGGCCGGGCAGGTTCGGGTCGTGCACGGCCGGGTTCGCCGGAGCGAAGGAGAAGTCGGTGAGTTCGTTGTTGAGCAGGAAGCCGCGTCCGGGCACGGTGATGCCGCTGCCGCCGGTCTGCTCGATGGTGAGGGTGTAGGCGACCACGTTGCCCCAGCGGTCGGCGGTGGTGAGGTGCGTGGTGTTCTCGCCCTCGTACGTCGTCGGCGCGGCCTCGCCTCCGGTGGCGCAGGGCTTCGGGTCGCGGGGGTCGCCGGGGGCGAGAGGGCTGGTGAGGACGGCGTCGTCCTGGATGAGGCACGCGCGCGAGTCGGCGAACCGCTGGGAGAGCAGTTCCCTCGTCGGCACGTCCTCGAAGGCGGGGTCGCCGAGCCAGCGCCCCCGGTCGGCGAACGCGATGCGGCTCGCCTCGATGAAACGGTGCAGGTACTGGACGTCGCTCGCCCTGGACAGGTCGGTGCGCTCCAGGATGTTGAGCGCCTCGCCGACCGTCGTGCCGCCGGAGGAGGAGGGCGCGATGGAGTAGACGTCCAGGCCGCGGTAGGAGGTCTTCGTGGGCGGCTGGTCCGTGGCGCGGTAGGCGGCGAGGTCCCGGGCGGACAGGTCGCCCGGACGGGCGTTCCAGCCGGAGTCCGGGTCCACCGGCGGCCTGTTGACCGTACGGACGACGTCCCGCCCGATGGCTCCCCGGTAGAGCGCGTCGACGCCCTTGCGGCGCAGCTCCGCGTAGGTGCGGGCCAGGTCGGGGTTCTTGAAGGTGGAGCCGACGGCCGGGAGTTCACCGCCCGGGAGGAACAGCTCGGCGGTGTCGGGGAAGTACCGGAAGCGGCTCTCGTTCGCGGCGGTCTGCGCGCGGAAGGTGCCGTCGACGGTGAAGCCGTCGCGGGCCAGGCGTTCGGCGGGCTTCAGGACCGTGCCGAGGCCGCGCCTGCCCCAGGTGTCGAGCGCCCGCTGCCAGGTGGCGGGCGTGCCGGGCGTACCGACGCCGAGACCGCTGCTGACGGCTTCGGCGAACGGGATCGGCGCGCCGTCCTCCAGGAAGAGCCCGGAGCCGGCGGACAGCGGCGCGGTCTCGCGGCCGTCGAGGGTGTGCACGGTGCGGGACCTGGCGTCGTAGTGGACGAAGTAGCCGCCCCCGCCGATCCCCGCCGAGTAGGGCTCGGTGACGCCGAGCGCGGCCGCCGTGGCGACTGCCGCGTCGACGGCGTTGCCGCCCTGGCGCAGGATCTCGATCCCGGCGGCGGAGGCGTCGGCGTCGACGCTGGAGACCGCGCCGCCGTATCCGACGGCCACCGGGGCCTTGGGCGGGTGCGGGGCGGGCCGGCCGGGCCGGTCGTGTAAAGCGGGCCCGTCGTGTAAAGCGGGCCAGTCGTGTGAGGCGGGCCGGTCGTGCTCGGCGGGCGGCGCGAACGCCCCCACCGACGTCACGGCGGCACCGGCCGCCAGGACTGCGAGCTTCCGTACGACAGAGCGACGCATCCGCACCTCCGGTAAAGGGCCGTCCGCGCAGCTTAGTTCGACGTCATGCTCCCGTCAGCGATGTCGGGAGGCGTGCCGCGCGGGTGGTCCGGGGGACGGTCGGCCACCCGGGTGTCGAACACGGGTTTGCGTCGGACCGCTAGCATGCGCGCCCATGACCGACGACGTACGCAATATCGTGCTGGCCGTGCTGGCCGTGGGTATCAGTGCCGCGCTGGGCTGGATCGCCCGTACCTCTGTGTGGAAGCGCAAGCTCCGGCGCAAGCAGGCCTTCTTCGGCCTGCCCGAGAACTCCGAGTCCCTGCTCGTCGTCAACCGCGATTCGGCGACGGCGGAACCCGCGGTGCACCGGTTCGACGTGTTCGCGCTGCTCGAACTGTCCGCGCTGATCAAGGACTGCGGGGCGCATGTCCAGGTGGTGACGCAGGACGCGGCGCACCAGGGCTTCGGCGAGCGGACCGAGTTCTGCGTGGGCGGTCCCGGCTCGAACCGGCGGATGGTGGCCCATATGGCGGCCATGCTGCCGGGGGTGCGGGTCAATGTCGACCCGGAACCGGGACCGGACCGGGGCGCCTTCCAGATCGGCCCCGAGCGCTACCGCATGGACCCGGGCGTCGCCGAGTACGTCCTGCTGGCCCGGCTGACCGCCGGTGAACGGCACGAGACACGGCCGGTGTTCCTGTTCTGCGGCCAGCGCGCGATCACCAACCAGGCCGCGACCCGTTATCTCGCCCGCCATCACGAGCGGCTGGCCCGCAAGCACGGGTCCAACTCCTTCGTGCTGCTGCTGAAGGTGATCAACTCCCAGGCCTACGGCCCCGATGTGGTGGAACTGGTCGGGGACGTGACCAAGGCGGCGCAGACGCCGCTGCCGGCTCCCGCTCCGGCACCGCGCAAGACGCACCGGGCGGAGTGAACCCGGCCGGTACTCCCGCGACCGGCGCTCCCGCCGGCACTCCCGCCACCGGCGCCTCGGCGCTCCCCGTCCGGCGCGCAGCTGACCTTCTCCTCGTCGGCGGACGACCCGTCGTACTGTCGGTTCGCCGCGCGAGCAGTGATCTCCGGCTGCCGCCGGACGGGACCGGCCGATGTGACCCGCCGCCCCCGCGGGCGAGGTCCGCGGTGGGCCCCTCCCGGCGGCGGCGTCCGCGCTCCTGCCGCGAAGTCCCCTCCCCCACCGGGACGGAGGGAACATCCTAGTCGACGTCCGGACCGACGGGTCTGCTGACGTCACCCGCTCAGTGCTGGAGAGTCTTCGGCACCGTCGGCGCGCGGCCGCGCCGGCGCCCCGCCGCCGGCCGGGCCGGTGTCCCGCGGCGCCCGCGGGCCCTCGAAGTACGTGTTGACGTCTCGCAGTTCGGTCAGCGGATCGACGGCCATACCCACCTCTGCTCGTTCTCCACGTTGTGGTGGTCGCCGCAACGTATCGAGGCAAGATCGCCGGGACGACGCGACACGAGCCTTTCGGTCATTAGCCGTATTTACGCCGGACGGTGGGAGAGGGGACGACGGGAACCGCCGCGGAAGGCGCCGGCCCGGTTCAGGCCTCCGCGACCTCCGCGTACAGCTGGGACAGTTCGGGTACTCCGCTGGCCGCCCACGCGTGTCCCGCGTCCACGACGTCGAACTCCCGGCCGGAGACCAGCCGTACGACCGGCTGCCCGTCGCAGCGGATCTCCCAGGCGGCCCCCGGTACGGTGCGCACGATGACGGATCCCAGATACAGCCCCGCGTCGTTGCCCAGCCAGTCCGACGCCTCCTCGTCGTCGCGCCAGCCCGGGACCAGCTGGTCCAGTGCCTCCAACGAGGCCGGGGAGTCGTCGAGTCGGACCCCCGCCCGGTACGCCTGGGCGCGCAACGCTTCGCACTCGGCCAGGAGTCCGGCGATGCCCTCGGGATCGGGCAGGCCGCCCTTCCGGCGACGGCCGCCCAGGAAAGGGATGTTCATACCTCCAGCCTGTCATTCATCACCCCCCGCGCACCACAGGCGCGCGGGGTCCGTCGACCGCCGGGCGCCCCGCTACACGTCGAGGTCCACCACGACCGGAGCGTGGTCCGAGGCGCCCTTGCCCTTGCGTTCCTCGCGGTCGACGTAGGAGTCCTTGACCGCCTTCGCGAACGGCTCGTTGCCGTAGACCAGGTCGATGCGCATCCCCCGGTTCTTGGGGAAGCAGAGCTGGCGGTAGTCCCAGTACGTGAACGGGTGCTCGTACTTGAGGGGGCGGGGGACCACGTCCGACAGGCCGGCCTCACGCAGGGAGGCGAGCGCGGCACGCTCGGCGGGGGTGACATGGGTGGAGCCCTCGAAGGCGGCCGGGTCGTACACGTCGTCGTCGGTCGGTGCCACGTTGTAGTCGCCCAGCACCGCGAACGGGCGGCCGCCCGCCGCGTCACCGGCGACGGCGGCCTTCAGCGCCTCGAACCACTGGAGCTTGTACGCGAAGTGCGGATGGTCCACCTCGCGCCCGTTCGGCACGTACACCGACCAGACGCGGACCGGGCCGCAGGTCGCGGAAATGGCGCGGGGCTCGACGGAGCCGTCGTAACCGGGGTCGCCCGGCAGTCCCTTGACCACGTCCTCCAGTCCGGTCTTCGACAGCACCGCCACACCGTTCCACCGGCCGGTCGCGTGCACCGCCGCCTCGTAGCCCAGTTCGCGCAGCTCCTCCACCGGGAACTTGTCCTCGGCGACCTTGGCCTCCTGGAGGCAGAGCACGTCCGTGCCGCTGCTCTCCAGCCAGGCCAGGAGCCTCGGCAGACGGGCGGTGATCGAGTTCACGTTCCAGGTCGCGATGCGCATGTCCCACAACCTACCCGGAGGGTCCGACAACGCCCGCCCGGCGCCGTCGCCCCTCCCCTCCTACAGCTCGGCCGCGCCGCCGGGGGCGAGCCGCAGGTGTTCCGTGCCGCCGAGGGCGCCGATCTGGCGGTCGTAGATCGGGCGGGCGAGATCGGTGAGCAGGGCGTCGTGGATGTCGTAGGCGCGGCGCGGCCGCACCTCGCGTACGTAGTCGATGACCTCGGAGATCTTGTTCCAGGGGGCCATGACCGGCAGCATCAGTGTCTCGACCAGGTGGTCGGGGACGGTGAGCGCGTCGCCGGGGTGGAAGAGCTTCCCGCCGTCGACGAGGTAGCCCACGTTGGTGACGCGCGGGATGTCCGGGTGGATCACCGCGTGCAGTTCGCCGTGCACCTGGATGTCGAAGCCGGCCGCGGTGAAGGTGTCGCCGTGGCCCACCGTGTGCACGCGGCCCGGGAACGCCGCCGAGATCTGTTCCGCGACGGACTTCAGGGTCCAGATCCCGGCGGCCGGGTTGGCCTCCAGGGCGGTGCGCAGCCGGCCCTCGTCGAAGTGGTCGGGGTGCTCGTGCGTGACCAGGACGGCGTCCGCGCCGAGGGCCGCGTCCTCCTCGCTGAACCCCCCGGGGTCGAGGACGAGAACGCGGCCGTCCTTCTCCAGACGGACGCAGGAGTGCGATTTCTTGGTGAACCTCATGGATCCCATCCTCCCCCCGAGCGCACGGTCCCGCGGAGCGCCCCGGCTCACTCCCGGGGTGTGGTCTCCTCGCGGACGACCTGCTGGGCCACCCAGAAGGCGCTGTTCGCCACCGGGACGCCGCAGTAGACGGCCGCCTGGAGCAGCACCTCCTTGATCTCGGCCGGGGTGAGCCCGTTGCGCAGGGCGGCCCGGGTGTGGACGGCCAGCTCCTCCAGATGGCCGCCGGCGACGAGGGCGGTGAGGGTGACACAGCTGCGGGTGCGCCGGTCGAGTCCGGGGCGGTCCCAGACCTCGCCCCAGGCGTAGCGGGTGAGCAGCTCCTGGAAGTCGCCGGAGAACTCGTCGGCCCCCGCCAGCACCCGGTCGACGTGCGCGTCGCCCAGTACCTCCCGGCGGACCTTCATCCCGGTGTCGTACGGTCCAGGCCGGCCACCCCGCGTCTCCTGCGGCACCGCGGCCGGGGCGATCTCGGCGACGGGCGCGGGCTGCGCCGGGACCACGGCCGGGGCACGCTGCCCCGCCATGGTCGCCGTCGCGGGCAGCGCGGTGTGGCCGGTGACGGACTCGAAGGCGGGCTGCCAGGCCGTGGAGAAATGCCGTACCAGCAGATCGGTGACGGCGGCCGGCTGCTCCACCGGCACCAGATGGGAGGCGCCGGGCACCACCGCGAGCCGGGCGTCCGGGACGCCGGCGACCAGCGTACGGGCCTCGGCGGGGCCGGTGACCTGGTCCTCGGAGCCGACCAGCACCAGGGTCGGCACGCCGACCCTGCCGATCTCGGCACGCACGTCGAACGAGGCGAGCGCCTCGCAGGCGGCGATGTAGCAGCCGGGGTCGGTGGTGCGCACCATCTGCACGGCCCACTCGGTGATCGCGGGCTGGGCGGCGGCGAAACCGCCGGTGAACCAGCGCTCGGGCGCGGAGCGGGCGATGGGGTCGAGTCCGTTCGTCCGTACGACCACACCGCGCCGGCGGAACTCGTCGGCCGTACCGAAGCGGGGCGAGGCGGCGATCACCGCGAGCGACGCGAGCCGCTCGGGATGCCGCAGGGCCAGCTCGATCCCGACGGCGCCGCCGAGCGCGCAGCCCGCGTACCCGAAGCGCTGCACGCCGGCGCTGTCGAGGGTGGCGAGCAGCCGCGCGGTGAGATCGGCGACCGAGCCCGCGGGGTGGGCGGGGGCGCCTCCGTGTCCCGGCATGTCGAACCGGAACACACGCCATTGCTTCATCAACTCGGGCACCTGACGGTCCCACATGTGCCATGTGGTACCCAGCGAGGGTCCCAGGATCAGAACCGGAGCATCTTCCGGCCCGTCAAAGCGGTATTGCAGGGTGTTCGGCGGTGTCTCACTCACGCCCCAGACCCTCTCACGTCTCACAAAATCTCACACAGCCCGGGGAAGCCGGCGGCCCGATGCACCCGCGGCTCGATCGTCGGGCACTGCCGACGGCCTCGTCGATCGAGCCTGAGCCTTTCAGCGTGTACGCCCTCTCCTGACGCAGCGTGGCCTGCCGGCCGCACTCTCGCCCGGTCCTCCCGTCGACGCGCTGCTTCCTCTATCAGCACAGCTGCCAGCTGTTCCCAGTTTGCAGCAAAGCACTGGTGCCGTCCCGAAGGACGGGACGACGTAGCGGGAGACCTTTCGGGACGCTCCGATCGCCACCTGAAAACCAACCCTTGGGAACCGCCGCCGAACTCACGCACGACCCTCCGCCTCACCGTGCAGGCCGTCCCATGTGGTGGCGGCTTCGCGGAGGTCTTCCACGTCTGGCTTCACGTACCACTTCTTCGTGGTCTTCACGTTCGTGTGCCCGGCCCACCGGGCGAGGATGTGATCCGGCACGCCGTTATTGGCGAGGAAGGTGAGGCAGGAGGCACGAGCGTCGTAGAGACGTACTCTGCGCAGGCCAAGGACCTCCATGAGCCGGTACGCGCGCCTGCGGAGTTGCTTGATCGTGAAAGCCTCCCCGGTCTCGTGCACCACGACGTATCCGGAGTCCGAGTAAGCCTCACCGAGGACGAGCCTCTCCTTGGCCTGGAGAGTCTTGAACGTCCTGAGGGCCATCAGTACTGGAGCCGGCAAAGGAAGATCACGTTCTCCGGCCATGGACTTGGTGTCCTTTTCCACGACGTATCGATTCCCCATCATCGTCCGGGTGTTGGCTATGGTGATCGTGGCATTGCCCAAGTCGACGTCCTCCCATCGAAGTCCGCAAACTTCAGCAGGACGCAGACCCATGAGGGACAGCAGAAGGGGAGCATAGAGCCGTTCCGTCCTGACGCCGTGAATGAACATCCGGACTTCCTGGACGTTCCATGGCTTCACTTCCTGCTTCTTCTTCCGGTCCTCCTTACGCGCCCTGCGTGGAATTGTGACGTGCTGGGCCACATTCATGGTCAGCAGCCGCCGCGTTACTGCCCTATTCAAGGCATCCTTCAATCGCGCAAGGCTCATTTCCACACTGGTCACCCCGAGCGGAGTGCCAGCTTTTCCGCCGCGTGCGCGTCCATACCTCAGCGCCCAGTGCATCCACTCTTCTACGTCTTCCTCCGTGAGCTCTTGAAGCCGGATGTGACCCAACTTCCCGCGAACCCGATCCAAGGTAATCCGGTAGTTGTAGATCGTGGTTTCTTCCAAATCATCCGCTTTCATGGCCAGCCATCGATCTAGCCACTCATTGACAGTGATCGGCTTGGGAGGAACGAACGTCCCTTCCTGGCGACGGTTGGTGATGCGCGCGTACTCAACCTTCGCTTCCTTGAGCGTGGCGAACGTACGAGTCAACTGCCTGCGCTTTCCGGTAGCAGGATCGACTCCCACATCGACCACGAACCGGTATCGCACCTGCCCCTTCGAGCTGGGCGGGAGCTTCTTGATCGGATCGGACAGGAGGTACTCACTCTCCTTCTGTGCGTGGCCTACGCCGGCTAGGCACTGGCTCATCTGATAGGCAACAGACCGCGCCGTTCCGCGCCATGGCACAGAGCGGCATCTGCAGGTTCGCGCAGCTCCACCGCCAAGCACAGCCGCGCACGCGAACGTGCTTCGAGGATCTTCACGATCGCCGGTTTTGCTACTGAGGTTGAACTCGTGGTGTCGCTGGGCTCAGGTGGGTCTGATGGCCAGGCCGGTCTCGGCGAGGCAGCCGTCTATGAGGTCGCTGCGGTACTGGATGTGCCGTAGGCCGCGTCGGATGCGCTGGATGAGGTGTTCGGGGGTGCTGAAGGCGACGTTGGAGAGCCAGCCGCGCCGCAGGAGGGACCAGATCCCTTCGACGGGATTGAGGTCGGGTGCGTAGGGTGGCAGGTAGTAGATGGTCAGCCAGTCCCGGGATGCGGCGAACTCCCGTAGACCGGCGGCTTTGTGGACGTTGAGGTTGTCCCAGATGAGCACGATCGGGCCGCCGAGCTGCTGGTGGGCGGCGATCAGCAGGTCACGGTAGTCGCGCCAGGAAAAGCTCTTGCGGCCGTCGCGGCGGCCGTCGTCCCGGCGTGGCCGGTAGATCAGCCGGGACCGGTGGCCGGGTTTGTAGCAGGTCAGCGCGGCGATGGATATCCGTCTGCGGGAGCGGCCACGGACCCGCACCACCGGGGTCCGGCCGCGCTGTGACCAGGTCTTTGCCTGCGGCGGCGTCATGGAGAAGCCGGCTTCGTCCTCGAAGACCAGCCAGGCTCCACGGGCCGCCGCGAGTCTTCCGCGCAGGGCCACACCTCCTTGACCCATCCGGCCACTGCATCGTCGTCCCGCTCGATGGTGCGTCGGGCCGGGACCTGGCAGGACCAGCCGTTGCGCACCAGCAGCTTGCGCACGCCCTGGACCGTGTAGGTCAGGTGGAAACGCCGGCCGATCACCGTCTTCACACGGCTCAGGGTCCAGCGTTGGTCTTCCCAGCCGTGCGCGGTCGGCCCCTTGGCCAGCTCCGCCTCCAACTGGGCGAACTGCTTCTGGCTCAGCCTCGGCAGCGACGCCGGCCCCTGTGACCGCAGAGCCCGCGGACCGCCCTCGTCCCACATCTTCCGCCACCGCTGCACCGAGCGGACGCTGACCCGCAGTTCCTTGGCGATCACCGAGCTCACCTCGCCCCGGGCGAACCTCTCGGCCGCCTTCAGCCGTAACCCCTCGCGGAACTGCTGCCGTTCGGCGGTCAACCCGCCCCCTTGTGGATACCGCATGCCCCGGTGATACCGCACGAGCGATGAGCCGTCAGCCCCTCCGACACCACGAGTTCAATCTCAGTAACCGGCGATCGTCGTCTATGTTGCGCTCGCCGTCCGCACGCGATCCACGTTCCGAGTGCGTCGCGTACGTTGGTGGGGCAAAGAGAAGGCGGACACATCGGCAGCGTTCGCGGACAGAGCAAGCTCCTCGTTACATCGGGGACGGGCTGACCGGCCACATGGTTCAGGGTGTTGTACGTTGACATACCCCTACTGCGACTTCCACCCTTTCCAGCGCCTTTCTCTTCTGCCGTGGGCGAATAAGGAAAGGAAGCTGCCGAACCGGGGGCCAGTTACCGCGGTGGCTACGACGTCGGCAATTCGGCCCCAGCACGACGACTCGAAGCGGCCCCGGTTCGTGAAAATCCATGACGGCTCGAAGCGGCCCCCGTGTCGGCATGGGCAGGTCTCTGCCGGAGTCTGAGAAAGCTGCCGATGCCCAGGGGGGCGATTCCAGCCGCCCGGGTGGGACCGCCCGGACGACGTCGCAGTCAATGACGTGTGCGCGAGTGAGGAGGGCCGGTTGGGCCTGGGCTGAAAGCCTTGTCCCACAGCGAGCCGACGGGGATCATGACCGCGTGCGGCACCAGAAGAAACTCCACGAACTACTCGAACGCGCCGGACTCACGGTCGTCGAGGATGTGCGCCCGGGCAGCCTGTTCCCGCCGGAGGCCGGCTGGCGGATCGCGCGGGGGATCGCGGCGCCGGACGGCGTGGCCCGGGAAGCGCTCGATGCCGCGTGGTGGCGCCGTCTTCGCGACGTCGACGGCGAGTTTCTGGTGGCCGTCCTCAAGCACCGGATCGGCGGCAACGACTCGTGGTGGACCCGGGCCCGGCACGCCGGGAGCGGCGTGCCGGAGTTGACCGGCGACCCCGGGTTCGTGGCGCTCTCCCTCGACGGGCAGGTACTGCTGGGCGAGGTGCCCGGCGAGGGCGGGCCTCGGGTGACGGCCCTCGACCGACTGTCGGAGCAGCTGGAGGAGGCCGCCGAAGCCGCCGGGCGCGAGACGGAGGTCGAGCGCGCCGAGGTGTGGGCGGCGGTGCCCGGCCGACGTGCGTGGCCTCTGCACTGGGCGGAGGGGATCGGTTTCAATCCGGCTGCGACGGACGAACTGCTGATCCGGCTGCTGGATGTGGAGGAGGGCTTCCTGCACGGATGCGACCGGCCCGCCGTCCTCGACGCCGCCGTGACGCACCCCGATCCGCGGGTGCGGTCAAGGCCCGCCGACACCTTCCGGCCCAAGCTCACGTCCGATCAGTGGGTACGTCTGGTCCGCGCCGAGCCGTCGCCCCATCGACGCGCGCTCTGCGCGGAGCGCGCCTGCGTCTGGAGCGCCGAACTCCCCGAGGACCTGTACGACGACCTCCTCACCGGCCCGTCCCGCGCGCGAGCCGCCGAACTCCCGGGGCTCCCTGCACAGCACCTCCCTGGCCTCGTGGCCGACGCCGATCCCCGGGTGCGGGCGGCCGCCTGTGCCCGGTGGGAGGAGCTTGCTGCGCAGCTGCGGGAGCGGCTGTTGGCCGACACCGATTACGCGGTGCGCACGGCTGCGCTGCTCGCCCACCACAGCGGCGTACCCATGCCTCGCGAGGTTTTCGCCGCCCTGCCCGACCCGCGGCAGGCGCTCGAACGGTGCCGCCTCGAGCCCGACCTGGAGGCGGAGCTGGTCCGGGACGGAGACGCGGAGGTACGTCGGGCGCTGGCCGCCAACCCGGGCCTGGGCGCACACGGCGTCGCCGTGCTGGCACAGGACCCGCAGGACGACATCTGCTCCGCGGTGGCGCTGCGCCCCGACCTCGCCGAGGAGCAACGTGCCGCGGTCCGCCACGACTTCGACCCGACGTCGATGTCACACACCCTGCCCTGGGTCGAGGACCTGCACGGCGACGCCGACGCGATGCGCCGTCTCGCCGCGTCGTCCCACCCACTGGTCCGCCGCAGTGTGGCTCGGGCCCGGCACCTCCCGCCGGATGTCGTGGCGCGCCTGGCGCGGGACGAGGACCGGGTGGTCCGCCTGTTCCTCGCCGAATCGTGCGAGGACGCGCCGGCCGACATGCTGCTGGAGGTATGGCGCTGGTGGGGCGGCAGCTTCAGTCACCCCGACCGGCCCCGCAGCCACCCCAACTTCCCCCGCGCGGGCCTGTTGCGCTACACCGCCGACCCCAGCGGGCGGATGCGCCGCCTGGCCCTGGACGATCCGGAGTCGACACCGGCCGACGTCGCACGCCTGGCCCGGGATCCCGAAGCCGAGGTGCGCCGCCGCGCGGCTGAGAACCCCCGGCTGTCACCGGCCGACGCGGTGCGGCTGCTGGACGACCCGGAGGCCCACGTCCGCGACACCGCGGTGCGCAATCCGCGGCTGCCGGCCCGCGTCCTGGCCGGGCTGTTGCATGACCGCGAGACGGCATGCACAGCGGTCACCAACCCGACGATCCCAATCTCCGCCCTACACCGCATCCTTACCGCGGCTGCGGCAGCCCCGCGCTGAACACCGACATCCCGCACGGCGGCCGTGGTGGTCCGACGCTGAACTCCGGCACGCCTAGCCGGCCACCCCTACTCCAACTCCGCGAGCACCCGCCGTACCCGGTCGTACGTGCGCCGCCGGCGCACCTGCGGGGTTGGCCGCGACGTCGTTCGGCGGCCCCACCCGGGCGGCTGGAATCAGCCCCCCCCTTCCGGACGGACTTCATCCACGCCGGACTCCTCTCGCAGCCGGTCTTCCCTCAACATGGTCGAAGCGGAGCTGGCATACGTCCGCGCAAGACTCGGCACAATCCAGTCCTTCCCCCAACGGGCCACGACCAACTCCGTCCCTGGCCGGGGAAGCGCCCGCAATGTCACCGCGCAGTGTCCGTTGTACGCCAAGCGGGCCGTGATCTTCGGCTCCGTTCCTGGGCCGTTGTCCTGCCGGATCTGCCACCACACCTGGCTGAGCGCCGAAGTCACGGCTGCCGGGTTCAGACCAGGCATCCATTTCGCCCAGTGCTGACCGCCCGGCCCACCTGATGTTCACGCATGCCGAACACCGATAGCGTCCCTGCGTGAGTATCTGGTTGTCAGCCTGTCCGCGGACTACATGATTGCCTTCCATCGCCACGGCGGTGCCCCTGTCCGGCCGCGCAGGCAATCGATGCGGTACTGCGCCTCGCGCCGCCACTCCGGGCGGCTGGCGGCGTGCTGTGCGGCGTACGTCGTCATCCGCAACTCTCGCGCGCCAGCGAGAAGTTCATACCCTTCCCACTCCGTGACGTCAGCGCCGTAGGTCTCGCAGAACGCGGCGTAGTCCTCCGCAGACACCGCGCCGGTCGTGGTGAGCTTCACCGCGGTCGACACGAGATCCCACTCCGGGGGGCCGAATGAAGCGCGCTCGAAGTCGAGCAACATCGGGCCAGCCTCCGTGCGCGCCACGTTGCCGACCCATGCATCCCCGTGGACTACACACTCCGGCAGGCCCTTCGGCCTCGACGCCCATTGCTGCTTGAGATCCTCAAGCCGACTCTTCAGCCACAGCCGGTCATCGTCAGAAATTGTGATCGCTGCGTCGATGCGCTCAACCAGCCGGACGAACGGGTCCAGCTCACCCAGTGGCAGGTCTGGTTTCGGCAGGGTGTGCAGTTGTTTGAGGAGCACGACGACGTCGGTGACGCTCCCGATTGCGTGTGGTGGCAGCTCTTGCCAGAACGTCACTGGGTGCCCGCTGACTGCTACCGGCTGCTGCAGGTCAAGGGCGCGTACGGCGGGCACGCCTTTGGCGGCCAGCCAGCGGGCGACCTGAACCTCGCGCGTTGCGGCGGCGGACTGTCCGGGCCGGGCGATTCGCACCACCACTCCCCCGGGCAGACGCCATATGGCGTTCTCGGCGATCCGTATTGGTTGGGCGTTGGTCGCGTCGAGGCCGGCTGCGAGGCACGCCTCCTCAAGTACGGCGTGGGTGGGCGTGGGCGAAGTAGTCACGCCTGCACCGTAGCCGCGATGCGCTCGCGCAGGTCACTGGCCTCGGGAAGGTTCCGGTGCCGGCCTGCGAACCGGGCGAGTTCCCGCAGATCCTCGGCGGCCCGGCAGGAGGTCAGCTTGCCGACGTCATCCAGCGCTCGGTGGCCGAGTACGACCGCGTGCCGCGGATCGTCTCCCTTGGCCATGACCAGAGAAGCGAGTTTTGTCTCGGAGATGGCGCGCGAGCGGGCAAAGGCGTTGACATGTCCCTTCACCGCGATTTCGAAGCGGCGGGCCGCCTGCCCGGGGTCCTGGTCCGCATGGACCGCGAGGTCGAACAGCGCGTGGGCAGTGTCGCCATGATGCTGGGCGTAGTCGTAGTAGGCCATCCACGGCGGATCCTGCGCCGGGTCGGACTGTTCGAACGCGGCGTCGGCTTCTCCGACCGCACGCAGGGTGTTGGCTACGTCGCGCATCTTGCCGAAGGCGCGGGCGCGTGCCGTGTGCAGCATGGCACGCTCGGTCGCGGTCAGTCGGTCGGAACGCACCAGACCCTTCTCCGCGTGGGTTAAGCCACTATCCGGATCTCCGACCCAGATTTCCTGCCGGGCCATGAACGAGTACGTCTTGGCGCGTAGGTGCCACTCCCCGGCTTCCTCCGCGCACTCAGCGGCTAGCCGGAAGCTGACTCGGGCATCGTCGTGGGCGTACGCATCGAACTGTGAGGCGCCGACGACAATCCCCAACCGAGCGACAGAGGCTAGGAGTTCAGGCCGCAAGGGCTCGGGGCAGGGCACCGGCAGCAGGGAGGCACCCCACATGATGGCGCCGCGGGCGAGTTCTCGCACCGCGCCGCCGCCTCCGTACTCGTTGTCCTCGCGATGGATGACATCGGCCAGCGACTTCAACTGTCTGATCTCGCGCGGGCGGATCTGAGTCGGGATCTCCCGGGGGGCTGCTGGGGTCACGAGGTGGACGAGGTCTATGGGGGCGATGGCGGCAAGGCCGCTCGTGGCGAGGAAGGCGCGACGGTCCACAGAGGCAGGGCTCCCGCTCGGAGGTGTTGTACTACCTCTGCCCAGGATGCGACCTTCATGGATCTGAACCGGTACCTCCGCCCTGCCAGGAGGTGCACTTTCCGTTTCGGGGCGGGCTTTTTCCGTTTGCCCGAACACCATCCCCCACGCCCGGGCGAGGACTCCGCCCGTCTGCAGGACCTCGTCCAAGCGCTCAGCCAAGTCCTTCGAACAGGTAGCAGTCCCCTTCTCGATCTTCTCAATGAGTGAACCGCTGACCTGCACCTTCACGCCCAACTCGGCGTGCGTGAGAGGACCGCGCTTCTTACGCCAGGTCCGCAGTTCATGACCGAACCAGTCACGCGGGGACGCGTCCGGAGTCAACTGCTTCTCGGGTCTTGGCATGGGCTGTTCCTCGCTCGCGAAACGGAAGATCGAGGTTTCCGAATCAAGATCTGCACGCGGTCCTGTCGGCCTGGCTCAATGGTTGCTCAGAAGCTGTTGTCGTTCCGATCTTGAGAGATGCGTTTCGAACGGGAGTCTCGATCGGGTGGTCGCGGACCGCTGGGCGCATACGGGTGGGGC
>NZ_JBITRU010000011.1:0-223093 GCF_044540255.1 Streptomyces sp. NPDC086080
CCGCTCGGGATACGTCTCACCAGCTATGTGCCCGCTCGCCACAAGATCAGGACCCTACCCGACCAAGATCACACTACGGAAGCGACGTTGGGCGGGCAGGTGCTCGCCGGCGCCGAAACAATCGCGGGCGCAGGCGCGGGTGCAGCACCCGGATTCGGAACCGTGGCCGGGGCGATGGCCGCCGACACCGCGATGATGCTCGCCCTTTCCACTCGAACGGTCGCCGCCACAGCTCTCTACTACGGCTACGACCCGAGCGATCCCGAAGAGGAGATCTTCGTGATGTCCGTGATCGCTCTCGGAATGTCCACGGGCACATCGGCGAAGACGGCCGCTTACGCCGAACTGTCGTAACTCACCCAGTTGCTGGTAAGAAACGCTCCCTGGGCCAAGTTGAACGAAAAGGTTCTCACCAAGATCGCCCAATCCTTTGCGGCGAAGTTCACGCAGCAGCTGCCGAAGAAGAAGCTCGGGCAGTTCGTGCCCATCGCCGGAATGGCTGTCGGCGCGGGGCTGAGCTACATGCTCATCGATCGGATCGCTGTCTCGGCACGCGACGCCTATCGCGAACGTTTCCTGATCCAGAAATCGAGTGGCGACCTGATCGGTGACCTCGACTATGGCGACGCCGACCTCGTGCAGGACGATGACGCGATCGGCGTGCTCGAACTGCTCCGGGAGGAGGAAGCGCTGCCGACGTCCACCCCCTCCGACTCCGTGGACCAGTCGGACAACTGAGCTCGGCGTGCTCGCAGGAGACACTTCCTGGCGATCACGCAAGTTGCTTGCCGCCGTCCGCGTCGACAGGGCAGACATTCCTCCGACGTCCCACTGCGAGGTCCCATGCTCGACCACCGTCTCGTGCAGACAGCCGTGATCGGTCACAAGAACTCCGACCATCCTGTCATCCTGCCGATGGACGCGTGGGAACTGGACCGCTGGCGCAAGACGCACCCCGCCTACAGCACGGGCCTATGCGGGAGGGGTCGCCGGGACGGGCCGGCTGGACTCTTCCGCCGGAGCCGTTCTCACTCACAGATTGTTCCTTGGTACGGGACTGCGGCGGTCTGTCCCGCCCCTGTCGACAAGCCTTCAGAGCCTATGCGTCCCGTGCGCCGAAAGGCGCGGTGCACGTCAAGTATTTCAATCGGAGTTGTGAACTGAGTGCACGAACGTCATACTGGGTCGGTCGGTGTCGTCGAACAGGTCTGACTTGCTGTCGATGGCGCGTCCTTCCAGGTCCGACCAGCGCGGCGACGCGTCCCGCCTCCGTCCGCACGACGGACCACTCTCATCCGCAACACCCTTGGGGTTCACCATGCGCATCACTCGTGTCTCCGCAACCACGGCGCTGCTGCTCGCCGCGCTCACCGCTTGCGGCCCGACCGCCGACACCGGCACGGACAACAACGCCACGTCCACCGCCCCGTCGACTCCCGAGACTTCGGATGCCGAAACCGGTGAGAAGGTTGAGGAACCCTTGGCCGACACCGAGGCCACCGCGAAGCTGCCGGACATGGTCGGCAAGGGGTTGCAGAGCGCCCAGGACGAGGCGCAGGCCGCCGGCTTCTACCACCTCACGTCCCACGACGCGCTCGGCCGGGGCCGCAACCAGATCCTCGACCGGGGCTGGAAGGTCTGCGCCCAGACCCCGGCGCCCGGCACGCACCCGACGGACACGAAGGTCGACTTCGGTACCGTCAAGCTCGAGGAGAACTGTCCGGCGGGTGGTGACCAGGCCGAACCCGAGGAGGCGGGCTCCACCATGCCGAACTTCGTGGGCAAGTCGGTCAAGGTTGCCCGACAGGCGCTCGACGGCTCCACCAGCATCACGGTCGACGACGTGTCCGGCCGGGACCGGATGGTGCTCGTCGAGTCGAACTGGGAGGTCTGCTCGACCGATCCG
This sequence comes from Streptomyces sp. NPDC086080, assembly GCF_044540255.1. Classification (NCBI taxonomy): domain Bacteria; kingdom Bacillati; phylum Actinomycetota; class Actinomycetes; order Kitasatosporales; family Streptomycetaceae; genus Streptomyces; species Streptomyces sp. NPDC086080. The sequence continues at coordinate 1,907 of NZ_JBITRU010000011.1, forward strand.
GCGGCCGGCGCGGAACTCGACGGACAGCCGGTGACGATCGGGGCCGTCAAGTTCGGCGAGAGCTGCTGATCGCGCCCGGCGCCGGACGCAAGGGCCTCGCACCAGCCGGGCGCCCCGATCGCTCAGGCGCCCGGGCCGGCCGGAGGGCGGCGATACGGCCGTACCGGTCCGTCCCGTCCCCAGGGCCGGCCTGCGCGGCGCGGTCAGCGGGTGAGTCCTGATTCCCAGGCCCAGGCCGCTACCTCGACCCGGTTACGGGCACCGAGCTTGCCCTGGATGTTGGTGAGATGCGTCTTCACCGTGCCCACGCTGATGTGCAGGGCGGCGGCGATCTCCGCGTTGGTGTGCCCGCGGGAGACCAGAGCGGTGACCTCGGTCTCGCGCTCGGACAGGGGCGAGGCGCGGACCGGCCCGGCGGTGACGGCGGGGCGGGCGAACTGCTGGAGCAGGCGGACAGTGATGGAAGGGCTGATGAGGGCTTCGCCGGAGGCGGCGGAGCGGACGGCCTCGGCCAGCAGACGAGGGCCCGCGTCCTTGAGGAGGAACCCGCAGGCACCGTGGTGCAGGGCCTGGTGGACGTACTCGTCGTCGTCGAAGGTCGTCACCATGACGACCTTCGGAGCGTGCGCGGCCCCGGGCCGGTACAGGTGCCGCAGCGCCTCGATGCCGTTCAGCCGCGGCATGCGGATGTCCATGAGGACGACGTCGGGGCGGTGCAGATCGGCCTGCTGGATCGCGGCGACCCCGTCGGCGGCCTGGGCGACGACCTCGATGTCGTCCTCGGCCGACAGGATCATGGCCATGCCGGTGCGGACGATCGTCTGGTCGTCCGCGAGGAGGACACGGATGGTCATCGGAGCACCTGCCGTAGTGGGAGGGGGAGTTCGAGTGCGACGTGCCAGCCGGCTTCAGGGCCGGGACCCGCGGTCAGCGTGCCCCCGGCGGCGCCGGTGACCTCGCGCAGGCCGCGCAGCCCGTAGCCGGTGCCGTCGGACGGACGGTGGTGTCCGTCGTCGGTGATCCGCGCGGTCACCCGGCGGCGGGAGACGTCCAGGTGCACATGTGCGGTGGTGCAGTCGTGGGCGTGCTTGCGGATGTTCGTCAGCGCCTCCATGACCACGCGTTCCACGAGGTGGGCGGCGTCCGCGGGGAGGCCGTCGACCGGGCCGGTCTCGGTGAAGCCGACCTGGGCCCCGGGGAGCCGGCAGCCGTCGACGAGGGCCCGGACGGCGTTCGTGCCCGGCGCCCTGGTGTCCGGGACGGTGTCCTCACGCAGGGCGCCGACCATTTTGCGCATGGCGGCCAGCGCCTCCGCCCCGGTGGCCTCGATCAGTTCCAGGGCGTCGCCCACCGCCTGGGGCTTCCCGGCCGCGACGGCACGGGCGCCCTGCGCCTGGAGCACGATGCCCGAGATGTGGTGGGCGACGAAGTCGTGGAGGTCGCGGGCGAAACCCAGGCGCTGTTCGAGTCTGATCCGCTCCTCGCGCTGCCGGCGGGAGGCGACGACCAGGCGGACGGTGAGGCCGGAGGCCAGGGCGCCGCCGGCCACCAGCGTCAGGACGAGCGCGACGATGCTGCTGGCCTCGTCCACCTCGATCACCAGCGGACGCAGGATGACGGCGGCCATCAGAAGCGGCAGGGCGACAGCGGTGCCGACCGGGGAACCCCGCCGCGCCGTCACGTGCAGCAGCACCATCAGGGCGGTCGGCTCGAACAGGGTGTAGACGTCGGAGGCCTGGTCCACGACCGAACCGCCGTTGGCCGCCACGCGCAGTGCGACCGAGCAGGCCAGCGACACCAGGGCCGTGGCGCACGCCGCCCACGCCAGCACCGCGGGGGACGACTTGATGACCACGGCCGGGAAGGCGACGGCCGCCGCCGCGCCCGTCGACAGGAGCAAGGTGACCCCGGTGCCCTGGCTTCGGAGGGCGCCGGTGTCGATGTCGGTCAGCAGGGCCGCTGCGAGGAGGCAGAGCAGCAGGGCGCTGACGGCGAACCGGCCGGCGGCCGGCGCGCGCAGTGGTCTGAGCATGGTGAGCACCCTAGCCGCGCGCGGCACCGGGTCCCTCTGCCGAAAGTCGTAGCCGTCCACCGGGGAATGGGTCCTTCGGGAGATCCGCCGGACATGGCCCGGAAGGAAGCTGAACCACGTCAGCACCGCTCGCTCCGACCGAAGGATCAGCCCTCATGGACATTCGCTTCCAGGTGGACTCCGCACCCGTTCTCGGCCCCGCACTCGTCCTGTTCGCAGCCGGCACCGTCATTCGGGTGAGGCGTGGGGTCTGGGACAAGCGCCGTGGTCTGCTGCGGCTGGCCGCCGCCGTCTACCTCGCCGCCGTGCTGTCCCTGACGGTTTTCCCGCTGAACGTGACGTGGGGCAAGTACGCCAACCAGGCTCCCTGGATCGACCAGATCAACTTCGTTCCGCTGCTCACCGCGGACATCACCATGGTGCCCAACGTCATCATGTTGGTGCCGGCCGGCTTCCTGCTGCCCCTGCTGTTCCGGAACGCCACCTCGGCGGCGCGGGCGACCCTGATGACGGCGGCGGCCAGCCTGTCCGTGGAAGCCGCCCAGCTGTTGTCGTACATCGTTCTGAACAACGGTCGCTCCGTGGACGTCAACGACCTCCTCGCCAACACGCTCGGCGGGCTCGCGGGCTACGCCCTGGTGACCCTCGCCCTGCGCGCGCGGACTCTGCGCGGGTCCCTCCTCGCGGCTGCGCTGCCCCGCTCTGCGGCGCTGCGGGCCGACCGCCGGCGGACGGCGACTGCCGACGGTACCCAGGAGGCCACTGTCGAGGGTTCCGTCGTCCGGCCTTGACCGCACCCGCTCCCGGAACGGCGCGTCACCTGACCTCGGCGTGCGCGGGTGACGGCTCGCGCCCCTGCGGTCGTGAGCCGCCGTTCTCCGCGTGAACCAGTGATGACGCGGTTCCCGTTGCGTGAGGCGTCGATCAGTCCCGTTGCGCCAGGTCCAGTGCCGCCGTATGCACGAACCAGTCCAGCACTCCGCAGATCTCCTCCCCGTGCTCCGCGAACACCCGTACCGGGAAGGACGGGCGCAGTCCCAGCTTCGCCTCGGGCAGGTCGATGCCGTCGATCTGGTTGAGGCGGTTCAGGAGCTCGCGGCGCTGTTCCGTGTCGTCGAAGGGGCTGCGGTCCTTGAGGTACTGGAAGACGACCTCGACCGTGCCGCTCACCGGATAGATCGCCATGGGCCAGATCAGATGGGGGCGGCGAGTGGTGCCGGCGTCGAGCATCGGGAAGCAGCTCGTCTCCTCGTGGCGGCCGTAGTTGACGTAACCCCCTTGCAGGCGCCAGAAGTCGAGCGCGCCCAGGACCCCGGCGGACGCCTCGGGCCAGTGCGCCTGCAACTGGGTGCGGAAGCGCTCGGCCGCCGCCGCGTCCTCTCCGCCGGGGAGGGGATCGTGCGAGACGGACTGCGTGACGTCCTTGCCGAGCAGGGTGGCCAGCTCGGCGGCGGTCAGGCGCTGGGAGCCGTGGGCACGGCCCGACGGGTCGAACGTCACGCCTTCGCTCATCAGCAGCTCCTGCGGCGGCTGCCGTTCGCTGCCCTCTTCCCAGCGGAACGCCGGGGAGATCCTCCCGTCCGCGGTGAGGACACGGTGGGCCCCGATCACGGTGGGGTTGGAGCCCAGATAGGTGCCGACCGGCACCGGGTGGCTGCCGATCAGTTCGGCGACATCACCGTACGTCGTCCACGTGCCGCTCGGCATCGCCACCAGGACCGCCCGCAGTTCCGCCCATCCCGGCCACTCCTCGCCGGTCGGTTTGACTCCGCCGATGGGGCCGGGCCACAGCTCCACCGCCCGTTCCGTCAGACGGTCGGCACGGGCCAGGATCTCGTTCTTGCCCCAGCGCTGCTCCGCGGCGATCTCCTGGTTCATGCGCAGGGCGCTGGAGTCGAGGATCTGCTGCTTGCGCTCGAACGGGCTGTTGGACAGCTTCGCGTTGTCCCCGGTGAGGGTCAGGTTGCCCAGCGTGTGGACCAGCAGGTCGTGAAGCTCCTGGGGGGTCTGGTTCGGCTCGGTCTCTTCCGCGAGCAGATCGAACCAGGTTGAGGCCGGGCGCTGCGGAAGCACGTGCTCCACACTGAGGGTCGCCTTGACGAAGTCGACGGGCTCGCTGGAACCGTAGCTCTCCTCCAACCGGCGCAGGATGTACCTCCGCTGCGGAGGCCGACCGCTCCAGTAGAACGGCTTGCTGCGGATCGCCTCGCGCAGTTCGTCGTCGCTCGGCCACCGGCGGCGTCGCCCGGACAGGAACCGCCGGACCGCCTCGGCTGCGGGGCGGTCGGTCTCCAGTTCCTTCGGCGCGTCCATGAAGATGCGGTTGAGGCCCGTCGTCGGTGTCTGGCAGATGAGTCGCCGCACCAGATAGGACTCGACGTACCGCAGTGCCTCCGCCGCGTCCTCGGATGTGGTGGTTCCGGCGTCGACGAGGTCCAGTAGGTGCAGGGCCAGGGGGTAGTGGGTCTGGCTGCCCCAGGCGGCCAGGCGCTCCAGCACGGCGCGCAGCGCGGGCGACTGCTCACGCCCGGGCTCGACGATGCGGAGGAACCGCCTTCCCCGCTCGGCCAGTTGTGCGATCTCACGCTGCAGTGAGTCCTCGTCACCGGCCAACGGCTGAAGCCTTTTCTGCTGCTCCCGGTAGATCTCGCTCTGCTTGGTCTTGTGTTGGCCTCGCACCACCAGGTCCAGCCAAACGAGCAGTTCGAGGTTCTTGGGTCCGAGGCTCTGCTGCATGGGCAGCCACAGCTCCTGGTAGACCCGTTCGCCTCGCTTGGGCAGCAGCATGAACACGTAGTTGCGCAGGAGGTCACTCTGACTCAGCCCGACGCCCGTGTTGTTGATCGACTCAAAGATCCGGTAGACGTTGTCGCCCGGCTCCGCGGTGATCTCCACGATCGACAGGAGATCCTTGAGCACGGTCTCCACCGTCGCGATCCACCGGTCGTCTCCGGCGGCCTCCTGTCCCTCGGCGAGCGCACCGAGAAAGAACCGGTAGGCGGCACCGATGTTGTCGCTGCCACCGGCTTCCGCCCGGGACTGGACGCACGCCGTGTACGCCTCGCGGTCGGCCTGCGTCGGGAGCAGCCGGTAATGATCCGGGCCCTCGTGGAACTCGTTCACCAGTATCTGCCGGTGCACCCTGTCCACACCGCGCGGGTCACCCGTTCCCCTGAGATGGTCGCGCAGTGCCGTGAACGCCAGCATCAGTGTCGTCAGCCGCTGCTGGCCGTCCACGACCAGCCACCGTTGTACTCCGCCGGCTTGGATCTGGCCGGGAGCGAGGACCACGGAGCCCAGGAAGTGCGGGGCGCCGGTCTCGCCCGACAGGTGCTGGTCGACGAGCTCGCCGATGTCCTCCCAGAGTCGCCTGAGCTGCTCCCTGCCCCAGCTGTACGTCCGCTGATACAAAGGGACTTGGAATTGCTTGTCCCCCTGGACGAGCTTGAGGAAGGTGATTTCCTGCGCGCGCATGCGCTTCCTTTCCCTGTCGGCTGAGCGCAGCCTGACGGCGTGTCCGATGATCCACGACACCGTGACGACGGTCGCTCAATCTACAGTGAACTGAGTCAATCGTGGTGCGGGTTCCGGCCTTTACGGCAGACGGGGTACCTCGTGCGTGAGAGTCGTCGTCGCCTGCTGGGAGATCCGGGGCATCGTCTCGTTGGGGGACCGGCGCAGCAGCTTGATCGACCGGCCCTCGGCCCACGCGTTCCAGGCCTTGAGGTAGTAGAGCAAGTGCTCGCGTGAGTCGTCGCGGCGGCGGTGCGAGGTGCCCGTGGCGAGGTTGAGCATCGTGTTGCGCAGAGTGAGTCGGGGGTCGCCCGGTTCCAGACGCGCCCCGGTCACGATGCCCTCCTTCCAGGAGCTTTGGTCGATGTCGGGCCGCGCCTCGCTGGTCACGTACCAGCCGATGGTCGCCGCCGTGACGGTGATGCGGCACGCGCGGTTGAGTGCGACGCCGTGCTGAAGGGCGTCACGGATGTCGGGGTGCTTGTCGAGCATGGTCAGGAGCTGGTCGTTGCTGGTCACCGACGATCCTCCGCTCCACGACGAGTTGGGCGCGTTCAGGTAGAGGTGCAGGCCGCGCAGGGCCGCCGCCAGGTGCGTGGCGTTGGCCTCGCCGGCGAGGGCGAGCGCGTCCCGGCCGGTGCGCTTGCGTCCCGTGTCCATCACCGTGAACGCCGTGCGCGGAACGCCGTGGGTGACGGTCAGCGGGACGGTGATGCCCGCCTTGGCGATCGCCGCGAGTCGGTGCTGGCCGTCGATGAGTACGCCGTCCTCGTCGAAGGCGATGCCCTGGTGCGTCAACTGCCACTCGCCGCGCTGGATACGGCCGGCCAGTTGCTGTACCGCCGCCTTGCTGAGCGGGCGGTTGCTGGTGTTGCGGGTGAGCCACTCCGTCGCGAGCTCCGGACTGACGTGGAGCACTTCCATCTGCATGGCGGGTGGCCTTTCTGAGACGTCTGTCTGGAGCTGTGCGAGCGATGCCGCATCATGATGGACTGCAATTGTGAACAGAGTCAACACGCTTGATGGCTTGTGTCGATTGATGCGATGCGGTTCTGTGGGGCGCGGTAGACGTTCGACGATCTGCTGCTACCCTCGGCCCGTGTGCTCAGTTCACACTTGAGGTGATGCGCTGGGGGCGGAGACGCACTCGGGTGAGCCGGGGCGGGATGACACCAAGCGGCCACGCATGTGGCTCGGGACAGCAGTGGGGTGGCGCGTGAGCCAGCGTGAGTACGGCCTCGGTGACGAGATGCAGCCGGTCGGATCCGTCTACCAGTACGACGACGGGCTGCACATACGCGTGGACGACGTGGCGCCGTACGAGCTGGTCGATCCCGAGGACTCCGACGGGTACCGCCAGGGCGACGACCTGGTCCGGTGCACGCTGTACCTGAGCAACGGCACGGCCCACCCCCTCGACGTCGACGGCATCACCCTGCTCGTGCGCGGCGGGCCCTACGGCAAAACGGCACGGCAGGTGCGGGACCACCGGACCGAGCTGCTCGACGACGGACTCGAAGGCACCCTCCGCAAGGGTCGCCGTGCCTCCGCGACCTGGGCCTACAGCATCCCGGCGGGAACCGCCGCCGACCTGGACATCGAGGTCCGCTTCCCGCACGACCACCGGCGCGACAGCGTCACCTTCACCACGGCCAGGGCCACCACGCCCGCGGCCGCACGGGCGGGATCGCTTCCGGATCAGGCACCGCTGTTCGGTGAGCAGCAGCCGTCCCTGTTCGCCGGCGCCGACGACGAAGGTCACGGAACGGTCCGTACGGCGCTCGGAGCCGTACCGTCACAGCCCACGGGGCGCGACCCCCGCCCGACCACGCCTCCGGTGACGCCGTCCACCGGGCCCACTCCCCGCCCCCAGGACCTGTCGTCCGACGCACTCGACGCCACCCGCGTCCGCCAGATCTTCCGGTTCCTCGCCGAGGCGGAGGAGTCCAAGACACGCCCCGTCCGTACCCTCGACGGCGCCGCCGGCACCGTCTGGTTCGAGGAACTGCCGGACGCCCCCGAGGTCGCCGTGATGCTCGACGGCGTGCTCGACACCGACGAGCCCGCCTGGCTGACCCTCGCCCGCCCCGAACGCGAGGACGCCCCGCACCCGAAGTCCCCGCTCGCGCCCTGGATCGACGAGACCCGCATCCGCGACTTCAAGCAGACCCGCGCCCCGCACCTGCGCCGCCGGATCGAGCCGGAGTTCCCGGACTGGTCCCAGGGCATCCCCCTCGACAAGACGTACCACGAGCTCGACGACCACCCGAAGCGGGAGCAGATCGAGAAGCTGTACGCCGCCTGGGAACAGGAATGGCTCGCCTGGGCGGAACGACGACGCGCCATCGACCCCGTCGTGAGGCTGTACGACCGCCTGCACAAGATGCACGAGGACGCCGCCAACCTCGGCGAGGCCTACGAACTCGTCCTCGGGCTCGGCCGGCTCACCTGGCAGACGACCGGCGGCCAGCGCGTGGAACGCCACCTCGTCACGCACCGCGCCACCCTCCACCTCGACCCGGCCACCGGCACCCTCACCGCCGCCCCCGACCCGACCGGCACAGGGCTGGAACTGGAAGAGGGCATGCTGGAAGGCGCCCAGCACGTGCCCGGCGCGGTGCGCGAGCAGATCGTCGACACGCTGGACGGCGCCTCCGACGTCACCGACCCGGCACACCTCGACGCCGTACACACCGCCCTGCGCAGCTGGACCAACGCCGCGCACAGCGCCGGCGGCTACACGCCGACCGTGGAACGCGCCCGGCCACGCACGCTCGACGTGCCCCAGGTGGGGCTCACTCCCGCGCTCGTGCTGCGGGAGCGCAACCGCCGTTCGACGCTGGACGCCCTCAAGGCCATCGCCCGCCACATCGACGCCGGCACACCGCCCACCGAACTGCTCGGCTACATAGCCGGTCGCGACGGCGCGCTGACCGCCGCCGACCTCGCGGCGACCGAGGACGACGGTACGCAGGCCGGTGCCGGCGAGATGTACTTCGCGCTGCCCGCCAACGAGGAGCAGCGCACCATCGCCGAACGCCTGCGCGCCAACCGGCTCGTCGTGGTGCAGGGCCCGCCCGGCACCGGCAAGACGCACACCATCGCCAACCTGGTCACGGACCTGCTCGCCCAGGGCAAGCGGGTCCTCATCACCAGCCACACCCCGCGCGCCCTGCGCGTCCTGCGGGACAAACTGCCCGAGAGCATCCGCGACCTGTGCGTCAGCCGCACCGAGGACGGCGCCGCGGCCCAGCGGGAGCTCGAGGCGTCCGTGCAGAGAATCCTCGACGAGTACGGCGGCTACGACCCCAAGGCCTCGCAGAACGACATCCGGACGCTCCAGACGCGGCTGGCCGCGGCCCGGTCGGCCCAGCAGACCATGCTGCGCGACCTGGCCGTGCTGCGCGAACAGGAGACCCACCGTTTCGAGGCGGAGATCGGCGACTACACCGGCAGCCTCCAGGAGATCGCCGAGCGCCTCACCGCCGAGACGGAGCGGTACGACTGGCTCGGGCAGGTACCTCAGGAACAGCCCTCCCTCACAGCCGACGACGCGCTGCGGCTGCTGCACACCACGCGTGCCTTCACGTCCCACCACCGCGCCCTGGCGGCCGAGGTGCCCGGCCCCTCCGAACTGCCCGCCCCCGGTGACTTCGAGGAGGCCGTGCGGGTCGTGCGCTCCGCCGAGGAGGCGCACGAAGCGGCACGACAGGACCCGCTGTGCGTGCGGTACGACACTGCCGTACGGGCTCTGAACGAGGCCGAACAACAGCGTCTGACAACAACTCTGGACGCGTTCTCCGCCGCCCGTGCCAGAGCCGCCTCCCTCGCCGCCGCGGCCGGCGGGTGGGCCGGGACACTCCTGGAGGAGGTGACCGCGGGACAGGACTGGCAGGCCCGCAGCCGGCACGCCGCCGTCCACGACGCCCTCGCGGCGGTCGAAGCGTCACTCGCCACGCTGGGCACCGCGATGGTCAGCGGCTTGGAACAGTACGATCCGGCCATCGCGCTCGGCCAGGCCACCACCCTCTACGACGGGCTGACGCAGGGACAGAAACTGCGCGGACCGCTCGGCACCCGTACGAAACTGGCCAAGGCCGTCGGCCCGTTCGTGCAGGCCGTACGGGTCGACGGGCGGACCCCCGAGGACCCCGCCACGGCGGAGGTCGTCGTCGCGCGGGTCCGGCTCGAACTGCGCCTGGCCCAGGTGGAGTCCGAGTGGGCCACTCCCGTCGGCGCCTGGCAGGGTCACGGCCCGCGCCTGGCTCGGCTGCGGCAGGACGCCGAGGTGCTCGAAGCCCTGCTCGCCGTCACCGCCGCCCGCACCGATGTACTCACCGCGGCCGCCACCTCACCCGAACTCGCCGTCGCCACCTGGCACGACACCTCGGTCGAGAACGCCGTACGTGCCCTGCTGCGAGCCGCGACCACACTGCGTGCCGCCGAGCGGTCGCGCAGGACCGTCACGGACGCCGAGGAACTGCTGCGTTCCTGGAACGACCGGCCCGGTGTGGCACCCGCCGTCGCCCACGCACTCGACGCCGTACGCGCCCAGGACCCGCAGGGCTACCGGGAGTTCAGCGACGAGATGGCCGAGGTGCGGGAAGCCGCCCGGCTGAGGACCGAACAGCACGCCGCGCTCGCTCACGTACGGGAGACGTTCCCCTCGCTCGCCGAGCGCGTCACCGGCTCCCCGGACGACACCGCGTGGGACGACCGGCTTCCCCAACTTGCCGAGGCCTGGGCCTGGTCGGCGTGGCGCGAGCGGATGGAGCGGCTCACCGACCCCGAGGCCGAGCGCACGCTGCGACGGCAACTGACGGAGGCCGACGACGAAGCGCGCATCATGCTCGCCCGCCTCGCCGCCGCCCGCGCCTGGCACCGCTGCCTCGGGCTGCTCACCGGCGACCAGTCCCGGGCCCTCAGCGCCTACCAGCAGGCTGCCCGCCGCATCAAGGGCAAGTACCAGCACCGCTACCGGCGCGACGCCCAGGCCGCGCTGCGCAAGGCGCAGACGGCCGTGCCGGCCTGGATCATGCCGCTGCACCAGGTGGCGGAGACCGTGCCGATGGACCGCCCCGGCCTGTTCGACGTCGTCATCGTCGACGAGGCCAGCCAGTCCGGTCTGGAGGCCATGCTGCTGAGCTGGCTCGCCGACCGGATGGTCGTTGTCGGCGACAGCAAGCAGGTCAGCCCCTCCAACGTGGGCCTCAAACAGGATGAGTACTTCCACCTGAGGGACCGGCTGCTCACCGCGCTGGAGCCGGACGTCCGCAGCCTCTTCGGCCCCGACTCCAGCTTCTTCGACCTCACCGAGGCGCTCTCCGCCGGTCGCGGCACGCTCATGCTCAAGGAGCACTTCCGGTGCATGCCGGAGATCATCTCCTTCTCCAACGACCTCTGCTACAACGGCCGGCTCCAGCCGCTGCGGCAGTACGGTGCCGACCGGCTGCCCCCGGTCCGCACCGTGTACGTCGAGGACGGGGAAGCCGTCGGCGGCAACGAACGGCTGATCAACGCCGCCGAGGCCGAGGCCCTCGTCGACGCGGTAGTGCGCTGCTGCGCCGACCCCGCGTACGAGGGGAAGACCATGGGGGTCGTCAGCCTCCGCGGCGCCAAGGGGCACTTGACGGAACTGGAGAACCTGCTCGCCGAGCGCCTCGACTACGAGCAGCGCGAGGCCCGGCGCATCCGGATAGGCGACGCCGAGGACTTCCAGGGCGACGAACGGCACGTCATGTTCGTCTCCTGCGTCAACTCGGCCACCACCGCCGCCGGGACCGTACCGGGCGGCTACAACGGCAAGACGTACGAGCAACGGCTCAACGTGGCCGCCTCCCGCGCCCAGGACCAGGTGTGGGTGTTCCACAGTGCCCGGCCCGAGCAGTTCCACGAGAACGACCTGCGCCGGCGGTGGCTCGACCACCTCACCCGGCCCGCGGAGGAAGACACCGTCGCGGTCGAGGGCGAGGTGCTGCCCGACGTGCGTCACGAGGCGTTCGACAGTCTCTTCCAGCAGAAGGTGTATTTGGAGCTGACGGCCCGGGGCCACCGGGTGCGGCCGGGCTATCGGGTGGGCCGTCACACCATCGACCTGGTCGTCGAGGGCGGCACCCGCAGGCTCGCAGTCGCCTGCGACGGCGACGCCTTCGCCGAGGGTGAGGACGCGTCCACCGCCGCCGCCCGCCAGCGGGACCTGGAACGTGTTGACTGGACCTTCGTCCGGATCCGCGGAAGCCGTTTCCACCTCGACCGCGAGCAGGCACTCGCCCCGCTGTGGGCGGAACTGGACCGGCTGGGGATCGAGCCGGCGCCCACAGATCCGGTCTCCGCCGCGTCGCTTCCTGCCGCGCCGGTCTCCGCCGCGTCGCTTCCTGCTGCGCCGGCCCCTGCCGCGCCGGTTTCCGCCGCGTCGCGCCCTGCGGAGCCGGTCTCCGTGGGGCCGGATCCCGCCGCGCCGCCTCCCGTCGATCCGGAGGAATCCGCCGCTCCCGCCGACGTGGAGGACGCCACCCGGCGCCTTTCGGCCGAGGGCCCGAGCGAGGACGACGGGGTGGGGGAGTCGCGGGAACCACGGGACAGCGACCGCCCGTACACCCCGAGCCCGGCGCCCGGCGCGACTCCCGAGGCAGCGGTGGCCCCCGCCGCCGAGCACCGGGAACCGCGCACGTCCCGACCACGCCCCAGCACGGAAGCGGCCCCGGAGCCCGCGCCCGGTCCGGTGGGCTCCGGTACGGGCAACCCCCTCCCCGTACGGGAGATCCCCGCCCCCGCCTTCCACCGGCTAGTCGGCGAGATGCAGGGCCTGCAGGCCGCCATCGACGCCCCGGACGAGACACCCGTGGACGCGGACCCGGCGACCCTCGTCTTCCTCAGGAAGACACAGGCCGATCAGCGGGAGCGCCGCACCAAGCGGATCGGCTTCCTGCGGTCCTTCCTCGACGCCGTACAGGTCGGAGGCGACGGTGCGCCGAAGACGGTGCACCCCGGCGCGCTGCTCGTCCTGGAGTTCGACGGAGAGATCGACGACACGACCCTGTACACCGTCGCCGAACTGCCCACCGACGACGCGGAGATCATCTCCCCGTCGTCGCCGCTGGGGCACGCGCTGATGTGGCAGCCGACAGGACGGAAGATCGCGTACGACGCCTCCGAAGGCAGAAGCCACGAAGTCGTCGTCCGCGAGATCCGGTCCTGACGCCTACGCGGGACGAGCGGGAGCCGAGCGTCCCCCAGCCACGGGTGCGTGGTGCCCCGGACCAGCTTCCGCTCCGGCCCCGTGAGGGGAGCGCTTCTCCCGGAATGACGCTGCTCACGGGGTGTTCGCCTTGGAGGAAGGCCTCCCCTCACCGACCCGTTACGGGATCTGCCGACAGCGTCCAAGGGGGGTGCGGGGCACCAGGCCCCGTACGTCTCAGCCTGCCACCGGGTCCAGCAGGCGGCTGCGGTCACCACTCCACGAGATCGCCAGCGCGTCGCGGGCCCGGGTGCACGCCACGAACAGCAGGCAGTGCTCGGCGAGCAGGTCCGACTGGTGCTGGACGGGATCGACCTCGAGTGGCGTCACCTGCGGGGCGAAGGGCAGCACGCTCGACGTCAGGCCGACCACGGCCACGCACCGGAACTCCAGTCCCTTCATCGCGTGCATGGTGGCCACACGGACACCGGAGACGCCCGGCCCCGGATTGTCCTTGACGGCGACTGCCGCGATGCCCTCCCGCCGCAGCCGGGTGATGACTCCGTCGACGAGGGTGTTGAACCGGGCGCAGACCGCCACCTCGGACGGCTTGACCCCGTCCTGCTCGATCCAGGTGCGCACCTGCTCGACCAGCGACCGCAGTTCCTCGTCCTGACTGCCGTGCCCGCGCGCCGCCGGGACACGGCCGTGCAGCTGGGACCGGTAACCGCGCAGCGAGTCCCGGCCGCCGTCCTCGTCGTCGTCCTCGCCCAGCCGGCCCACCGGCTGACCGTCGAGAAGGGACGCGGACCAGCGCAGGATCTCCTCCGTGCTGCGGTAGTTCAGACGGAGGCGGGAGGTACGGCCCCGGACGTCGATGCCCAACGAGCGCAGCGAGACCCGGGAGTCGTAGATGCGCTGGTGCGGATCACCGACCAGGAACATGTCGTCGGCCCCGGAGGCGGCACAGGCGCGCAGCACCCGCCACTGGGCCGGATGCAGGTCCTGCGCCTCGTCCACGACGACATGGCGGTAACGCGGCGGACCCTCGGCCAGGACGCGCGCCGCCTGGTCGCACAGCTGGGTGTACGTTGCCGAGTCGCGCGAGGCGAGGTCCGCCGTGAACCGCTCCATCACCCGCCACAACCGGGCCCGTTGCACCCGGCCCACCTGGGTGCCGCGTCCTCGGCGCACACAGCGCAGGTACTCCTCGGGAGTGCGCAGGCCCTGGGCCAGGACGACGTTGCGGAACTCCTGGGACAGGAACTGTTCCGTCCACGGCAGTTCCTCGCGCGCGGCGGCCCGGGTCCAGGCGCTCTTCTCGGCGGCGGCGGACAAGGGCTTCGGGGAGCCGCCCCGTGCCTCCCGCAGGACCCGCGCGGCGAGCGAGTCCACCGTCGTGACGTCGACGCGGTCCAGCAGATGGGCGTCGGCGTCACCGAGCAGCAGCGCGAGGCTGTCCCGCAGGGCCGCCGCCATGGCGTTGGTGAAGGTGGTGAGCAGGATCCGCTCGCCGTCGCGGCCCGTACGCAGCAGATGTCGTACGCGGTGCAGGGCGACCACCGTCTTGCCCGTGCCCGGCCCTCCGGTGACCTGGGCGGGACCGTTGAAGCCGGGGTGGTAGGCGTAGCGGCGCTGGGCGGGGTGGAGGAAGATCCGCCAGCGGGTGAAGTCCTCGGTGAGGATGCGTTCCAGCTCGCCGGGGCCCGTCACCTCCACGATGCGGTCGGGTGTGTTGAGGATCGCCTCCGAGAGCGTGACGGCCGGCCGTTCCTCCGCGGCGCGCACGGTCTGGCCCCGCGGGGCGATCAGTTGCTCCCAGACGTCCTCGGGGGACTCCCCCTGAGCCAGGAACCACAGCACCTCGTACTGGTCCGCGGGCATCATGGGCGGTGCCATGACGGTCAGGTCGTCGGCCGTGACACAGACACGGGCCAGCCTCAGTACCTGGTCGTCGATGCCGAGGTCGCGCAGAACGGTGTCCGAGTGTCCTTCGAAGAGGCGGGTGGGGGTGGTGTCCGCCTTGGTCTCGAAGTAGGTCTCCATCTGTTCGAGGGCCTCTACGTTGCGCACCTCCAGGCCGCCGGTGGCGCCGTTGGCGGAGTAGGCGCGCTTGCACGCCCAGTTGATCGCCTCGTCGTGCGGCGCGACCCGCAGCAGCATGAAGAGGTCGCTGCCGTCGTCGGGAGCCAGGAGGACGCCCCGGTAGAACTTGGTGACGCGAATGGTGCGAATCCGGGGATCACGCGCCCGCTCGAGCTTCTCCAGGTGCAGGCCCTTGCTCGCGTGGAGCTGGGGGACGGTCATGCGGCGGAACATCTGGATCGCGTCGCCGACCTCCTTCTGGACCGGTCGCTGCAACGAGAAGAGATCCGAGATGAAGTCCTCGGAGAGGGCGAGTCGGGGCATCGGCGTCCTCGATGACGGGTGGGCGGCGGTCGGAGCCAGCCTAGAGACTTCGGCCGGCCGGAGCGACAGAGCGTCCGATACTCATTGTGTGAACTGAGTCAACGCTCTATTCTTGCGATGCTGTCACACCTCCTATCCTGTCGTTCGTGCTCATCGGATCCGTCCGGAAGGACCCCGCATGCCGGCCCAGCCCACCCAGGCCGCTGTTCCACACCCGCTCGACGAAGTGCCCCAGACATTCCGCGCAGGGGACTCGTACGAGGTGCGCGACGGACTCGTGACCTATATCCGCCGCGATCTGCTGGGGCCCTGGGACGGAGAGACGGAGACCCTGCCGAGCTCCTCCTCCGGACCGCGCGACCGCTACCTCGTGGGCATGCTCGGTCCGCGGCCCCAGGACGTCACCGCCGACCGGATCGCGCTCGTGGCCGCCCAGAGCGCGGACGGGGAATCCGGCGACGAGCAGGAGGGGGACGACACCGAGCTGCAGGACCGGCTGACCCCGCAGGCAGCCGGTCACATCTGGGCCTCCTCCATGGGGCTGTCCTTCACCGTTCCCGCCTCCGTCGGCACGCTCACCGTCACCGTCCGCTGGGGGCGCTACACGCAGTCGGAGGAGGCGACCGACCGCGGCACCACCCGCAGGGTCTGGTCCCGCGAGCCCGTCGAGCACCCCGTGGACATCGATGTGACGGACCTGGCGGACCGGACCGTCGAACTCGAAGGGGGAGCGGCCCTCCTCGACGTGCGGGTGCGGCAGCACGCCGGAGGGTCGGGAACCGAGGACCTGCGGGTCGTCGAACTGGCCCTGGTGAACCGGCAGCAGGACAGCCGTGAGGCCCGCGACGCCCACTGGCTCTTCCAGACCGAGATCGACGTCACCGCCTTCCCGGACGACCAGGCCGCGGTCTTCCTCCCGGTCGACGACCCGCTCGATCCCGCCCACCGCGGCAACGGCGCGGAGGACTCCGAGGAACGCCGGCTCCGGCTCCTCTACCGGGACAGCCTCAGCCACGCCACGGGCCGCAACGTCGCCGTGCACGCCCAGGTGCGGGACGCGGAACGCAACGCGCACCGGCTCACCACCACCTGGCTGCCCGAGTACGACGTCCGGGCCACCACCGCACCCACCGTCGCCGAGCAGGATCTGCTCCGCGGCCTCGAACTCGGCATGGACGAACTCGCGGCTCTCGCGGTGCCCGCCCGCCGCACCGAACTCAGTGCCGCTCTGGCCCCGCTCGCCGACGGCTACGGCACCTGGCTCGACCAGCAGCGCCGCAGGGCACACTCGCTCCCCGACGACCTGCGCGCATCGGCCGACGTCGCCATCGACCAGGCGCTGGACATCTGTGACCGGATAACCATGGGCATCGACCGGCTCGTGGCCGACGACACGGCCCTGGAGGCCTTCCGGTTCGCCAACCGGGCGATGGCCCTCCAGCGTCGCAACACCGCCATCGCATCGGCCCGTTCCGGCCGCGAGGACGACCGTGCCTCCTACCGGGAGGCCTACGACGAGGTGTACGCCAAGGGCACATCGGCCGCGAGCTGGCGCCCCTTCCAGCTCGCCTTCGTCCTGCTCAACCTCGACTCCCTCAGCAGCCCCGGACACCCCCACCGCGGCACCGGCCGCGCAGCACTCGTCGACCTGCTGTTCTTCCCGACCGGTGGCGGTAAGACCGAGGCCTACCTCGGCCTCGCCGCGTACACCTTCGCACTGCGACGCCTGCAGGGCACGATCGGCTCGGGCGCGGAGGCACACAGCGGTGAGGCGGGCGTCGGCGTCCTCATGCGCTACACCCTCCGCCTCCTGACCGCCCAGCAGTTCCAGCGTGCCGCCGCCCTGGTCAGCGCCTGCGAAGTGCTGCGCCGCGAAGAGTTCGCACGGGACGTCCGCTGGGGCGCCACCCCGTTCCGTATCGGTCTGTGGGTGGGAACCTCGGTCTCGCCCAACTGGTTCGACGAGGCCAAGGAACAGATCGCCGAGGCCCGGGAGAACGCGAGCGACAAGCATGCGCGCGTCCTCCAGGTCCTCACCTGCCCGTGGTGCGGGACGGGACTGACCGCCCGCTCCCACATGGAGTACGACGAGGGACGGCGCCGCGTCGTGCTGTACTGCCCGCGCGGGGAGGGCGAGGACCGCTGCCCGTTCTCCCGGCGGGAATCGCCCGGCGAGGGCATCCCGGTGCTCACCGTCGACGAGGAGATCTACCGGCTCGCGCCGTCCCTGCTCATCGCCACTGTCGACAAGTTCGCCCAGCTGCCCTGGAACGGGTACGCCGGCCTGCTGTTCGGCAGGGTCACCGAACTGTGTCCACGTCACGGCTACCGGCACGACGACCTCGACGCCAAGACCGGCTGCGGGAGCCGCCACAATGCCCGGGGCGGCCTGCCCGGTGTCACGGCGCAGCCGGTGACGCGCCTGCGGCCCCCGGACCTGATCATCCAGGACGAGCTGCACCTGATCTCCGGCGCCCTCGGCACCACCGTCGGCCTCTTCGAGTCCGCAGTGGACCAGTTGTGCACCTGGAGCTTCACCGACGCCCAGGGACAACGCCACGAGACCGGACCCAAGATCGTTGCCTCCACGGCGACCACCAAACGGGCCGCCGACCAAGTGCTCGGCGTCTTCGGGCGCAAGGTCGCCGTCTTCCCGCCCCAGGTGCTCGACGTCGGGGACACGTTCTTCTCCCGCCAGGTCGCACTGAGCCGGACGGACCCCGGCCGGCGCTATCTGGGCGTGTGCGCGCACGGCACCCGTCTCAAGGCCGCCGAGATCCGGGTCGCCGAGATCCTGCTCCTCGCCGGACAGCAGCTCTTCGACGACTACGGCAAGCCGGCGGACCCGTACATGACCCTGGTCGGCTACTTCAACGCCACGCGTGAACTCGCGGGCATGCGGCGCTACATGGACGACGACATCACGACCCGGGTCCGTTCCAACGGCAGCCGCAGGGGCCGGGCCACGCTGGCCGACCGCATCGTGAGCCGGACGGGCATGCTCGGCATCCAGGAACTGACCTCACGCATCTCCTCCTCGGACATCGGCATCGCCCTCAAGCGGCTGGAGACCGGCTTCGACCCCGAGCGGGACACGTCGGAGCGGCGCCGCGCGTTCCTGCGGGAGTACGCGGTTGCCGCGAAGGAGAAGCGGGAACCTCGCGCCGCCATGACTCCCTTCGCCCGGCAGGCCGTGGACGTGGTCCTTGCCACCTCCATGCTGCAAGTGGGCGTCGACGTCTCGCGGTTCGGTCTGATGCTGGTCGTCGGTCAGCCCAAGAACACCGCCGAGTACATCCAGGCGTCCTCGCGTGTCGGCCGTGACGCCACACGGCCCGGCCTGGTCGTCACCCTCTACAACTGGTCACGCCCCAGGGACCTCGCCCACTACGAGGACTTCGAGCACTACCACGCCACGTTCTACCGGCAGGTCGAGGCGCTCTCCGTCACCCCGTTCACCCGGCGCGCCCTCGACCGGGGCGTCGCGGCCACCTACGTGGCGGCGCTGCGTCAGGCGGCCTACGACACCTCGCGCAACCTGGACGCCCACCACGTCGACCTCGACGGCCCGCTCGCCAGGGACGTCGAGCGCCGGCTGCTGGAGCGCGCCGAACGGGTCGGGGGCGAGCTGCCCCGTCAGTACCTGAGCGAACGACTGGACCGGCTGAAGGACGAGTGGCGCCGCAAACGGGACGAGAACAGCTCGGCCCTCGGCTACCGCAAGGAGAAGCACAAGACCACCGTCGTGAACGGGCTGCTGAGGCGAGCCGACGGGTCCCGGTGGACGGAACTGACCGTCGGCATGTCGATGCGCGAGACGGAGAACGAGATCAACCTCCTGCTGCCCGGCGGCGGGGCCTTCCTCGAGAACCCCTCGGGCGGGGGCCCGGACTGGAACTTCGGGGCAGCACAGACGGAGACCGACCCCGAGCTCGAGAACACCGTGGACAGTGACGAGTACGGGGCGACCACGGCGGCCCCCTCCAGGAAGGCGCAGCGATGAGCACCAAGAGCAACCGCCGGGTCGGGGCCGTTCGCCCCAGCCATCTCATGTTCACCGCCGGTGTCGGCTCACTCGTCGACCTGCCGAACTTCTCCGTTCTCGTCAGGGGTCTCGACGCCTGGAGCTACTCCGGCATCACCGACTACGACATCGACGAGCCGAGGTTGCGCGGTGCCGTCAACCGCTCACTGCAGCGCTACGGGCGCGGACAGATCGAACAGTTGCGGGCGGCCCCCTGGCTTGAGGGCGGCGACACGGACCCCAGGGGCTGGGCGGCGCAGGGAGTCGGCGTGCCTGTCGCGCCGTTCCCCCAATGGCTGCGCTGCACGGCCTGCAACGTCCTGGCCGCGGTCGACTCCGACGAGTTCACCTTCCTCAACGCCAATCCACGCACCCCGCACGAGGCCAAGTTCGTCCACGACTGCAAGCGGGGCAAGCCACCGCTCGCGGTGGCGGCCCGCTTCACCCTCGTCTGCACCACGGGCCACCTCGACGAGTTTCCGTACACCCCGTTCGTCCACCACGGGCAGGCCTGCGCGAAGATGCCGCGGCCCAAGCTGCGCATGAAGGACCACGGCGGCAACCAGGCCGCCAACGTCACCATCGAATGCGTCGCCTGCGGCGCCAAGCGCAACATCCGCGAGGCCATGGGCGAACGCGGTCGGCGTCACCTGCCCCGCTGCCGGGGCCGGCACCCTCATCTGGGCACCTACGAAGTCGACGGCTGCGACCGGGACCCGGTCCTGATGGTCGCGGGAGCCTCCAACCAGTGGTTTCCCCTCACGCTCAGCGCACTCGCGCTGCCCAAGGGGCAGGGCGGTGACATCGACAAGCTCCTCGACGACCACTGGCCGGAGCTGGAGAAGGTCGAGGACCGGAGCGAACTCTCCTTCATGGCCCGGCTGCCTCAGTTCGGATTCCTCAAGGAGTTCGACGCGGACGCGGTCTTCGCGGCGGTCACGGCCCGCAAGCAGGGAGCGAGCGGGCCCGCCCCCTCCGCCCCCGACGTCCAGGCCGACCTGTTCCGCCCCGAGTGGGAGGCGCTCTCCGGTCAGGTCCCCCCGCCCAGCGACGACTTCGCCCTCAGGCCGGTCTCCGTTCCGGCCCCGCTGGACGAACTCTTCGGGGACGTCCGCCAGGTCGAGCGTCTCCGTGAGGCGCGTGCCCTGATCGGCTTCACCCGGCTGGACGCCCCGGATCCCGAATCGCCGGAGATCGCGACCCGCGTGGACCTGTCCCGGGGCACGCAGAACTGGGTGCCCGCCAGCGAGATCCGAGGGGAGGGCGTCTTCCTGCGCGTGCGGGACGATCTCATGGCGGACTGGGTGGCACGCATGGAGAAGTCACCACAGATGACGGCCCACCGGGAGGCCTACGGCCGGTTCCGCACCAACCGGAAGTCGGACCGCAAGACGAGCGACTTCGATCCCCACCACGGCTGGCCAGGCGCTCGCTACATCGCCCTGCACACCCTCTCCCACCTGCTGATCCGTACCATCGCGCTGGAGTGCGGCTACAGTTCGGCCTCGCTGGCCGAGCGGATCTACGCCGGCGACGAACAGAACCCGAGAACCGGCATCCTGATCTACACGGCCGTCCCGGACTCCGAGGGCACCCTCGGCGGCCTGGTCTCCCTCGCCGAGGAGCGCGAGTTCGGCCGGATCGTCCGCCGGGCATTGGCCGACGCCGGGCACTGCTCGGCCGATCCGCTCTGCTCCGAGCGGCTGCCCCACGACCCGGGCGACTACCTCCACGGGGCGGCCTGCCACGTCTGCCTCTTCGTCTCCGAGACCACGTGTGAGCGCGCCAACCGGTTCCTCGACCGCCGCTTCCTCGTCCCGTTGTCCGGGGACAAGGATCAGGTTCTGACACCGGTCGGCCTGCTGCCGTGAGCCGCCGGGACTTCGAGACCGCCGCGGAGGCCGCCGTGGCGGTCCTCGGTCTCTCCCGGGGGAAGGACCTCGCCGGTTTACTGGCCCGACGGGGCAGCAAGGAGCGGGCCCTTGCCGAACTCACCGCACCCGGGGCGGGCACGGCCGTCGCCAAGCTGTACGACGCGATGGAGAAGGACTCCGTCCCGTTGACCGAGGCGGCGGCCTACATACGGGGCTACGTCGCGGCCATGCTGCACACCCGGGACAGGGTGCGGGTCCGTACCGTGTGGAGCGGCCCCTCGACGCCGGGGGTGCCGGTCCGGGCGACGGCCCAGGTACTGGTCGACGTCATCGACGGGGCGCGTGACGAACTGCTGGCCATGACGTACGCGGCCCGTCCCTATCCGGCGCTGACACGGGCTCTCACGGCCGCCGCGGAGCGCGGTGTGACCATCCACGTGGTCGTCGAGACACTGGCCGGCGCGAGAGGGCTCCTCTCCGGCCGGGAGCCGGCCGAGGCGTTCGGGTCCGTTCCCGGAGTACGCCTGTGGCACTGGGCCCGTGACCAGGTCCGTCACCCGCACTCGCGTCAGCACGCCAAAGTGGCGGTGGCCGATCGCCGCACGCTCTTTCTCGGCAGCGCCAATCTGACCGAGTCCGCGGCTCGGCGCAACATTGAAGCGGGTGTGTTGGTGAGCGGTGGTGAAGCACCGAGGCGAGCGGCCGAGCACATCGTGGAGTTGCAGCGTCTCGGGGAGCTGCAGCGACTCCGGTCCTGACCGCGTGGAACCTCGCGCCCGGCGTGTCGACGAGCGTCGGGCTGTGCGGGGCGCACGTACGCCAGGACCGCCAGCGGAGTTCGGTCGCACCACGCTTCGATGGCATCCCGCCCGGTGGTGTAGCGGATCAAGGTCCGGAATCCGCAGGCCAGGGGCGGTGCCCGCGCGCCGTCCGACGTCCGACCCGTCTCACCTGGACGCTTCCCGGGCTGCCGTCTCCACGGAGATCACCATGGGCCTCGAACCGGAACGCGCAGTGTTTGATCCTCTGCACCACGTCGTGGGGCACGACCCACGCTTCCGACGCCGCGCTCCAGGTCTGCTCGACGACGGGTACGTGCTTCGTCGATCCGGTGACGGACCGGCCGCGCGTGCGGTCATGCTGGTGCCATGACCCGACGTGATCCGAAGGCCGAGGTGCGGCGGCTCCTCCACGAACTCTGTGTCGACCTAGGCTTCTGTCTCCCGCCACAGGAACAGCAGCGACTGCAGGAGGCGCCCCCGGGCGACGCGGACGGCTTTACCGACGCCGTTTTTCGGGCGGAAGGCATGCACCCCGGCCGACACGGGCAGCTGCGACGTCAGGTGCGGGAAACGGTGGATCGGCACATGCGCGGGTGGGGCGGTTCCTGAAGCCCGGGCGGACTGGACGGGGGCGACGACACCTTCCGGCTCCGGCCGGGCGCCGACCGCGTGTCGGGGCGTGAAAGTGTGGGCGCCCGGTGGGGTTGTCCAGCGGTGAGCGCGTCGGACGCGGTCCACTCGTCCCGGTCGATCCACAGCAGGGGGCGGCCGTGGCCACGGCCTTGGAGTCCCGTAGGCACCTACACGGCGTGTGCTGAGGCGGCCGTTTCGGCGCGGCCGCCGCCGTTGGATGGCGTCCCGCCGGGTGGTGTAGCCGATCAACGGACCGGACTCGCAGGTCACGCCGGGTACGTCGAGCGGCTGGGGCACTCCCGGCGCCTGACCGGGCCGCTTCGCGCGCCGCGCCGACGTGGAGATCACCGCGAGCCGGGTACCGGAGGGCGAAGCGCGTGATCGCCTACACCGCCTCGCAGGACGCGACCCGCCGTTGCCGGAGTTGCTGCGCGGGCCCGGATACCGTCCATGCAACCTGAGGGAGGTCCGCGCGCGGATGACGTACGCCCGCCGCACGCGCGAGCCCTCCGCCGGTGCACTCGTGCGCCACGACCTGCCGGGACAATAGCCCCGAAGCGGTACAGTCGGTGACGCCATTTCCCGGTCCCGGTCCCCGTCACCCCCTGCGGAACCCGGACCGGCGTCGCGGGGTGGCGGTCCGGCAGGTCACTCGGCCCGAGGTGAGGGCCGTTGTCGGCCGGCGGGGCAGGATCTTCCCGGTCAGGGGCGTCGGCGGAACGGAGCGAGGGTGGCGCGGACGGCGTCGGCGGCGCCCCAGTCGGGCTCGAACTGGGCGATCACGGCCAGGTGTTGGCGGAGCTGGAGGATCGGCAGGCGGGCGCGCCAGTCGCGGTCGAGCCCGGTCAGTTCGGCGTACAGGTCGAAGAACACCTGTGCCTCGGGCGGCGGCGCCGTCGTCCACAAGTGGGCCAGGTCGACCTCGGCCCATGTGTACGACACGGCAGGGTCGATCAGTGCGGGCCGTCCCTCGGGAGTGGCCATGACGTTCTGTGCCCACAGATCGCCGTGCGTCAGGCACGCGGGCCCTACCGGCAGCAGTTCGGGCAGCCGGTCGCACAGCCGCTCCAGCGCCTCCCGGTCCGCGCGGTCCAGTGCCACCTCGACACGGGGCTCACTCAGCCAGCGCAGCAGCCGGTGCCGGGCGAAGAACGCGAACCCGTCGTCCTCCCACGTGTTGATCTGCCGGCGACGGCCCAGCCAGTTGTCCCGGTGCCATCCGAATCGAGGCTTGCGGGTGGTGGTGTGCAGGTGTGCGAGCGCATGCGCGAGGCGCTCCCAGAAGGCTTCGGTGCGTGGCCGGGGCCGGAGTTCGGACAGCACGAGCAGGTCGCGGTCCGCGAGGACGACGTCGGGTGTGGCGACTCCGCCCGCCTCGCGCAGCGCGGCGAGCCCTTCGGCCTCCGCGGCGGAGACGTCGCCCGGCGACGGCTCACCGAGCATCTTGGCGAACACCGTGGTGCCGTCGCCGCGGCGTGCGAGCCCCGCGGTCGCGGCGAGCCCTCCCGCAGCCGGCTCGACCGCGACGACATCGTGCAGACCGGCCGCGTGCAGTCGGGAGAGCAGAAGAGACATCGGTTCCGTCACGCATGTCCTCCTCAGGGGTGGCGGCCAGGGGAAAGGGAGGCGGTACGCGTCGCCGCCCGGCACGCCGTGCTCAGGCGGGGAGGGCCGGGCGGGCCGGACCCACCACGCCGTGGTCCGGCCCGTCCGGCCCGCCCGGCCCCCGCAGGTCCGGCGCGACCGCGAGCCGCCCCGCCTCACGCCCCCTCGTACCGCGCCGTGCTCTGCCGCACCACCAGATGCGTCGCCAGCTCTATCCGCTGGGCCGCCGTGCCCGGGTCGTCCGGGCGCAGGAGCATGCGGGAGGCCTCCTCGGCCATGTGGCGCAGGGGCTGGTGGACGGTGGTGAGGGGCGGGCTCGACCACTGGGCCAGGGGGACGTCGTCGTAGCCCACCACCGACAGGTCCTCCGGCACGCGCAGACCCGTGACCCGGGTGGCCTCCAGGACGCCGAGCGCCTGGAGGTCGCTGCCCGCGAAGATCGCCGTCGGCCGGTCGGGGCCCTTGAGCAGGTCCATCGCGTGCTCGAAGCCGCTCTGGACGTGGAAGTCGCCGAAGCGCATCAGGTGCGGGTCGGGCGTCAGGCCCGCCATCGCCATGGCCGAGCGGTAGCCGTCGAGGCGGGCGAGGGAGCAGAGCATGTCCTCGGGCCCGGTGATGATGGCGACCCGCTCGTGACCGAGGTCGGTGAGGTGGCGGGTGGCGGCGAGCCCGCCGGCCCAGTTCGCGGAGCCGACCGAGGGGACGTCGGGGTCGGGGTCGCCCGCCGGGTCGATGACGACGAAGGGTATGGCCGCCGCCCTGAGCTGGCGTTTGATGTCCTCGGGGAGGGTGGAGAAGACCAGCACGACACCCAGCGGCCTGCGTTGCAGCACGCCCGGGAGCCACTCCGGCGCGGGTGTGTGCCGGGTGCCGCTCTCGGTGAGAACCACCGTCGCGCGGTTGTCCTTGGCGACGTTCTCCACGCCCCGGATCAGCTCCATCGCCCAGATGCTCTCCAGCTCGTGGAAGACGATCTCGATGAGCGGGGAGCGGGACGACGGCTGGGCGCGACGGCGGTAGCCGTGGGCGTCCAGCAGGCGTTCCACCTTGGCCCGGGTGGCGCGGGAGACATCCGAACGGCCGTTGAGGACCTTCGAAACTGTCGGCATCGAAACGCCGGCCTCTTTCGCCACCGTCGCCAGGGTGACCCTGCCGCTCACCTCATCTTCTTCGTGCATAGACGCAGGATACGGCACCGCGCGTCGATAACGGTTTGGGTGAGTACGGTTTCGACCGTTGACCGAAACACTCGTCTGACCTACTGTCCAGCGGCATGGACTTTCGGTGATGGGGCCGAAACTTTCGAAAGGCGAACGATGAAGACACGTGCGCGCTTGGCCAGACTGGTCGCCTGCGGTGCGACGCTCACCCTGGCAGTGACCCTTTCGGCCTGCGGCGGCGGGGACGGCGGGGCGTCGGCAGACGACGGCAAGATCCATATCCTCGTGTACGGGGACGCCACCAACAAGGTCGAGAAGCGAATCGTCGACACCTTCAACAAGACGTCCGACGTCAAGGCGGTCCTGGACACCATCCCCGGTGCGGACTACCAGACGAAGCTGCAGACCATCATCAACACCCCGCAGGCCCCGGACGTCTTCTTCAACTGGGGCGGCGGCAGCATCAAGCCGTTCGTCAAGGCCGATCTGCTGCTCCCGCTGGACGACTTCATCAAGAAGGACCCCGGCCTCGAGAACAACTTCCTGCCGTCCGTCTTCAACAACGCCGTCGTCGACGGCAAGCCGTACGGCGTCCCGATGCGCGGCACCCAGCCCGTCCTGCTCTTCCACAACAAGACGGTCCTCGACAAGGCGGGCGTCAAGCCGCCGAAGACCTGGGACGAGCTGCTCGACGCGGTCGGGAAGCTCAAGGACGAGGGTGTCACGCCGATCGCGCTCGGCGGTGGCGACGTCTGGCCCACGCAGATGTGGTTCCAGTACCTCTACGACCGGATCGCCGGACCGGAGCTGCTCCAGAAGGCCCTCAAGGGTGACAAGAGCGCCTGGGAGAGCGCGGACAGCAAGAAGGCCCTGAGCATGATCAGGGAGCTCGTCGACGCGGGCGCCTTCGGCAAGAACTACGACTCGGTCAAGTACACCAACGGCGGCTCGGTCGCGCTGCTGGCCTCGGGCAAGGCCGGCTTCGAGCTGATGGGCTCCTGGTACTACTCCCAGCAGCTGACGGACCACGCGGACTTCGCCAAGGAGGGCCTCGGCTACTCCACCTTCCCGACCGTCGCGGGCGGCAAGGGCGACCCGGCCAACGTCGCCGGCAACACCAACAACTACTACTCGGTGCTGAAGAAGACCAAGCACCCCGAGGCCGTCGCCGAGTTCCTGAAGCTCATGTACTCCGATGACTTCGTCAAGGCGCAGCTGGAGGTCGGCAACCTGACCACCACCACCAACACCGACAAGTTCATCGACAAGGCGGGCAACCCCGAGTACTCGCGCTTCCAGTACGACCTGGTCGCCGACGCCCCCTCGTTCCAGCTCTCCTGGGACCAGGCGTACCCGCAGAAGTCGGCCACGGACATGCACAAGGCCATCCAGCAGTTCTTCAACGGACAGCTCGACGCGGACGGCTTCATCAAGGCCATGCAGGCCCTCCCCACCGAGTGACGAACGGCTCATGACCACAAAGATCACGAGCGCCCGGCTCGCCGCCGGCCCCCGCAAGGGGGCCCGGCGGCGGCCGCCCGCCTCCTCCGCAACCCAGGTCGGCCGTCCCGGCTTCACCTGGGCGCTGCCCGCCGCAGTGTTCTTCGCCCTCTTCGCGATCGTCCCGCTGATCATGGTGGCGGTACTGTCCTTCATGACCTGGGACGGGCTCAGCTCGCCCGAGTTCGTCGGCATGGACAACTGGTCGCGCCTGATGGACGACCCGGTGATGTTCCAGAGCATCTGGCTGACCCTGCTGCTGACCGTGCTCGGCGTGGCCCTCCAGACCCCGCTGAGCATTCTGCTCGGCGTCTGGGCCGCCGGACACCAGCGCAACCGGGCCGTGCTGTCCGCCATCTACTTCATCCCGCTGCTGCTGTCCGCCACGGCCGTCTCCGTGCTCTGGCGGGCGCTCCTCGACCCCAACTTCGGCATCCCGGCCGACGCCACCTGGCTGTTCGGCGACGGCAACCTGTTCGGTGAACAGGCCACCGCCATCGGAGTGCTCGCGTTCGTCAGCACCTGGCAGTTCACCCCGTTCCACACGCTGATCTACCAGGGCGCCGCCCGCGCCATCCCCCAGGTGCTCTACCAGGCCGCGGAGATCGACGGGGCGGGCCGCTACCGGCAGTTCTTCCACATCACCCTGCCGCAGCTGCGCAACGCGATGATCACCTCGATGATCCTGATGATCGTCGGCGGTCTGACCACCTTCGAGACGGTCCTCATCCTGACCCAGGGCGGACCCGGCACCGACACCACCATCAGCGCCTACTACATGTACGACAAGGCGTTCAAGAGCTTCGACTACGGCACCGGTTCCGCGATCGCCCTGGTCCTGGTCATCGCGGCCACGATCATCTCGCTGATCGTCGTCCGGGTCTCCGGCTACGACAAGATGCGCAGCACCATGGAGGGTTCGTCATGAGGCGCCGCCCCAACTACCTGGCCGGCGCCGGCTCGCTCTTCTGGCTCTTCGTCGTCGGTCTGCCGCTGTACGTGCTGCTCGCCGCGACGCTGCGCACCCGCCAGGACTACGCCGAGAACGGCCCGGTCTCGATCCCGGACAGCTTCACCCTGGACAACTACACCGGCGCCTTCGAAGCGGGCTTCGACCAGTACTTCTTCAACACGCTCGTCGTCACCGTCTGTGTGATCGGCATCGTGCTGGCGCTGGTGCCGCCGCTCGCCTACGCGATCGTCCGCAGCCGCGGCCGGACCACGTCGGCGATCTTCCGGCTGTTCCTGCTCGGCCTCGCCATCCCCGCCCAGGCCGTCATCGTGCCGATGTTCTACCTGATCAGCGAAGCCGGGCTGTACGACAACCTGCTGGGCGTCATCCTGCCCACGGCCGCGTTCTGCCTGCCGATGTCGGCACTGATCCTCAGCGGTGCCATGCGCGACATCTCCCCGGAACTGTACGAGGCCATGGCCATGGACGGCGCCTCCCCGCGGCGCATGTTCTTCCAGCTCGTCCTGCCGCTGTCGCGGGGCGGACTGTCCACCATCGTGGTCTTCTCCGCGCTCCAGGCCTGGAACGGCTTCCTGTTCCCGCTGGTCCTGACCCAGTCCGACTCCAGCAAGGTCGTCACCCTGGGTCTGTACAACTTCCAGACAGAACACGGTATCGACATCCCCGGTCTGCTCGGAGCCGTGGTGCTGTCCATGGTGCCCATCCTGCTCGTCTACCTGTTCGCCCGTCGTGCCCTGGTCCAGGGGCTGATGGGTGTCGGAGGAAAGTGACTGCCGACGTGGCCGTAGAGACCACCCCCGAAACCCCCCTCTGGAACGACCCCGACCAGCCCGTCGCCGCGCGGGTCGACGCCCTGATCGGCGCGATGACCCTGGACGAGAAGATCGCCCAGCTGTACGGCGTGTGGGTCGGCGCGTCCGCCAACGGCGGTGAAGTGGCCCCGCACCAGCACGACATGGAGGAGGCCGTCGACCTCGACGCGCTTCTGCCCACCGGACTGGGCCAGTTGACCCGCCCCTTCGGCACCGCACCCGTCGACCCGGCCCTCGGCGCGCTCTCCCTGCTGCGCACCCAGTCCCGTATCACCTCGGCAGGCCGCTTCGGCATCCCCGCCGTCGCACACGAGGAGTGCCTGGCCGGCTTCGCCGCCTGGGGCGCCACCGCCTATCCCGTCCCGCTCTCCTGGGGCGCCACCTTCGACCCGGACGTGGTGCGCCGCATGGCCGCCGCCATCGGCCGCGACATGCGCTCCGTCGGCATCCACCAGGGACTCGCGCCCGTCCTCGACGTGGTGCGCGACGCCCGCTGGGGCCGGGTGGAGGAGACCATCGGCGAGGACCCGTACCTCGTCGGCACCATCGGCACGGCGTACGTCCAGGGCCTGGAGTCCGCCGGGATCGTCGCCACCCTCAAGCACTTCGTCGGCTACTCGGCCTCCCGCGCCGGACGCAACCTCGCGCCCTCGCCCATGGGCGCCCGCGAGCGGGCCGACGTCCTGCTGCCGCCGTTCGAGATGGCGATCCGCGAGGGCGGCGCCCGCTCCGTGATGCACTCCTACACGGACACCGACGGCGTCCCCGCCGCGGCCGACGAGAGCCTGCTGACCGGACTGCTCCGCGACACCTGGGGCTTCGACGGCACCGTGGTCGCCGACTACTTCGGCATCGCCTTCCTCAAGACCCTGCACGGCATCGCGGGCGACTGGGCCGATGCCGCGGGCGCCGCGCTGCGGGCCGGCGTCGACGTCGAACTGCCCACCGTCAAGACCTTCGGCGCGCCGCTCGCCGAGGCCGTCACCGACGGCCGGGTACCGGAAGCGGTCATCGACCGCGCCCTGCGCCGCGTCCTCGGCCAGAAGGCGGCGCTCGGCCTGCTCGACCCGGACTGGGACCCGGTGCCGCCCGCCCTCGACGGCGCCGACCTGGACGACCCGGACGCCCTGCGCGGCCGGATCGACCTGGACGGTCCGGAGAACCGTGCCCTGGCCCGCGAGATCGCCGAGAAGGCGGTCGTCCTGCTCACCAACGACGGCACCCTGCCGCTCGCCCGGCCCCGCCGCATCGCCCTGGTCGGCCCCAATGCCACCGAGGGCACCGCCGTACTGGGCTGCTACTCCTTCCCCCAGCACGTGGGCGTGCAGCACCCGGACGTCCCGGTCGGCATCGACCTGCCCACCCTGCGGGACACCCTGGCCGCCGAGTTCCCCGACGCCGACATCACGGTCGCCCGCGGCACCGGCGTCGACGACGGGGACCTCACCGGCATCGGTGAGGCGGTCGACGCGGCCAGGAAGGCCGACATCGTTATCGCCGTACTCGGCGACCGCGCGGGCCTGTTCGGCCGCGGCACCAGCGGCGAGGGCTGCGACGCGGACTCCCTCGCCCTGCCCGGCGCCCAGCAGCAGTTGCTCGACACCCTGCTGGACTCCGGCACACCGGTGGTGACCGTCCTCCTCGCGGGCCGCCCGTACGCGCTCGGCCGGGCCACCGCCGAGTCCGCGGCGATCGTGCAGTCCTTCTTCCCCGGAGTGGCCGGCACCCACGCGATCGCCGGAGTCCTCAGCGGCCGCACCGCCCCCTCCGGACGGCTCCCGGTCAGCGTGCCGCGCGGCCCGGGGTCCCAGCCGACCACCTACCTCGGCGCCCGGCTCGCCCAGGCCAGCGAGGTGTCCAACATCGACCCGACGCCGGCGTTCGGCTTCGGGCACGGCCTGACGTACACGGAGTTCGCCTGGAGCGACCTCGCCGTGGACACCGAACAGGCTCCGACCGACGGCGAGTTCACCCTTGCCCTCACCGTCCGCAACACCGGTGACCGCGCCGGCACCGAGGTCGTCCAGCTCTACCTCCACGACCCGGTCGCCTCCGTCGTCCAGCCGGTGCAGCGCCTCGTCGGCTACACCCGGGTGGAGCTGGAGCCGGGCGAGGCCCGCCGGATCCACGTCACGGTTCCGGCCGACGTGGCTTCCTTCACCGGCCGCGCCGGCCACCGGATCGTCGAACCGGGCGCCCTGGAACTCCGCCTGGCCGCCTCCAGCACCGACGCGCGCCTGACGGCGAACGTCATGCTGACCGGCCCGGAGCGCCGGGTCGACCACACCCGCCGCTTCCACGCGGCGTTCAGCCAGGAGCCGGCTGCGGAGGGATGAGCCGGTTCCACCGAAACACGACCGGCCCGGACCCGCACGCGCGGGTTACCGGGCCGGCCGTGTGCCGCACTGCCTTCCGGCGCGGGCCCGGACGGGCAGCGGCCGGTTCCGGCCCGCCGTCGTGTCCTGCCGTCCAGTCCTGCCGGATGCGTCGGATGCCTGCCCTGTCTGGACCGGCAGGCGTCCGGGGCGGCGGGCGTCCGGATCGCGGCACGGCCCCTGATCTCTGACCGGTCCTGAGAGAAGAGGATCGACCATGATCGTATGTGATCGAATATGACGCATGCCGGGTCGGTCCTCGCCACCCCATTTCGCGCTGTCAGTGGCGGTCCGTAGCCTCGACGGTGTGGAGGGGAAAGAAGGAGACGCACCCAAGGGGCGGGAAACGGACGCGGAGGACTGGCAGCGGCTCAGCGCGTACGCCTACCTCAGCGCGCCCGAGCGCCTGGAGTACATCGCGGTGATGCGCGTGTTCTGCGGCACACTGCTGGCGGACCTGTCCGTGCCCGACCTGATCGGCAAGCTGGCCGAGCGCGGCGGCCCGGGGACGGTACCGGACGCGGAGACGCTCACCCGCAGGCTCGAGGAGCTCGTGCGCTGGGGCAACCTGCTGCGCAGCACCCACACCGTCAGGGCGACGAGCATCTCCGAGTACCAGCGCTCCCGCTCCCGCTACCAGCTCTCCAAGCTGGGGGAGCGGGTGCAGCGCGACGCGGACGAGGTGCTGTCCGGGGCGGACGCGGCCCGCGAGGTGAGCAGCGAGCTGCTGGCCCTGGTCGACCGGGGTCTTCGCGAGATCGCCGCCATGGCCGCGACACCGGGCGGCGCGGACCCGCAGCAGGCACTGGAGCGGATCAGCACCCTCTTCGTCCAGTTCACCGGCTTCGCCGAGTCCGTCCGCGACTTCTACGCCTACCTGGGCCAGGTGCTGGCGCGCTACGACCTCGACTCGGCCGAGTACCAGGGGTTCAAGGAACTGCTGCTCGACTACGTGCAGGCCATCACCGAGGACGTCTCCTTCCGGGCCCCGCGCATCGCGGCCCACCTGGACGCCGTCCGACCCCACCTGCCCGCGCTGCTCGCCCGGATCGACGAGCACACGGCGGGCATCGGAACGCTCGCCGGCGGACTGCCCGAGACCCGGGTGCAGCGCAGCCGCGGCCGGGACCTGGCGGACTGGGAAGGACTGCGCGAGTGGTTCACCACCGGCGGAGCGCACTCCAGCCAGGTGGACCAGCTGCGGGACGCCACCCTGCGCGCCCTGCACTCCCTCCTCGCCAACGCCAAGCGGATGCTGCGCTCGGCCTCGGGCGAGATGTCCCGCCGCAAGGACCTGCTGCGACTGGCGGCCTGGTTCGACTCGGCGGAGCCGGAGGAGGCCCACGACCTGGCGGTCGCCGCCTTCGGCCTCTACGGCGCGCGGCACCTGGGAGTCGCGCCGAACCCCGACCGGTCCGTGCCGGCCTACGTGAGCTGGTGGACCGGACCCGTGGTGGACGTGCCGGTGGCGCTGCGCGAACGCGGCAGCCGGGCTCCGCGCGGACGCGCGGCGGCGGCCGAGGACCACTCCGAGCAGAAGCACCGCCTCATGGAGCAGGCCCGGCAGCAGGCCGCGGCCCGTCAGTCGGCGGCCGACGAACTGCGCAGCGCCTCCGGCCGGTTCGACCAGGTGCGCCTCGGCGCCCCGGCCATGCGCCTGCTGCTGGAACTGCTCACCACCGCCCTCGGCAACGCCCGCCTGCACAAGGACGCGGGCGACTTCCTGCTCGACGGCGCACAGGCGGCCGACGCGGACCTCGGCATCCGGCTGACCGCGTGGCGCACGCCCGGCCTGTCCACCGTCCTGCGGTCCGTGGACGGCGACCTGACCACGGACGACCTCACCGTGACCGTCGAGACCACGTCCGCGCCCGCGGTGGGGGAGCCGATGCCCGGGGCACGGGAGGCGAGCGCCTGATGTCCCTGCCCTCCGCCCATGACGTAGCCCTCGCGGCCGAGCGCCGCACCGCCGCCCGGCTCCTGCTGGCCCACCCGCTGGTCACCAGCACCGGACCGCACAGCGACACGTTCCCCCTGATCCGCCGCCACGCCGACTGGCTCGCCCAGCGCTTCCAGCAGGTGTTCGGCTACCGCCTGCTGGTCGAGGCCTCCTACGCCCGGCTGTTCAAGGCGGGCCTCGGCCCCGGCTCGGGCCACCCTCTGGAACGGCCGTCGACCGGCACGCCGTTCACCCCACGGACATACGCCTACCTGGCCCTCGCCCTGTCCGTCCTCGTCACCGCACCGGAACAGCTCCTGCTCTCCCGGCTGGTCGCCGATCTGCGCGCCGCGGCCGTCGACGCCGGCATCGACGTCACCGACACCGGACGGCAGGCCGAACGGCGGACCCTGGCGGCCGCCCTGCGGCAACTCGTCGACTGGGGCGTCCTGGTGGAGACCGAGGGCCAGGTGGCGGCTGTCGCCGAGGAGCGGGCCGGGGAGGCACTGCTCACCGTGGACCGCGACATCGCGCGAGCCGTCGTCGCCGGCCCGCTCACCCAGAGCCGCGACGGGGCGGACCTCGTGCGCCGGGCCGCCGACCCCGGCTTCGGAGGGCCCCGTACGTACGTCCGCCGGCGCCTCGTCGAGACCCCCGTCGTCCACCTCGACGACCTCACCGACGCCGAACGCGAATGGCTGCGCACCCGACAGCGGCGCGAGGCACAGGCCTTCTCCGAACTGCTCGGCCTGGAGGCCGAGATCCGCGCCGAAGGCATCGCCCTGATCGACACGGACGACGAACTCACCGACCTCCGCCTCCCGGGCACCGGCACGGTCGCCCAGGCCGCGCTGCTCCTCGTGGAACGACTGGTCGAGCGGCTGCGACCCGAGGACCCGGGCCATCCGGCGGTCGGCGGCCGGCTCGTCATCGGCGTACCCGTCCCGGACGGGCTGCTGCCCGGCCTGCTCGACGAACTGATCGAGGAGTACGGCAGACGCGGCACCTGGCAGCGCGGCCATCTGGAGGACCGGGACGGATTCCTCGCCGCCGTACTCGACCTCCTCGTGAGGATGCGCCTGATCGCACCCGCCGGACCGGTCCGCGCGGACGGCCACGGCGTGCCCGAGGAGTACGACGGGACGACGGCCGACGGCCGCTCCGTCACCGACGTCTCGGGCGCACGCGGCCAGGACCCCGCCGGCGGTGGCTGGATCCTGCTCGCCGCGGCTGCCCGCTACGCCACCACGGTGGCGCTCACCCCGCGTACCGCCCCGTCCCCGACGGACGACCCCGGCAAGGAGCCGCCCCGATGAACCGCCCGCCGTCCCCGCACCGCTACCGACTGCACCGCGCGGGCATCCGGAACGTGTGGCAGTACGACCACCAGGAGTTCACCTTCGGCGAAGGGCGCCTGCTACTGCGCGGCAAGAACGGCGCCGGCAAGTCCAAGGCCCTGGAGATGCTGCTGCCCTACCTCCTCGACGGCGACGCCCGCGCGCTGGACGCCACGGGAACCGGGCGCACCACCCTGGCCTGGCTGATGCTCGACGGCTTCGCCCGGACCAACCGGCTGGGCTACCTGTGGCTGGAGTTCGCGCGGACGGACGAGGAGGGGGGCGAGCAGCACCTGACCGTCGGCGCGGCCGTCAGGGCATCGCAGTCGACCCGGACGGCGAAGCCCTTCTTTTTCACCACCGGGCTGCGGGTCGGCGAGGACCTCGACCTCGAACCCGCCGGCCAGCCCCTCCCCGTGGACCGGCTGAAGACGCTGGTCGGCCCGGAGAACGTCACCGACCGCGCCGTCGAGCACCGGGCCAGGGTCGCCCGTGACCTGTTCGGCCTCACCGACCCGGCGCGCTACCGCAACCTGCTCCACCTGCTGCACCGGCTGCGCCGCCCCACCATCGGCGACCGCATCGACTCCGGCGGACTCGTCCAGGTCCTCGCCGAGACCCTGCCCGGCCTCGACGACGAGGTCGTGGAGAAGGTGGCCCGCAGCCTGGACGACCTGGACTCCGTCCGGGCCCACCTCGGACGCCTCGAACGCACCGACCGGGCGCTGCACGCCTTCCTCACCGGCTACCGCGGCTACCTCCATGGAGCGCTGCGCCGCCGTACGGACCGGGCCGACGCGGAGCTGGAGCGGCTGAGGAAACACCGCAGAGCCGCGGACGACGCGGCCCGCACGGTGCAGGAACTCCGCGGACGTGAGCGGGAACTCGACGCCCGCATCGACCACCTCGTGGCGGAGCAGGACGCGGCCGGGACGGACCTGTCCGCACTCCACGCGAGCGCCGGCTACCGCAGCCTGCGGGAACTGGGGGAGAAGCGCGCCACCGTCACCGCCCTGCACAGTGCGGCCGACGCAGCGTTCCGGGCCGTACGCCAGGCACACCTGGGCGAGGAGGAGGCGGGGCGGCGCCTCACCGCCGAGGCCGGGCGGCTCGGCGCGGAGCTGGTCGAACTGAGCACCGCCCACGCCGAGTCGGTACGGGAAGCCGAGCGGGCCGGGCTGGACCCCGTGCACCTCGGGGAGCCCGTCGCGACACCGGTCGCGCCGGTCGCACCGGCCACCACGGCCCAACTGACGGCCCCGGACGGCGACTTCCACCTGATCCGGCACGGTGAGGTGCTGGCGGTCGACACCGGAATCTGCACCACCGCGCTGCAAGCCTGGGACGCCCGGCTCGACGCCGCACAGCCGGTGATCAGGAACCGGGCGCGCTTCGTCACCGAACTGGCCGCCCTCATCGAACGGTCGGACGAGGCCCGGCGCGAGGCGGACGCGGCCGACGCCGCACGCGAGCGCCTGGAGGCCCAGGTGGAGCACGCCCGCACCCGGGCGGAGCAGCGCCGGCAGGAGACGGCCTCCGCGTCGGAGGCCTACGCGGAGGAGGCCGGAGCGTGGGCCGGGCGGCTGCGCGAGCTCACCGGGCTGCCCCTGGACGAGGTGCTCGCCCCGCTCGCCCACGACCCGTCCGAGGGACCCCTGCCCGCCCGCACCCCCGACGAGGTGGTGGAGACGGCCCGCTCCGTCGTGGAACCGTGGCTGGCGGACCTGGGCGAGGAACGCGACACTCTCTCCCTGGCCGTGCGCGCCCTGGAGGCGGAACGGGAGGACCTCCGCCGCCGGCACGCGGAATGGGAACGCCGCACCGACCCCGAACCCCCACCCCCGCCGCACCGCGCGGCTCCCCGTACCCCCGGAACCGGGGCGCCCCTGTACCGCCTGGTGGACTTCGTCCCCGGCCTGCCACCGGACGCGCGGGCGGGTCTGGAGGCCGCGCTGGAGGCGAGCGGCCTGCTCGACGCCTGGGTGCGCGCCGACGGCACGGTCCTCGACCCGGCCACGCACGACACCCTCCTGATCCCGGGCACCCCGGTCGCCGGGCCGTCGCTCACCCGCGTACTGCGGCCGGTCGCCGCACCGGACAGCGGAGTGACGGCGGAACAGGTCCGGCGCGTACTGGAGTCGGTGGTCCTCACCGAGGGCACCGCCGATCCACACCCCGACGCGGACACCGGCGCGCGGACCACGGCGAGGCCGCGACCGCACACCGCGGCCGGCACCGACGGCTCCTGGCGGCTCGGCATCGCCCGCGGCCGGCACCGCAAGCAGGCCGCCGAGTACGTGGGCGCGGAGGTCCGCGCGGAGACCCGCCGCCGGGCCCTGGCGGACCTCGACCGCCGGCTGGCCGACGCGGACGCCGCGCTGGAGGAGCGCCGACAGGCCCTGCGCGTGCTCACCGAGAACCGCGACCGGGTCGGCGAGACCCTGCGCAGACCGCCCTCCGCGCGCGGACTCACGGACGCGTGGGCCCGTACCGCCGAGGCCGAGGGCACCGTCGAGTCCGTCACCGCACAGGCGTCCACGGCGGCGCGCGAGGCACAGCGGGCACGGGCCGGCGCGGTCGCCGCCCGGCGCGAGACCGAGGCGACGGCGAGCGCCCAGGACCTGCCGACGGACCCGGCCGCACTCGCGACGGTCCGCCTCGCTCTGGACCGCCTCGGACGCGGCACCCAGCACCTGCGGCGGCGGTTGCGCGCGGTCCTGGACGCGGCCGAAGGCCACCGCGACGGCCGGACGGACCACGAGCGCGCCGTCGCGGCCCGCCGGGAGGCCGAAACGGACTACGCCGAGCCACTCGGCCGCCTGGAGACGGCCCGCCGCACCGTCCGGGCCCTGGAGGAGGCCCTCGGCGCCACGGAGCAGCAGATCCTCGCCCACGAGGCCGAGGCGAAGCGCCGCCTGGACGCCGTGGGACGCCAACTCCCGCGCCTGCGGGACGACCGTGACGAGGTGCACGACCGGCGCGTACGGGCGGAGGAGGACGACAGGAAGCGGCGCGAGACCCTCGCCGCCCAGGAAGAAGAGGTGCTGGCCTGCGGCAGACGACTGCGCACGGCACTCGCGCTGCCGGGTCTGCTGCGCGGAGCGGGGCTCGACGCCGACGCGGACGAAGGCGCCCTGAAGTCCCCGGACCCCGTCCACCACGACGTGCGGGAGCGCGTCACCGCACTGGACCGGCTGACCGGCGCCGTGCGCCGCGGCCTGGACGCCGAGCGCCACGACCTCTCGGACACCGCCCTCCTCAACCGCCACACCGAACTGCGAGACCAGCTCTCCGGCGGCTACGACGCGACCCTGGAGGAACACGACGGCATCAAGCTGTGCCGGCTCGTCAACGACCAGGGCCCGAGCGACGTCGCCCAGGTCGGCGCGCGCATCGCGGCCGAGGCCGCCGAGGCGCGCGACCGCCTCACGGAACGCGAGAGCGAGGTCTTCCAGCGCTTCCTGGCCGGAGAGCTGGGCGACCACCTGTCCGCACAGGTGCTGGCCGCCGGCGCCCTGATCACCGCCCTCAACACCACCCTCGCCACGGTCCGTACCTCGCACGGCCTGGGCGTCACCCTCGACTGGAAGCTCGCCGACGGGGTGGAGGCGGACGTCAAAGCGGCCGTCGACCTCCTGCGCAGCCCTTCGGGCCTGCGCACCCGCGAGCAGTCCGAGCAGCTCCGGGACGTCCTCCAGCGCCGTATCGAGGACGCCCGCCGCGCCGACCCGGCCGCCGGTTACGCCGCCCACCTGCGCACCGCCCTGGACTACCGCGGCTGGTTCACGTTCACCCCCTGGGTGGTGGACGACGCGGCACCCGGCAGCCGCCGCAAGCTCTCCGGCCGCACCGGCCTGAGCCAGGGCGAACAGCGGGTCCTGTCCTACCTGGTCCTCTTCGCCGCGGCGGCGGCGCACTTCACCGGCCTCGCCGACGCCGCCCCGCACGCCCCCCGCCTGATCCTCCTCGACGACGCGTTCGCCAAGGTCGACGAGCCCACCCACGCCCGCCTCGGCCGCATCCTGGTCGATCTGGACCTCGACTTCGTCCTCACCAGCGAACGCCTGATCGGCAACTGGCCCGACGTACCGTCCCTCCACATCTACGAGTGCCTGCGCGACCCGCACGTACGGGGCGTCGCGACGCTCCACTACACGTGGAACGGACGGCAGCGGAGACTGATGCCGGTATGAGCCGCCCCGGACGCGTCGGCGAAGGCCGCCTGGACGCCGAGACCCTCGCCTTCCTCACCCGGCCGGGCCTCACCCGCCTCTGGACGGCCGTACGCACCCGCCTCGAACGCCAGGGCCTCCAGCCGACCGGCACCATGAGACTCCGGCACCTGGACGCGCAGGAACGCGAGGCACTCTCCCTCCTCCTGGCCCGACCGGTCACCGGCCCCACCGCCACCGTCCGCCTGCCGGACCTGGACACCCGCCTGCGCGCCAGCGCGGCCGGCCGGGGCCTGGCCGCGACCCTGGAGGCGCTGGGCCCGCCCCTGACGGACCGCAGAGCGCTCCGCGACGCGGCGGCGGCCGAACGGGCCCGCGTCTGGTCCACGGCCCGGACCGAGCTGGAATCCACCTCCCTGTCGTCCCAATCCTGGACGGCACAGTGGCTGGAGGACCTCCGACGCGGCGGCACCCTCACCCGCCAGGACCCGCACACCGCGACCACGGTCGTCACCCAGGCGATCCGCACCCTGGCGACCCTCTTCCCGGACGGCGACGCACACCCCGCCCGCACCTCCTGGGGCCGCGGCGAACTGGCCACCCGAGCCACCGGCTCCGCCCACGGCCTGGACGACAGCACCCTGCTGTCCCGGCTGGTTCTCCGAGGCATAGCCCTGGCGCACGACACGGAGTTCCCCACCGACGCCCCCACCCGCCGCGCCCTGTGGCGCACGGCCTCGGTCACCCCGGACGAGGTCTCCAGCACGGTCCTCACCTACGGCCTGCGCCCCACCGGCGGCACCTGGCGGGAGACGGCCCTGCTCGACCGCGCCGACCACCACATGGAGACCCACCTGACCCTGCGCGACCTGCGCACCCTTCACCTGACGATGCCACCCGGCACCCGGGTCCACGTCTGCGAGAACCCCCGCGTGGTCGAGGCCGCCGCCGACGCCGCCCGCACGGCACCCCTGGTCTGCACCGCGGGCAGCGCGACGACGGTCGTCCTCACCCTCCTCGACACCCTGGCGGCGTCCGGCTGCACCTTCGCCTACCACGGCGACTTCGACTGGCCCGGCATCACCCTCGCCAACCGCATCACCCGGCGCTGGGCCGCCGAGCCGTGGCGCATGCGCGCCCGCGACTACGAGTACCTGGCGACCCGCACCCGCCTGCACGGCACCCCGCACCTCCCTCTCACCGGCCCACCGGCGGAAGCCGCATGGGACCCGGAACTGGCCCCCGCCATGCAGGCGTTGGGCATCGCCCTGCACGAGGAGGCGGCGCTGGACCTGCTCCTGGAGGACCTCGGTTGAGGCCCGACGAGATTGCCTCACACGTCAATGGTGTTCCGGGCACGCTCGACGAACTGGCCGCGCTTCGCTGCCGCATGGTTCAGGTAACGTCTGATCCGCCGGGACTCGCCCTCGGGCACGCCAGCGTGGGCGCCCGGGCTCTGCCCGAGCGTCTTCCGGACCCCGGCGTGTGCTCGGGCCAGGTGACGGACCGGCCACGGCCGGTGCGGCGGGCGTCGAAGTACGCCCTCATGCCATGGGCGGACACGGTCACCCTCCCCGGAGGGCTGGGGAGGGGCCGCGGCACGCGTCAGATTCGGCTGCGCCCGAGATCCGCGAGGAACCCGGACCATGCGCTCCGCGCGAACGCGAGTTGGGGTCCACCGCGTTCCTTGGAGTCCCGTACATGTATGGCGGCCGCAGTGGGGGCGACTTCGACGCACGCCCCTCCTTCGCCGCTGCTGTAGCTGCTCTTGAACCAGTCCAGCCGTGCGGGCTGTTCAGTGTTCATCGGTCTCCCAGCATCTTCTTGATCAGGGCCAGTGATTCTTCTGGCGTGAGCGCCTGTGCCCTGATGCTGCCGTAGCGTGCGGCAAGGATACGTACCTCGTCCGGATCTGTGATCAGGCGGCTGATGTGCTGGACCTCCAGGTACGCCACCTGGGGCTTGCCCTTCGGAGTAAGCATGATGAACGGCCCGCCCAGGCTGGGATGTTCCTTACGCTCCATCGGCAGCACCTGGAGCTCCACGCTGCGTAGTCCGCCGAACCTCAGCAGTGCTTCCAGTTGCTCACGATGAACGTCCCATCCGCCGAGCGGGCGACGCAACACGGACTCCTCGATGGTGAAGGTGGTGAACGGCGGAGGCCAGCGGTCGAAGATCTGCTGACGGTCCAGCCGCGCGGCCACGCGCTGCTCGACGGTCGTCTCGTCAAGGAAGGGTTGACGTGTTCGGAACACCACGTTCGCGTGAGCCTCCGTCTGTAGGAGCCCGGGAAGGACGAGTGAGCTGTAGTCGTGCAGTTCAACTGCCTCCCTCTCCAAGCGGGCGTAATCCTTGAACCACTCCGGATGCCGCACCCTCCGCCGAGTCTTCGCCCGTTCCACATCCTCCGCCGCAGAAGCCAGCAGACCCCCGCACTCCAGCAACCTGTCCACCGCGACCAGCAGTTCGGGCTGAGGAGTCCGCCGTGCCCGCTCGACCGAGGAGATCGTCTCCTCGCCGTACCCGAGCCGGTCGCCCAGTTCCTTCTGGCTCAGTCCGGCCCGCTCCCGGGCGACCTTGATCTGCCGGCCGAGCGCTCGGAACAGGTCCGCGACCTCGTCCGTGCCGTCCGCCTCGCCGCTCGTGGGAACCCCCGCACCCGCCTGTGCCGTCATGCCGCACCACCATCCTGTTCCTTGTGCCGAGGACGAACCGGCGACAGCACGGTCAGGTCATGGCCGTACGCCCGTACTTCGCACCGTCCGCACCGGGACAGTCACCTTGCGTACCGCCCGGAATGCTCTACACGCTAGGAGCACTCGGTCACCCTCGGTGATGTGAATCAGGAAACTGTCACCGCTCCAGGTGAACCGACCGTCGGCACAGGCCACTTCCGCACCATGTTCCCCGCCACCGCGCGGGGCGCGCACACCGCACGCCATGCCGCCGAACGCTGGCTTGCCACACACCGGGGACGGCCGGAGTCGGAGCCCGCCGACGACAGCATGGCCACAGCCTCCCTCCTCATCGCGGAGCTGACCGCGAACGCCGCCCTGCACGGCCGGGTGCAGGGCAGGAACGCACGCCTCGCCCTGACCCTGACGCCCACGACCCTGCGGATCGAGGTCACCGACGCACGGGGCGGACGTCTGCCCGTGCCGTCCCCGGACGCGAGGGGCGATGCCGGCGGCGAGTCCGGACGGGGCCTGCTTCTCGTCGCCTCGCTCGCGGATGCCTGGGGCTGCGAGGTGTACCCGCCGGGCGGCAAGACGGTGTGGGCGGAGTGCGCCCGGCGGGCATAGGCGTGCTGGAACCGGGCGTGCAGTTCCTCCGCGGTCTCGTCGTCGGCCGCCTCCTCGCCCAGCACGCGCAGCCACTCGGCACCGGGCGACTGCGGCATGACGTGCTCCACGGTGAGCTGCGCGGCTGCGAGGTCGACGGGTTCGGGATGCCCAACATGCTTCCGGTGGGCCGTGCAGCGGATGCTGCCGGACCCACCAGAGACTGTTTGCCTACTTGAGGTAAGGGCCGTCGGCCCCCACCTTCCCGGTGCCGTTCAGGACGTACACCCGCAGGTTGCCCTTGCCCGGTGCCCCGACGGAGAGGGTGCCGTTGGACACCGTGCGCACGTCTCCGGTGACCGCGTCGCGGTACGTGCCGTTGGGTACGCCGGTGAAGGTCGCGCCGCCCGAGACGGTGACCAGGGCGAAGCTGTCCGTGCCGCCCGCGGTGTAGCGGCGTTTGAAGGCCATGTCGCCGGAGATGCCGGCCGTGGAGTACTGGCCCATCTGGAGGGCGGGGACGGCCCGGCGGATCTGGTTCAGGCGCTGTACGTGCTTGACCAGGGGCTGTTGCAGCGTCGTGGCGACGGCGCCGGTGGCGGAGTCGACCTGGGAGAAGTCGGAGGACGTCACCGTGCCCGCGACGTGGTCGCCGTAGTACGCCCGGCCGGTCGTGGCCAGTGGGCAACTCGGGCCGCAGTCGATCTTCTTGCCCTTCTGGAACTCGATCTCCGAGCCGTAGTAGAGAGTGGGGATGCCGCGGAAGGTCCACATCAGCGACATGTTCTCGGCCCAGGCGTCGGTGCCGCCCGTGTAGCGTTCGCTGCTCTTGTTGGGGCCGTAGTCGTGGCTGTCGACGTAGACGACGTTGTAGGTGGCGTCGTGGTAGCTGTCGTCGGAGTCCTTGCCGTTGTGGAAGGCGTTGCTCGCGTCACCGAAGTTCATGTGCATCCGCATGTCGATGACGTTCATGCCGGAGAAGCGGCTCCGGTCGGGGGAGTGGTAGGTGTTGCCGTCGAGGAAGGCGTTGGTGGAGGTCGGCTGGTTGCCCGTCCCCTGCTGCTGTTCGTAGTCGTACATCTCCAGGGCCGCCTTCTCGTCGTCGGCGCTGTACTCCCCCCGCTCCTTCCACGTGTAGAACTGCGCGGAGTGGTTGACCGAGCCCCGGTTCCACTTGTCGTTGACGAAGGCGGCGACCTCGCCGAAGACGAAGAAGTTGCTCGCGGCCTCCGCGCCGTGCTGCTGGGCGACGCGCTCCTGGATCGCGGGCAGGAAGCGGCGGTTCCAGGTGGTGCGCGGGATGTGCACGGCCGTGTCGACCCGGAAGCCGTCGACGCCCATGTCGATGTACTTGTTGTAGGCGCCGATCAGATAGTTCTGCACCTGCGCGTTCTCGGTGTTGAAGTCGGCGAGGTCCTCGTGCAGCCAGCAGGAACGGGAGTCCTCGCCCTCCCAGTTGCCGATCCAGCAGTTGTGGTACAGCGCCTTGGGGAACATGCCGGATGTCGGGCTGGGCCACTGGCAGTTGTAGATCGTGTAGCCCTCGGGGCTCCTGCCGCCGGTGGGCGTGCCCCAGTTGACGCAGGTGTTGCCGGCCGGCTCGGCCGTGGACCACAGGTCGCCGTTGTAGTACGACTTGCCGCTCTTGGGGTCGACGGTCAGGCCGTCGTACTCGAAGCCGGGCTGCTTCTCGTCGTAGTACCAGCTCCACTGGGAGTCGCGCACGCCGTAGACGGTCGGGGTGAACAGGCCCTTGGCGCCCCAGCGGGAGGAGTGGTTGTAGACGACGTCCTGGTAGATCTTCATGCCCTTGGCGTGGGCCGCGTTGATGAGGTCCTGGTAGGAGGCGCCGGCGGACTCCAGACGCGGGTCGACCTTGTAGAAGTCGTAACCGTGGTAGCCGTGGTGGTCGTAGTCCGAGCGGTTGAGAACCACCGGGGTGATCCACACGGCCGAGAAGCCGAGGCCCTTGATGTAGTCGAGCTTGTTGACCAGACCCTTGAAGTCACCCCGGAACATCGGGTCGTTGTGGGCCGCGTTGCCGGACTTCTCGTGCTGGCTGCCGCCGCGGTTGTTGGAGCTGTCGCCGTCGTTGAAGCGGGCGGTGAGGACGAAGTAGATCGGGTCCTTGCGCGGGTCGGTGCCCAGCGGCTTGCCGGCGGCGGGGGCCGGCGGCTTCGTGCCGGTGGTCGCCGTCGCGGCGGCCGAGGCCGCGGAGACGTTGCCGGCCGCGTCCACGGCCCGGACGGTGTAGGTGTAGGTGGTCCGCTCCTCCAGGTTCGCCTCGGAGAAGACCGTCGAGTCGACGTCGGTCACCACGTCACCCCCGGTTCCGCCGGTGCGGGTGACCTGGTACCGGGTGACGCCCGTGTCGTCGGTGGACAGTTCCCAGGTCAGTACGACGGACACCCCGTCCGCCTGGGCGGTGACCCCGGCCGGAACGGTCGGTGCCCGGGTGTCGGGCACCTCGTCGGCGCACGGGTCGTCGGTGTCCTCGGTCACCGTGTTGTCGGAGACCGTGGTGATGCCGGCGGGCAGGGAGTAGTCGGCGCCTTTGTTGTTGTCCCACACGCCGTTGCCGTTGTTGAACGCGGCCTTCATCGAGGCGGCCGTGCCCAGGTCGATGTCCGCCTTCCACCAGCCCGCGCACGCGGCCCGCATGCCCACTCCCGGCACCGTGGTCCAGGAGCCGCCCGCCGGCTGGTAGTGGATGTTGGCGGTGGTCCAGCCGAGGATCCGGGTGGAGTAGTAGACGGTGGCCAGGTTGCCGTCCCCGGGGGTGGGGTCCGGTTCTTCGCCGGCGCAGGGATCGGAGTGGGCGATCACGCCGTCCTTGACCGTGATGTTCCCCGTGCCGAGGGAGTAGTCCTTGCCGGAGTTGTTGTCCCAGGTGCCCGAGCCGTTGTTGAAGGCGGCTCGCAGACCTTCCGCGGTACCCAGGGTGACCGTCTTCTTCACCCAGTCGGTACAGGCGGTCTCCATCGCCACGCCGGGGACCGCGGTCCAGGAGCCGCCGTCGGG
Source organism: Streptomyces sp. NPDC086080 (assembly GCF_044540255.1). NCBI lineage: Bacteria > Bacillati > Actinomycetota > Actinomycetes > Kitasatosporales > Streptomycetaceae > Streptomyces > Streptomyces sp. NPDC086080. Next base: position 46,526 of record NZ_JBITRU010000011.1, read on the forward strand.
GGCGTAGTGCAGGTTGTACCGTTCCCAGTTCTTCGTCTTCGTGTAGTAGAAGACGGTCGCCGTGTTGTCGGCCGTGGCGGCGGCGGGAGTCGTCCTCGGGGACGGGACGGCCGAGGGGACGGCCACCAGCCCCAGGACGGCGCCGACGGCCACGGCTACGGCCGACGACCTTCCGGGCAGCCGTGAGCGGATACGTCTCATACGTGTCTCCAGAAGGCGGGGAGCGTGGGGCGTGGGGCGTGGGGGGTGAGGCAGCCCGGACGGTGAAAGTCCGAACGGAAAATTACAGAAAGCACTTACGGCAGCCGCAAGTTACCGGTGCGGAACCTCGCCGTAAAGGGGTCTCGCTTCAACTTTCTCCCGGTCGGCCGTCGAACGTGCGTCGGAGGCAGGCGGGCTGACGTCCTGTCATGAGTGGTTCGTGGATGGGGCGTCAGAGGGGTTGACGGTTGTTGAATGCTGCCCTTACGGTCGCGACCGCAACATCTTGCAGTCATCTTTCTGTAACGCATTGCAGGGATGGCCGACTTCCCGGTCGTCCGTCGGCCGATCCCGGGGGCACCCGCACCCGCATTCGCACCCCCACCCGCACCCTCACACGGGAGACTCCATGCACCGGAGCACCAGCAGAGCCCGTAGGACCACTGCCGCGGCGCTCGCCCTCACCGCCGGCGTGGCCGGCAGTCTGATCGCCGCCTCGGCGCCGGCTCAGGCGGCTCCGCCCGGCGAGAAGGACGTCACCGCGGTGATGTTCGAGTGGAAGTTCGACTCGGTGGCCGAGGCGTGCACCGACACCCTCGGCCCGGCCGGCTACGGCTTCGTCCAGGTCTCCCCGCCCCAGGAACACATCCAGGGCGGTCAGTGGTGGACCTCGTACCAGCCGGTGAGCTACCGGATCGCGGGCCGCCTCGGTGACCGCGGGCAGTTCAAGAGCATGATTGACACGTGCCACGCGGCGGGTGTGAAGGTCATCGCCGACTCGGTCATCAACCACATGTCGGCGGGCAACGGCACCGGGACCGGCGGCTCGTCGTACACCAAGTACAACTACCCCGGCATCTACGCGCCGGGCGACTTCGACAACTGCACCGCGCAGATCAACAACTACGGCGACCGCTTCAACGTCCAGGAGTGCGAACTGGTCGGGCTGGCGGACCTGGACACCGGCGAGGACTACGTACGGGGGAGGATCGCCGGCTATCTGAACGACCTGCTGTCGCTCGGCGTCGACGGCTTCCGCATCGACGCCGCCAAGCACATGGCCGCCGGGGATCTGGCCAACATAAAGTCCCGGCTCAGCGACCCGAACGTGTACTGGAAGCACGAGGCCATCCACGGCGCCGGCGAGGCCGTCTCCCCGGCCGAGTACCTCGGCAGCGGCGACGTCCAGGAGTTCCGCTACGCACGTGACCTCAAGCGGATCTTCACCGGCGAGAACCTCGCGCACCTCAAGACCTTCGGCGAGAGCTGGGGCTACATGCCCTCGGACAAGTCCAACGTCTTCGTCGCCAACCACGACACCGAACGCGGCGGTGACACCCTCAGCTACAAGGACGGCGCCACCTACACCCTGGCCCACGTCTTCATGCTGGCCTGGCCCTACGGAAGTCCTGACGTCCACTCCGGCTACGAGTACACCGACCGGGACGCCGGCCCGCCCAACGGCGGCCAGGTGAACGCCTGTTACAGCGACGGCTGGAAGTGCCAGCACGACTGGCGGGAGATCTCCTCCATGGTCGGCTTCCGCAACTCCGCCCGCGGCCAGTCCGTGACCAACTGGTGGGACAACGGCGGTGACCAGATCGCCTTCGGACGCGGCTCCAAGGCGTACGTCGCACTCAACCACGAGGGCTCCGCACTGACCCGTACGTTCCAGACCTCGCTGCCCGCCGGCGACTATTGTGACGTCCAGTCCGGCAAGGGGGTCACCGTCGACGGATCCGGCCGGTTCACCGCCACCCTCGGCGCCGGCACGGCCCTGGCCCTGCACGTGGGCGCCCGGAACTGCGACGGGGGCCCCGTCCCCGACCCCGACCCGGTGACCTCCGGCGTGTCCTTCTCCGTCAACGCCACCACCACCTGGGGCCAGAACATCTATGTGACCGGCAACCGTCCGGAACTCGGCAACTGGAACCCGGGCAGCGCCCTCAAGCTCGACCCGGCCGCCTACCCGGTGTGGAAACTGGACGTGGAACTCCCCGAAGGCACGTCCTTCGAGTACAAGTACCTCCGCAAGGACGGGTCGGGGAACGTGACCTGGGAGAGCGGCGTCAACCGCACCGCGACCGTCACCTCCACGAAGATCACCCTGAACGACACCTGGCGCGACTGACGCCCCCGGCGTCCCGCCCCGCCGTCTGGCCCCCTCGCCCCCACCTGACCGGCCCCGCGTTGCGCGCGCGGGGCCGGCGGGTCCGTCACGGCCGGGCCCGCGCCGCCGTCCGGAGACCGCGCAACGCAGGCCCGCCGTGACCGAGTTCGGTAGCGCCAGCGGTACCCACGGATGGGCAGCCCGCGGGTTGGCCCAGGCATCGGTGTGCACGGAAACCTGGGGGGCATGACACGACGCAAGGCAGCAGTGATCTCCTCGGCCCTCCTCCTCTCCCTCTCCCTGGGGGCCGTAGCGGCTGCGCCCCCGGTCACCGGGGACACGGCGAGGCACCCCGTCGGCCGGAACGCCATGAACGTGGTCGACGCGATCGAGCGCAGCGCCCACACCCTGAGGACCACCGACCCCAGAGGCTCGCTCAAGGACCTGCGTGCGCTGGGCCGCATGATCGGGGACGCCGACGTGGTGGGCCTCGGCGAGGCCACCCACGGCTCCCGCGACTTCTTCCACATGAAGCACCGGATCCTGCGCTACCTGGTCGAGGAAAGGGGCTTCCGGTCCTTCTCCGCGGAACTTCCCTGGGGCAGCGGCGTCCGCATCAACGAGTACGTGCTGTACGGCAAGGGCGACCTCCACCGCATAGCCCGCGAGGAGTTCCAGGGCCCCTACCGCATCTGCAACAACACGGACTTCCTGAACCTCGTCGAGTGGATGCGTGCCTACAACCGCCATCACCCCACCGACCCGGTCCAGTTCACGGGCAACGACATGGGCTACGCCGGACCTGAGCTCTACCGGCGGGTGACCGACCACGTGGCCCGCACCCACCCGCACCTGCGGGCCCGCGTCGCCACCCTCTACGACGGCCTGGCCCCGGCCACCGACGCCGCGACCTATCTGGAGCGCTACAGCGAACTGCCCCTGGCCGAACGCCGGCAGCGCGCCGAACGCACCCGTGCGGTGGTCGAACTGCTCCAGAAGCAGCACCCGGCCCCCGGCACGAGCAGACAGCAGCACCTCCGGACCGTCCAGCACGCCAGGGCCATCCACCAGCTGGCCGCGGTCTATTCCTACGACTTCACCGACGAGGCCCAGGTCGCGGAGATGATGAGGTACCGCGACCGGGTGATGGCCGAGAACGTGGCCTGGTGGCGCGGCCACACCGGTCACCGGATCCTCCTGGGGGCCCACAACACCCACGTCTCCTACGACGCCTTCGACCACCGCTACCCGAAGACCCAGGGTGCCGTCCTGCGCGACTCGCTGGGCGGGGACTACGTCAGCATCGGCTTCAGCCTCCACAGCGGCGCCTTCAAGGCGTTCGGCACGGACGACAACGTGATCCGCACCTACCGCGTGGACGCCGCACAGCCGGGCTCCAACGAACACACCCTGGACCAGGCCCGCCAACGCGACTACATCCTGGACATGCGCACCGCACCCCGTGTCGTGCGCACCTGGCTGGCGGAGCCGCGCCTCACCTGGAACATAGGCGCCGGCTGGCCCGACCCCACGGAGTACCGGATCGCCCTCGGCGAGGCCCACGACGTCCTCATCCACCTGAACGAGGTCGAGGCGACCACGTACCTGGGCAGCAACCCGTGAGCCCTGACCGGACCCGGTACCGGGGCGGCGTCGTGCGAGCGAGGCGCCGGCGGGCTCAGGACGGTGCCGCGGGCGCGGACGCCTCCAGCTCACGGGCGAGCGTCTGCGCGTCGTAGGGTCCGGTGTGCCGCCGGTCGCCGATGAAGAAGGTCGGCGTGCCCTGGGCGCCGCTGGCCTCGGCGCCGGCGGCGTCCGTCCGTACCCGCTCGGCGGTCCTCTCGTCGTCGAAATCGTCGAGGAACCGCTCGATGTCGAGTCCGGCGAGGATCGCGTACCCGGCGATGTCGTCGAAGTCCAGCTTGTCCTGGTGCTTGTAGAGCAGGTCGTGCATCTGCCAGAAGCGTCCCTGTGCGCCGGCGGCGACGGCCGCCCGGGCGGCGACCTCGGCGTGCGGGTGGACGTCGGGGAGCGGCAGGTGGCGGAAGACGTAGCGGAGCCGGTCACCGAAGCGTTCGCGAAGGTCATGGATGACGCCGGTGGCGCGGGCGCAGTAGGGGCATTCGAAGTCGGCGTACTCCACCAGCGTGAGCGGGGCGTCCACCGGGCCCGCGATGTGGTCCCGGTCCGGATCGACCGGGAGGTCGAGGGTGCGGGGCAGGTCGGCGTCCGTCTCGCCGCGCAGGACGGCGGCCAGGTGGAACGCGAGCCAGCCCAGGGCCGTGGCCAGCACGGCCGCCAGCAGGATGCCGACGGTGGCCCGGGCGCGCAGGGCAGGGTCGTCGAAGGCGAGACCGACGATCAGCAGCGACACGGTGAAGCCGATGCCGGACAGTACGGCGCCCCCCATGACGTGGCCCGGACCCACGCCCCGGGGGAGCTCCCCGAGGCCGAGGCGGGTACCGAGGTACGTTCCGCCCCAGACGCCCAGCAGCTTCCCGACGACGAGACCGACGACGACGGCCCAGGTGAGCGAGGAGGTCAGGGCCTGCTCCAGGACGCCGCCCCGCAGGTCGATGCCGGCGCTGGCCAGGGCGAACAGCGGGACGACGACATAGCTCGCCCAGGGATGCAGCGTCAGTTGCAGCCGCTCGTTGACCGAGACCGCGCGTTGCAGTCCCACGCGTGCCCACAGTCCCACATCGGCGCGGGGTGACTGACGGAAGGCGCGGGCCAGCCGGGTGGCGCGGTCCACGGCCTCGGGCGTGGGGTTGTGGCCGGGGATGAGGAGACCGCCGAGCATGCCGGCGATGGACGCGTGGAGACCGGCCGCGAGGCTGGCGAGCCACAGGGCGAGAACGACCACGATGTACGGGGCCGTCCGCCAGGCACCCAGACGGGTCAGCGCGGCCAGGGCCCCGCAGAGGGCGAGCGCCTCCAGCAGCGGCAGCAGGTGGACCGTGTCCGAGTAGACGAACCCGATCACACCGACCGCCACGATGTCGTCGATGACGGTGATGGCCAGCAGGAAGACCCGCAGCTGGGTGACGAACCGGGGCCCCACCACGGCGAGCGCCCCCAGCATGAAGGCGGTGTCGGTGCCGATGACCGTGCCCCAGCCGTCGGCGGCCTCGCCACCGGGAGCCATCGCCAGGTAGATCCCGGCGGGGACGACCATCCCGCCGATCCCCGCGACGGCCGGGAGCATGATGCGGCGGCGGTCGGAGAGCGCACCGACCGAGGCCTCGTAGCGGACCTCCAGGCCGATGACGAAGAAGAACAGGGCCATCAGGCCGTCGCTGACCCAGTGTTTCAGGTCCATGGAGAGATCGGCGTTGCCGAACGACACGGAAAGCTCGGTCGCCCACAGCGACGTGTACGCCGCCGACCAGGGCGAGTTGGCCCACGCCAGGGCCACCACGACGGCGACCAGGAGCAGGCCGGCACTGCCCGCCTCGGTGCTCAGATAGGCGCGCGCCCGGTCGGAGAGCTGGGCGGGCAGGGAGCGTCTTCTGGTCCGGGTCTGGGAGGGCCCGTCGTCGTTCCTACGTGTCACAGCGTCCCCCTGCCGGCCCGCCGGCATCGCCTGGGTGGGAGCACGGACCGCCGGGGCGCGGTGCGTTCCGGCGGGGGCACCGGACCCGTGGTGTGCCCGGTGGCGGGGATTCAGTCCCGGATGCGGTACTCGGCGATCAGCACGGTCAGCGGCTCGTGTGGCGGGTGCGGGTGGTGCATGGGGCGTCCTTTCCCGATGGTCTCCCTCGTCCGATCGTTGCGCCCGGTGCGGGTCCCAGCGCTCTGAGACAGCGATCATTGCGCCGTTCAGGTCACGAGGGGGGCGGGAGAAGGGGGGACGGCCTTCCCGTGTCCTCCTGGGGGAGATCTCGGACGGGTGCCGGACGTTCCCTGCCGGAAACCATTGACTTGTTCCACTCAGGGCGTCGAGAGCCCGGACAGGACCGCGACGAACCCGCGGGTGTGCGGCCTGCGTGCGGAAGGCGGGAGCGGGAGCGACGATGTCCTGAGAGTCGGTGACTCGGTAGGGCACTGCTCAGTCACCACGCCGGTGCGTGAAGTGAGGTGGATGGCCGTGGCCCGTACTCCTCCACGGGAGTCAGTGATCACCGTCGGTCTCGACGGCTCTCCCGAGAGTCTGGCGGCCGCCCGCTGGGCCGCTGCCGAGGCCGAGCGCCGCGACCTCGGGCTGCGCCTGTTGCACGCGTGGCCCGTGGTCGGGCCGGAACGGGCCGGGGGACCCTCGGACACCGACGAGAGCTACTGGGCGAAGCGCATGCTGCGCGACGCCCGAGCGGAGATCCTTGCCCGCCACCCCCGTCTCGCGGTCGTCGGTGACCTGGTCGAGGAAGAGGCCCCGAAGGCGCTGCTGCACGCGGCTTCGGAGTCGGAGATGATCGTGCTCGGCTCGCAGGGGATGGATCCCGTCGAGCGGTTCTTCCTGGGCGACATCAGCATGTTCGTCGCGGCCAGGGCCGAGCGGCCGGTGGTGCTGGTCCGTGCCGTCACGGACCTCGCCGCCCCGCCGGCCCCGCCCGACGAGGGCGGCGACGTGGTCGTGGCGCTGAAGCTGCACGGCCCCTGTGACGACCTGCTCGGATTCGCGTTCGCCACGGCCGCGGCGCGCGGTGTCGCCGTACGGGCCGTGCACGGCCGGAGTCTGCCCGTGAACGCCTACGTGCCGTGGGGTGTGGACCACGACGTCGCCGAGAACATCAGGCAGGACACGGAAAGGGAACTGGGCCGGGTGCTGCGCCCCTGGCGTGAGGCGTTCCAAGGGGTGGAGGTCGTCGACAGCATCGGCTTGGTGAGCCCGGCGAAGGCGGTCGTCGGGGTGGCGAGGACGGCAGGTCTGCTGGTCGTCGGACGACGTCGGCAGCGCCGGGCACTCGCACCCCGCCTGGGCCCGGTCGCCCACGCCGCCCTGCACCACGCCCACTGCCCCGTGGCCGTCGTCCCCCACGACTGAGTCGCCCGGCGACGTCCGGGGGAACGACCGGACACGTCACGGCGCTCAGCGGGACACGAGACGGAACGTCACGAACCGGCACCGGGGGTACGACGTGGTCCCGTCGCCCCATCGGGTCCTGGCGAACGCTCGGTATCCGGCTGCGCGGTCCGACCATGTCCAGCAGGGTGCGATGACGGCTGACCGACACGCACACCCACAGGGGCGCGGAGCCAGGAAAGCGACGGGCCGGTCCGGCGATCGGGCCGGTCCCCCCGAAGCCGTCCCCGCTCCAGGTGCGCCTGCCCATCCCGGTGGGATCGCGGCGCGAGGCCATGCCGTTGTGTTAGTGTCATGCGTTTGCGTGGTCGTCGCGGTGGGCGATCCGGCTGCTCGGTTCCGTTGGCGCGAGGGCTGTTCCATCTGCCGGGCCTTCCTCGGTACGTTCCTCTGCGGAAGGCTGTTCATGAAGCACCCCGACGACTCCGGCATCCCCCACGGCGGTACCGCCCAGCCCGGCGCCCCGACCCCGACCTCGACGCCGCCCCCGATCGTCTCCTTCGCCGGTCTGAAACTGCCGGTGGAGGTGCTGCGGACCCTGAGCGGACTCGGGATGCGCGAGCCCTTCCCGATCCAGGCGGCCACCCTCCCCGACGCCCTGGAGGGACGTGACGTCCTGGGGCGCGGGCGCACCGGATCGGGCAAGACACTCGCCTTCGGCCTGCCGCTGCTGACCCGGACGGCCGGGCGGCGCGCCGAACCGAAGCAGCCCCTCGCCCTGATCCTCGTGCCCACCCGGGAGCTGGCCCAGCAGGTCACCCAGGAGCTGGCACCGTTCGCGGAGGCACTGCGGCTGCGGATGGCCACGGTCGTCGGGGGCCTGTCGATCGGCCGGCAGATCGCCGCGCTGCGTCAGGGAGCCGAGGTGGTCGTCGCCACCCCCGGGCGGCTGCACGATCTGATCGAGCGCAAGGCCTGCCGCCCGGGACGGGTGGGCATCACCGTGCTGGACGAGGCCGACCAGATGTGCGACCTGGGATTCCTGCCGCAGGTCGCCGACGTGCTCGACCAGGTGCGCCCCGACGGACAGCGGATGCTCTTCTCGGCCACGCTCGACAGTGACGTCGACGAGCTGGTCCGCCGCTACCTCCACGACCCCGTCGTCCACTCGGTCGAGGAGTCCGCGGGCCAGGTCTCCACGGCGGAACACCACGTCCTGGTCGTCCACGGCCCCGACCGCTACGCCGTCACCACCGAGATCGCCGCCCGCGACGGCCGCACGCTGCTGTTCCTCGACACCAAACACGCCGTCGACCAGCTCACCCGGCATCTGCGGGCCGCCGGGGTGCACGCGGGAGCCCTGCACAGTGGCAAGTCCCAGCCACAGCGCACACGGACCCTGGCGCAGTTCAAGGAGGGCCGGATCACCGTGCTGGTGGCGACCGGCGTCGCGGCCCGCGGCCTGCATGTCGACGACCTCGATCTCGTGGTCAACGTCGAACCGCCCACCGACCCCAAGGACTATGTGCACCGGGCGGGCCGCACCGCCCGCGCCGGTGCGTCCGGCAGCGTGGTCACGCTGGTGCCGGGGGACCGGCGCCGCGAGACGAGCCGCATGCTGGCCGCGGCCGGCATCGAGCCGACCGTCACCAAGGTGCGCTCGGGCGAGGCGGAGCTGAGCCGGATCACCGGCGCCAGGGCTCCCTCCGGCACCCCGCTCGACGGCCGGCCCGCCGAATCCCGGCCGAAGAACACCAACGCCCCCTTCCGCGGCCTCGGCACCAGCAAGGACGCCTCCCGCGGCGGCGGAAAGTCCCGCAGGGCCGGCGAGGCCCGCAAGCTCGCCGAGGCCCGCAAGGCAGCCTCCGTACGTCGCAACGGCTGACAGCGCTGCCCCCGGCGCCACGAGCAGCAGGCGGCGTCGGTGCCCGGCACCTGGCCCGGCATGACAAGCTGTGCCTTTCCACCCCCGAACCCAGGAGGTCACCATGACCGCAGAGCCCGTATCCACGGAAGGTTCGGATCCGGCTTCCGCCGAAACGCCGCCGCTGGCACCGGACAGCGACGGCACCTACGACCTCAAGCGCAAGTTCCGCGAAGCCCTGGCGCGCAAGCGCGGTGCACAGGCGGACGCCGCCGTCGCCGCCAACCCGAACGCGTCGAAGGTGCGCGCGGCGCACGGCCCGGCCGCGAGCCAGCGCTCGTTCCGGCGCAAGAGCGGCGGCTGAGCCGCTCGGTTCCGCGGTCCGGCCCCTGCCCGCGGGCAGGGGCCGGACCGCGGAACCGGCCCGCCGGGCCGTGGCTCAGGCGTCGATGATGACCGGGATGATGAGCGGCTTGCGGCGGTAGGTGCGGAACGCCCAGTTCGCCACGGCGCGAGCCAGGAGCTGTTCGAGCTGCCGCGCGTCGCCGACGCCTTCCTCGGCTGCGGCCGCCAGCGTCTTCTCGATGACGGGGACGACCGGCTCGAAGGTCGTGTCGTCGTGGACGAAGCCGCGGGCCAGGAAGTCGGGAGCCTCGGCGAGGGCACCGGTGTCCGCGTCGACGATCGCCACCACCGTGAGCACACCCTCCTCCGCGAGGGTGAGGCGGTCCTTGAGGGACGCCTCGGTGGCGCCGCCGACCTCCATGCCGTCCACGTAGACGTTGCCGGCGGGGACCTTGCCGGTGATGGACGCGCGCCCGTCGACGAGATCGACGACGACGCCGTCCTCGGCGATGACGACACGCTCGGGGTCGACGCCGGTACGGATGGCGAGGTCGCCGTTGGCCCGCAGGTGGCGCCATTCGCCGTGCACGGGCATGACGTTGCGGGGTTTGACGATGTTGTAGCAGTAGACGAGTTCACCGGCGCTGGCGTGCCCGGAGACGTGCACCTTGGCGTTGCCCTTGTGGACCACGTGGGCGCCCCACCGGGTGAGTCCGTTGATCACCCGGTAGATGGCGTTCTCGTTGCCGGGGATGAGGGAACTGGCGAGCAGGACGGTGTCGCCCTTGCCGATGCGGATCTGGTGGTCGCGGTTGGCCATCCGGGACAGGGCGGCCATCGGTTCGCCCTGGGAGCCGGTGCACACCAGGGTGATCCTGTGGTCGGGGAGCTTCTCCAGTTCCTTGGTGCTCACCACCAGACCGGACGGCACCTTCAGATAGCCCAGGTCACGGGCGATGCCCATGTTGCGGACCATCGACCGGCCGACGAAGGCGACCTTGCGGCCGTGCTCGTGGGCGGCGTCCAGGACCTGCTGGATGCGGTGCACGTGGCTGGCGAAGCTGGAGACGATGACCCGGCGCGGCGCGGTGCGCATCACCTGCTCGATCGCCGGGTTCAGCTCACGCTCGGAGGTGGTGAAGCCGGGCACCTCGGCGTTGGTGGAGTCGGTGAGGAACAGATCGACCCCCTCCTCGCCGAGGCGGGCGAAGGCACGCAGATCGGTGATGCGGTCGTCGAGGGGGAACTGGTCCATCTTGAAGTCGCCGGTGTGCAGCACCATCCCGGCACTGGTGCGGATCGCGACCGCGAGACTGTCCGGGATGGAGTGGTTGACCGCCACGAACTCGCAGTCGAACGGACCGAAGCCGCGCCGGTCGCTCTCCCGCACCCGCACCGTGCGCGGCCGGATGCCGTGCTCCTTGAGCTTGGCCTCCAGGAACGCCAGCGTCAGCTTGGAGCCGACGACGGGGATGTCCCTCCGCTCCCGCAGCAGATAGGGCACGCCGCCGATGTGGTCCTCGTGCCCGTGCGTGAGGACGATGGCGACGACGTCGTCCAGCCGGTTCCGGATCGAGGTGAAGTCCGGCAGGATCACGTCCACGCCGGGCTGGGTCTCCTCGGGGAACAGCACGCCACAGTCGACGATGAGCAGTTTGCCGGCGTGCTCGAAGACGGTCATGTTGCGGCCGATCTCACCGAGGCCGCCCAGGGCGGTGACCCGCAGCCCTCCTTCGGGAAGGGGCGGTGCGGCTTTGAGGTCGGGGTGTGGATGACTCATACCCTGACGTTACCCGGTGAGCGGGAGGGATGATCCATCGAGGCCGCCGTGACCGCGGTGTGCCCGTGCCGGACGCTTCCGGTCCCGGCCCGCACCACCCCTCGTCCGACCGCGGAGCGATCGCTTTCGGACGTGTCACGGCCGCTCCGCTCACCGCGGTATGCCGTCGTGTGCCGACGGCGGCGGCCCGGCGGCAGGAGAGGGAACTGCCGTTTCGTCCGACGGTGACCTCGCCCGGCTCCGCGGTTCCCCCACCTCGCCGTTCCGGGCGCCACCGCACCGAGTCTGAAACTTGCTGCAAGACTTTTCATGCAGTGCCGGGTCCCCCGTACGCTGACGCTGTCCGTTCGACAAGTGAAGGGGAGCACTGTGATGAAGCGGCCTGTACGTTCAACTTTTGTGGCGTGCTCGGTGGTCCTGGCCGTGGCGTCGTCCGGCACGGCGGCTCACGCCGGACCCGCGGAGAACACGGGGAGCGAGACGCCCGCACCCGCGTGCGTGACCTTCAGCGCGGGCTGGCGCTACACGTTCGTCACCAACGGCTGTCCCACCACCCACACCGTGCGGGTCGTGTACGGCGACGGAATGCAGGTCCCTCACCGCGAGGTGCCGCCGGGAGCCGTGGTCACCTTCCCGGGGTACGGCACCACGGGGAACACGGTGCAGGGCGTCGTGCTGTACGACGGCACCGACGGATCCTGACCGGCCGGGGTGCGGGGCCCCGCCGAGGTGAGGGCCCCGCCCGGACGCGCCCGGCCCGTGCGAGGCACGGGCCGGGGCGCGTTCATACCGGCTGCGCGATCCGGCGGACCTCGATCAGCGCGAGGCTCTCCGGGTGAAGGGTCGGCGCCTGGACGCCGAGCACCGACAGGACGCGGCCCGGCAGTTCGACCCCCTCCGGTGTCCACCAGGGCAGCGGAGCGGTGACCGGACCCCGGGCCGAATCCCCCGGCGGGAGCGGGGCCACGGCGTACCGGGCGTCCTCCGCCAGGCCGGGCAGGCGCACGCGCCCCGTCGGTACCCGCACGCTCGTGGCCGTCTGCACCACCGCGTACACGGCATGGGACCGGTCGGGGGCCACGACGCCGTGCACGAGGACCGCGGGATCATGGGAATCGCCGTGCACCACGGTCCCACCGTGCAGCAGCGGCCGGAGCCGCTTGTGGGTCGCGATCCACTCGGCGAGCCGGCCGCGCTCCGCGGGCGTCGCCCGGGTGAGGTCCCACTCGATGCCCAGGTGACCGAAGAACGCGGTGCCGGCGCGGAAGTCGAGACCGTGTGTGCGGCCCGTGGTGTGCGCGGCGGGGGCGCCGACGTGCGCGCCCATCAGCTCGGGAGGCAGCAGCAGGCCCGTCCAGAGCTGGATCCGCTGCCGTTCCAGGGCGTCGATGCAGTCGCTCGTCCACACGCGGTCGCTGCGTTCGAGGATGCCCAGGTCCACCCGGGCACCGCCCGAGGAGCAGGATTCGATCTCCAGCCCGGGATGGCGCCGGCGCACCTCGTCCATCAGCGCGTACACCGCGGTGGTCTGTGCGTGCACCCCGCCGACACCGCGCGGGCCGCTGCCCGCGTCGACGAGGTCGCGATTGTGGTCCCACTTGAGGTAGTCCACGGCGTACTCGCCGACCAGGGCGTCCAGACGTTCGAGCACATACGCGTACGCCTCCGGCCTGCCCAGGTCGAGCACGTGCTGGTGCCGGGCCTCCGGAGGCAGGCGCCCGGCCGCGGACAGGATCCACTCCGGATGGGCCCTGGCCAGGTCCGAGTCGAGGTTGATCATCTCCGGCTCGACCCAGAGACCGAACTGCAGCCCGAGGGAACGGACGTGCTCGACGAGCGGGTGCAGCCCCTCCGGCCAGATCCCGGGGTCCACGTACCAGTCGCCCAGGCCTGCCCGGTCGTCGCGACGCCCGCGGAACCACCCGTCGTCCAGGACGAACCGCTCGGCTCCGACCTCCGCCGCCGCGTCCGCCAGGGCGGTGAGGGTGCCGAGATCCTGCCGGAAGTAGACCGCCTCCCAGGTGTTGAGGGTGACGGGCCGCACCGTGGCCGGATGGTGGGGACGCTGCCGCAGGTACGTGTGGAAGCGCGCCGCCATGTCGTCCAGACCCCGGCCGTACGAGCCCAGCAGCCACGGGGTCGTGTACGCGGCACCGGGCCCCAGGCGCACCTCGCCCGGCAGCAGCAGTTCCCCACCGCCGAGGAGCGAGACCCCGGAGTTCGTCCGCTCGGCGAAGGTGCGGTGGTTGCCGCTCCACGCGACGTGCAGGCTCCACACCTCACCATCGCGGAAGCCGAAGCCCCGCTCACCCACGGTGTGCAGGAGGGTGGCGTCGACACCGGTACGTCCGCGCCGGTTCTCCCGCAGATGCGTGCCGAGGGTGAACTCGTGCCGCTGCGGGGACCGCTCCCGCAGATGGCGGCCGGTCAGGTCGAGCACGTCGGCGGCGTGCTCCGGCACCGGCAGCGTGAGGTGCAGCGCCTCCAGCGTGTAGGGGCCCTCACCCCGGTTGGTGAGGCGCGCACGCTGGCGGACGAGGCCGGAGGGGGTCAGCTCGAGCTCCCACCGCAGGGCGAGCCCGGCCTGCTCGTCCACGGCCTCGGCCACCAGCGAGCGAGGCCCCGGGAACCGCAGCTCCCGGACGGCGAAGGCACAGGAGAAGTCGGCGCCCTCGCGGTGCCCGGACAGCCCCGGCGTGCCCAGCCAGCCGGCCGACTGCTCGGGCAGCACACTCACGGGCACGGGGACGTCGGGAACGCTGGTACCGAGCTCGGCGACGCTCACCGTGGCGAGCTGGGCGAGGTCGCCCGCGCCGCCGGACGCGTCGTCCCCCAGGTCGCCGAGGTCGGCTCCCCAGTGCAGGACCCGTGGGAGGCGGGGCCCCGAGCAGTCGAGGACCAGGCTGGTGCCCTGCGCGCGGAGATGGAGCAGATGGGAAGATCGGTCGGTGGTCACCTGGCTCCCCCGAGGATGTCCCGGCCTTCAGGCCGGGGGAGAATCGGACCCCTGCGAAGCAGGGCAGGAAACGGGGTTTCGCCGTCAGGGCGAAAGACCGCCCACCCGGCCGGGTGAACTGCACGCCGTACGTTGCGAGAACCAAGCGCGTACGTCGTGCTGATCGAGAACCAGGACAGCACATGCACCTCCGAGCTTTGCTGTATGACCCCGGGCTGGTTTCAACCCGGCTGGTGCTGATCGTGGAAGACCTGTCGGGTCGCTGACCCGCAGGCGGCGTGAGCCAGGAATCCCCTGCTTCAGCTGGGGGAGGATTCAAGTGTCTGCGCCTTCGAGGGGTTGTCCCGTCGGCGGGCCGGTGACGACATGCTCGCCGGGCGACGCCAGGAGATACAGGGCCCGGCTCGTCCGGGAACACGGCTCGAAGCGACCGTGGTCGGACCGGCCCTACCGTCGCCGCGGGCGGCCTCCGCCCGTCCTCCCGTCCGTCCCCGACCCACCGTGTTCCCGGATCACCGCGACATCGCCCGCGCGGAGGCGGATCTCGCCTTCGGCACGTACGCCGCTCAGCAGGTCGGTGCCCGTTGCCGGGACGGACACGTCGCGCGGGGAGTGGTTGATCAGGAACAGGTACGCGGCGTCCGGGCCACGCCTGCGGACCGCCTCGACCCCGTCCGGGACCTCGGCCGCGGCGGTGACCCCGGCCTCCCGGCAGACCCGGGCCAGCCGCGCGCGCAGGGCGTCCGCGTCCGGACGCGTCGCCACGTACCAGGAAACGCCGTCACCGTAAGCGTGCCGGGTGACCGCCGGGTGCCCCGGAACCGGGCCGCCGCACGACGGGTCCTTCGCGAAGGACAGGACCGTGTCGGCCCCTCGCGGTTCGACGAGTTCGGTCCAGACCGTGGCCCGTGAGCCGTCGGAGAGCCGGACCGTCTCCGCCTCCCGGAGCGGGAAGAACTCGTCCACCCGGATGCCGAGCATGTCCCGGTACGCCCCCGGATGGCCGCCGAGGCGGACGTGGTCGTGCTCGTCCACCACACCGCTGAAGAAGCCGACCGCCGCGTGTCCGCCGTCCGCGACGAACCCGTTCAGCGCCGCGGCGTCCGCGTCGCTCGTCAGGCAGAGGCTGGGGACGAGGACCAGCCGGTACCCGCTCAGGTCGCTCCCGGGGTGCACCAGGTCGCAGGTGACGCCCAGCGACCACAGCGCCTGGTACCAGGCGCGGACCAGGTCGAGGTAGCGCACGTCCTGTGAGGGGGTGGCGTCCATCTCGAGGGCCCACCAGGCGTTCCAGTCGAAGAGCAGCGCGACGTCCGGCACCACCCGGGTGCCGCGCACCTCCGCCAGCGCCTGCAGGTCCCGGCCGAGACCGGTGACCTCGTGCCAGGTCCTGGTGTCCGTGCCGCCGTGCGGGAGCATCACGGAGTGCCACTTCTCGGCGCCGGCCCGCGACTGGCGCCACTGGAAGTACAGGACGCCCTCGGCACCGCGCGCCACGTGCGCGAGGCTGTTGCGCCGCATCTGCCCCGGGGTCTTCGCGACATTGCGGGGCTGCCAGTTCACCGCGGAGGTGGAGTGCTCCATCAGCAGCCACGGAGCGCCGCCGCCCATGCCGCGCGCCAGGTCGGCGTCGAGGGACAGCCCGATGTGCGCCTCGGGGTCCGCGGCGGTGAGGTACTGGTCCACGGACACGAAGTCGCACTCCCCGGCGAAGGAGAATCCGTCGACCTTCTTCTCGAGGGTGACCAGGAGGTTGGTGGTGAGCGGCACACCGGGGGAGAGCCGGCGCACGATCTCGGCCTCGCGCCGGTGCAGTGCCAGCAGCGCGTCCGAGGAGAACCGCCCGTGGTCGAGCCGCTGGGTGGGATTCGGCACGGCGGCGGTGGCGCGCGGCGGAAGGACCTCCGCCCAGTCGCCGTACCGCTGGCTCCAGACAACCGTCCCCCACGCCTCGTTGAGACCGTCGAGGCTCCCGTGCCGCTGCCGGAGCCAGTCACGGAACGCCTCGGCGCTGACGTCGCAGAAGCAGTGCGCGTTGTGGTTGCCCCACTCGTTGTGCAGATGCCACAGAGCCAGCGCGGGGTGGTCGCGGTACCGCTCCACGAGCCGTTCGACGAGGTCACCTGCCGCCTCGGCGTACGCGGGGCTGCTCGGGCAGAACGTCTGCCGCGAGCCGTGACTCAGCCGGACGCCGTCGGCGGTCACCGGCAGGGCCTCGGGGTGGCGCAGCGAGAACCACGGTGGTGGGGACGCCGTGGCCGTCGCCAGGTCGGCGGCGATGCCGTTCGCGTGCAGCAGGTCCATGACCTCGTCGAGCAGGCCGAACTCGTACGTCCCCGGGCGCGGCTCCAGGAACGCCCAGGAGAAGACACCGACGGTGACGAGGTTGACGCCGGCCTCACGCATGAGCCGGACGTCCTCGTCCCACACGTCCCGCGGCCACTGCTCAGGGTTGTAGTCACCGCCGTAGGCGATGCCGCCGAGCCGGTCGGACAGGTGCCTCAGCGCGTCGCTCACGCCTTCACCGCCCCCGCCGCGAGACCGGCCTTCCAGTAGCGCTGGAGCACCAGGAAGGTGATGACGATCGGGACGACCGAGAGGAGCGACCCGGTGATGCTGAGGATCTGCAGCGACGGGTCATGGCTGACCTGGGACTGCCAGGTGAACAGGCCCAGCGTGCCTCGTAAAGTCAACACAGTCGCTCGGGAGATCACGGAATCAAACATAAACGTTATCGACCTGATCGGGGTGGAGCGCAATGGTCTCTACCAGTGGGAGTTGGTGTTGCCGATGGCCGGACGGGATGTCGAACGTTGTCAGAGAACGATTCAGCAAACGCGCATACGCAAATCTCATCGGGTGGCGGGGGTGCCCGGCGCCGCCGGGCGGGAGAATGCCGACCATGACCTCCTCACGCGTCCGCGGCCGCACGCAGATCGGTATCGTCGGGGCCGGCCCTGCCGGGCTGATGCTCTCCCACCTGCTCGCCCGGGCCGGAATCGACTCGGTCGTGGTGGATCTGCGCAGCCGCCGGGAGATCGAGGAGACCCACCGTGCCGGGATCCTGGAGCAGGACTCGGTCGACCTGCTGGCGGGCACCGGGGTCTCCGACCGGGTGCACCGGGACGGCCACCGCCACGACGGCATCGAGCTGGCCTTCGGTGGGGGCAGCCACCGGATCGACTTCCAGGGCCTGGTGGGCGCGTCGACCCAGCTCTACCCCCAGACGGACGTCTTCATCGACCTCGCCGACGCCCGGACGCGCGACGGTGGCGACGTCCGGTTCGGTGTCACCGACGTGTCGGTCGACGACCTCGTCTCCGATGCGCCGGTCCTGCGGTTCACCGACGCACACGGCCTCCGCCACGAGGTCCGGGCCGACTTCCTCGTGGGCGCCGACGGATCGCGGAGCCTGTGCCGCCACCAGGTACCGGAGGCGGAACGCACGCAGTACTTCCGTGCCTACCCCTTCGCCTGGTTCGGGATCCTCACCGAGGCACCCCCGAGCGCACCGGAGCTGATCTACAACCACTCCCCGAGTGGCTTCGCACTGATCAGCCGGCGCACCGAGCACCTCCAGCGGATGTACTTCCAGTGCGATCCCGCGGAGGACGTGGGCGACTGGTCCGACGACCGGATCTGGGACGAGCTCCAGTCACGGGTCGGGGCCAACGGCCACCGTCTGCGGGAGGGGCCGATCACCTCCAGGACCGTCCTGCCGTTCCGCAGCTTCGTCCAGGAGCCGATGCACCACGGGCGGCTGGTGCTGGCGGGCGATGCCGCGCACACGGTGCCGCCGACCGGCGCCAAGGGCCTCAACCTGGCCCTCGCCGACGTGCGCGTCCTGGCCGAGGAGCTCGAGAGGGCGGTCGCGGGCGGGGACACCGCTCCCCTCGCGACCTACAGCGAGCGGGCACTGGACCGGGTCTGGAAGGCCCAGCACTTCTCCTACTGGATGACCAGCATGCTGCACAGGTTGCCCGACGCCACCCCGTTCGACGTCCGTCGCCAGGAAGGAGAGCTGGCCGCCGTGACCGGCTCCACCGCGGGGTCGACCTACCTTGCCGAGGCCTACACCGGATGGCCGCGAGGACGATCGGCGGGCCCCCGGCGCTGAGCGCGGGCGGGCAGTCCCTCTCGTGGTGTCCGGTTCTCACTCGTACGGGGTAAATGCCTGGACCGGGAACCGCCCCTGACGGGAAACTTCCGACCTCCGAACCTCCGGGAGTGTCATGGGGACCACCGAGACACCAGGGCAGGCGCCGGGTAGGAGCGCGGTCCTTCTGGCGCTGCGCCGCTACTGCCGGGAACTGCTGCGACTGCGACTGCTGGCCCTGCCCGCACTGCTGCTGCCGGCCGTGGGCAACATCGGCATCCGTTACATCGCCCCCCTGCTGATCGCCAAACTGGCGGGACAGGCCGCCGGTGACGGGGGCCTCACCCTCGCGTCGGCGCTGCCGTACGTGCTGGGCTTCGGCGTGACGCTGCTGGTCGCCGAGGCCGTGTGGCGGGTCGGGCAGCACTGCCTGAACCGGGTGGACGCCCTCGGCATGGAGCACCTGTATGTGCGCGGCATGGACGAACTCCTCGCCAAGGACGCGGCGTTCTTCCACGACAACTTCGCCGGCTCCCTGACCAAACGGGTGCTCAGCTTCGGCAAGCGCTTCGAGGACTTCGTCGACACCCTGACGTACCGGATCGTGGGCAGCCTCGTCCCCCTGCTGTTCGGCGCCGTGGTGCTGTGGAGCTACGAACCGCTGCTCGTCGCCGGTCTGCTGGTGATGATCGCTCTCACCGTGGTGGCCGCGACACCGTTGATCCGTCGCCGGCAGAGACTCGTCAACGACCGTGAGGCCGCGATCGCCCGGGTCTCCGGTCACGTCGCCGACAGCCTGATGAACATGGAGACCATCCGGGCGTTCGCGGCCGAGCGGCGGGAGGCCGGCGAACACCGGAGCCGTGTCGCGGACTCCCGGCGCCTGATGCTGAAATCGTGGGACTACGGCAATCTGCGCGTCGACACCCTGATCGCCCCCATGTCCGTGCTGACCAACGTGCTGGGCCTGTTGGTCGCGATCGCCTTCGGCGGCCCGGGCCAGGGAGTGGAGGAGATCGTCGTCGCTTTCACCTACTACTCCAACGCGACCCAGATCATGTTTGAGTTCAACCAGATCTACCGGCGCCTGGAGAGCTCGATGACCGAGGCCGCACAGTTCACGGAGCTGCTGCTGGACCCGCCGACCGTGCTCGACCCGGAGGAACCCGAACCGCTCGCACCGCGGGACACCGGCATCCGCTTCGAAGCGGTGACCTTCGCCCACACGGCCGCGAAGCCGATCTTCCGGAAACTCGATCTGGACGTGCCCGCGGGCGCACGGATCGGACTGGTCGGCCGGTCCGGCGGCGGCAAGACCACACTCACCCGGCTCCTGCTGCGGATGGCGGACATCGACGACGGCCGCATCATGATCGGCGGGCAGGACATCAGCAGACTGCGCCAGAGCGATCTGCGCTCACTGATCGCCTACGTTCCGCAGGAACCCGCGATGTTCCACCGCAGCCTGCGGGACAACATCGCCTTCGCCCGGCCCGGCGCCACCGACGCGGAGATCCACGCGGCGGCCGCGGCCGCGCACGTCACGGAGTTCGCGGGCCAACTCCCCGAAGGCTTCGCCACCCTGGTGGGGGAGCGGGGAGTCAAACTCTCGGGCGGCCAGCGCCAGCGCGTCGCCCTCGCCAGGGCCATCCTGCGCGACGCCCCGATCCTGCTGCTCGACGAGGCGACCAGCGCGCTGGACTCGGAGAGCGAGCTCCTGGTCCAGGACGCCCTGTGGCGGCTGATGGACGGACGTACGGCGCTCGTGGTCGCCCACCGTCTGAGCACCGTCGCCGGTATGGACCGTCTTGTCGTCCTCGACCGCGGAAGCGTCGTCGAGCAGGGCGCCCACGACGAGTTGCTCGCCGCGAACGGCGCTTACGCCAGGCTGTGGCAGCACCAGTCGGGCGGCTTTCTGGGGGAGAGTACCGGGTCGGACCTCGGACGCCGGGCCCCGGAAGCAGACCCCGGCGGGGCACCCGAACCGGCTGCACGCGGTGTCACGCTGATGCGCCCCCCACGTGCGGCGAGCGGTGGAGTGCCGGACCTCCGCGCGGAAGGAGCCGTGGGCGAAGCGTGAACGACGTCGCGGAGGCCGGCAGATCCGTGCCGATCACCCGGGGCCCTGGGTTTGAGACCTCCCCCTGCGTGGGCGGTGCCGGAGGGCCTGCCTCCATCACCGGTGCAGCATCACTTCGGAAGATTTCGTCTACATCGAAACCTCCCGTTGTGTTCGTGGCGCACAATCATCCGCGTAGCGGACAATGCGCCCCCCACCGTGTTCTCGGCGCGCTTGGCCACCTTCAGGACCAGCTTCAGCCCGGATGGAACCGCCACCGGCCTTCAGAAATGACATCCACCTTGCCGTCCCTGACGCGAACGGCTGTCTCGTCGTCGATGAAGTAGATCGGGAAGTTGGCCCGCGCAGCGACGCGATCAGCCCAGGCGTCGTCCCGCTCGGGGAAATCCGGCGAGTACAGATGGGGCTTGAGGTACCAGTCGAAGAGGCCGAACGGCGGCTCCACGGTCGTTGTGCCGAGCACGTGGAGATCCGCGGTGTCCCCGATGATGTCGGCGGAGTGCCCAGTGAGATTACGGCTGAAGATCATTGAACCAGCGCTGACCCCCACATAGACCCGGTCCTCCAGCGCCTCCAGGAAGCCGTCGGCCAGGCCGTTACCGGTGATACTGCGCGCGAGGTGGTACTGGTTACCGCCCTCGACATAGATGACATCGGCGTGGAGCAGCCGGTCGAGCACCATCTGCCGGGGTAGGCCGTTCAGCTCCAGGACGTCGAACTCCCCCCAGCCGAGGCCGTGCAGCCGGTTCATGTCCGCGACGAACCACCCGTGATCCCCGGCCTCGGCGACTGATGCCGTAGGAACGAACACGACGTTCGCCGACCCGAACGGCTTTCCCAGCATGTCCCGCAGCGCATCCCGCAGCGTCTCGTTGCGCAGGCCGCTCGCCGTCAACAGAAAGTTCACCGGATGATCGAAGCACGACTGACGGGCGCGCACAACAAGGTCATGTTCCCGGTAACCACCACCTGGTCGGACATCCAGCAGAGTTGGGGTGGCTGAGCTGGACTGATCTCGGGGGCCCGCGATTTTGGTTGCTGATCGAGGGGCGGGCATGGCTGGGGCCCGACGCTGGGGTCGGGTGCTCCGGGGTTCCTCGTGTCGCGGATGGGCAGGGACAGTGCTGTGGGTCGGGTGGCTGGCCGGGCCAGGGCTGCGAGGCGGGTGAATGCGCTGGTCAGCTCGTGTCGCCAGGGCCAGATGGCGGAGATCCGTAGGTGGAGTCGGCGGCCTCCGTGCGTTCTCTGCACCAACGCGGTTGTCGGGGGTGCCCGGTGACGGGCATCGAGCAGGTCGCCACCCTGGTGACGTTCCGACCGCCACGAAGTAGCCGACTCCCCGTACCGCGCGGCGTGCTCCCTTGCCGCCTTGGGCGTCTGGTAGCCCCCGGGTGTCACCGGCCAGTTCGGTTCTCCCCATGTCACCCGGGCCGGGCGGCGTTCGCCGACCACACCGCCGGGCCCAGCGGACGGGCCGGTCAGTCCTGGGCCGGCATCACCCGGGTCACCTTGCCCTTCAGGTCGGCATCCAGATAGCCGGTGCCGTGGTCGTCGGCGAGATAGACGGCCAGTCCCAGCGGGGTGCCGAACGTGTCGTCGGCGGGGCGGACCAGGACGTAACGCATGGTCGGCCGCTTCACGTTCAGGTCTTTGTCTGCCCGCTTCAGCAGGGCAGGAAGGACGGTCCAGTCGAAGTCGTCCAGGCTGAACGGGCGGTCACCGCCGATCAGGGCGCCGCTGATGATGCCTTTCTCGACGCCCTGACCCGGGCGGTAGGTGTAGCTGTCGTACTTGGTGTCGCTTCCCTTGACCATGATCTCCGCGGACACGTAATCCGGGTAGATGGTGAGGTCGCACGCGCGGTCCGTGCCGGTCGCGGCCTTGATCTCCTTCACCGCCGTCCGGATGCCCTCCGGGGTGAGCAGATCGGTCTTCGCGTCGGCCTGGGGCACCGACGCCGCACGGGACGCTCCCGGCAATGCGGAAGTCGGGCTGTTCGTCCCGGTCGAGGACGCGTGAGGTGAATTGGCCACCCCTCCAAGATCGTTGTCCGCTCCGTCCGGCAGCAGGGTCCACACCAGGACTCCTGCCAGCACGATCCCGGCTGCGGACGAAGCCATCGCGACCCGGCTCTTCGCACGGCCGCCCGCTCGCGGCGGCGTCGGCCGTGTGGGTCCCGCCGGGTAGGGGGTCGGCGGCCCGGCCGGACCGGACACAACGCCGTGCAGAGCCGGCGGTCCGAATCCGGCCGGCGGTCCGAATCCGGCCGGCGGCCCGAATCCGGCCGGCGGCCCGAAGCCCGAAGACGGTCCGGACCCGGCCGGTGCGGAGGGCGTGGGTGTCGGCGCCGACGGAGGCACCAGCCGGTACGAGGTGGCCCCGCACACCCCGCCGGGAGCGCTCGGGACCGAGTCGCGGCCCTTGGCCGCTTCCGCGAGCATCCGGTCGGCGGTCTCCGCGTCTGCCCGCTCGGTCAGGTCCTTCACGAGCACGGCGTTCAGGAAGCCGGTCAGCACTCCGGCCTGGAGCGGCGGCGGAAGCTCCTCACTCAGAAGGGCAGCCAGCGTCGCGAGGGTGCTTCCCCTGCGCAGCGGGTGGTCACCCTCGACGGCGACGTACAGCATCATCGCCAGCGACCACAGGTCGGAGCCCGGGCCGCCCTCGTGGCCGGCGATCCGCTCGGGCGCCATGTAGTCAGGGGTGCCGATGATGGACCCTGTCGCGGTCAGGGCGGTCGACTCCCTGATGGCAGCGATACCGAAGTCGGTGAGGACCGGACGCCCGTCGGGCCTCATCAGGACGTTGGCGGGCTTCACATCCCGGTGCTGGATGCCGACGTCGTGCGCGGCGCGCAGCGCGGCCAGCACCTCGCGGCCTATCAGGGCGGCCTCCACGGGCGCCAGCGGCCCCTTCCCCAGCCGGTCCTGGAGCGAACCGCCGGTCACCAACTCCATGACCAGCCACGGGTAGACGTGCTCCCCACCATCAACCACATGGTGAATGGTCACCACATTGGGATGGTCGACACGGGCCAGCGCCCGTGCCTCGCGCAACACCCGAGCCCGGAGCATCGCCGCGCCCTGCGGATCGTATTCGGCAAAACCCGGATCGGGCGGCCGCACCTCCTTGAGCGCCACGGCCCGGTCCAGGACCAGATCGCGCGCCCGCCACACCAAACCCATGCCACCGCCACCGAGCCGCGCCTCCAGCTCGAAGCGCCCGTCGATGACCCGTCTGCCGGATTCCCCGTCACTCATGACCGGGAGCCTACGAGATACCGGTGACACGGCCGCGCGCAGGCGCCTCCAACGCCCCCGGGCCGGTGCGTTCCACGCCGACGCGCGCGCGTCGTACCGAGGATCTCGCCAAGATCCGCCTGCGCCCGACGTACTCCAGGACCGTCCGGTACACGGCTGGCCGGCGTGCCTGAGTGGGGGGACACAGGCGATATCCTCGTCCAGGACGTCGTGCTCCCGTTCCTCCGCGGGGGGAGCCCGCAGGTGCGTGCATCCGGTACGCCTGCATGATCTGTCCGCGCCTGCCGTGGCAGATGTCCCGAGCGAGCCATCCGTCGCTGTCCTGTCGAAGTGCATCTGGCAGACGATGGGCCCTTGACTTGCCCCGGTGCCAAATCCTTCGAGAACGCGGAGGATCGGGGTTCTCAAACGATCTGGCTTTCGCGGAAGCCTCGTTTCGCGCCAGAGGCAGAACCTCCGGCAGGCGGCCCTGGGAGCCCTGGCCCGGCTCGTCGTGCTCCCCGAGCTGCACCTGTGCGGCTACGACCTGCCGCGGCTCGCTCACGACCCGGGTGACGCGATCGTGCGCGCCGACCGGGGCCAACACGTCGCGGATCCCCGTCTGGACCCGCTTGCCCACACCGCAGTCCGCCACCGGATCACCGTGCTCATCGGCGTTGCCGTGCGCCACCACGACGGCAGACTCACCAACTCGGTCCTGGCGGTCCGGCCCAGCGGCATCGTCACCTTCCCCTACGACAAGCAACACCTGTGGCACGCCGAGGAAGCGGTCCTGTTCTCGGCTGGCACCCGGGCGGCGGCCCTGACCGTCGACGACTGGCGCCTCGGGCTCGGGATCTGCTACCGGGACTATTCGCAGTGCACCGGGCTTCGGCCCGGTGGTGAAGCGAATCTGAGAACTGCTCTGACCTCAGCTATGTGCATGGATCCGCACTGTTCACCTCGGCCCAGGTCGGAGCGGCCGATTTTGCTGCTCGATGTACTGCTTCACGAGGCTGAGCGGTGCGCCGCCGGCCGACCCGGCGAGGTATGAGCCGGACCACAGGCGCCGTGCCCGCCGGTAGTGGCGGACGAGGTCGGGGAACTCTCCCCCGGCCTTCGGCCGGGAGGTGCCCCCGGCCGGAGCCTGCGCGAGGACACGCCCTTGAGGGAGTTCACCAGCCTGGAGACGGCGGCCTTCGGCGGGAAGTCCACGAGCAGGTGGGCGTGGCCGGCCTCGCCGTTGAACTCGACCAGTTCGGCCTCGATGTCCTCGCACACGGCCCGCGTGATCTCCTCGCACCGCGTCAGGTGCCGGTCCGCGAAGACGGAGTGCCGGTACTTTGTCGCGAAAATCAAATGGACGTGCATGCGGAAGACGCGTGACGACCTGTACGAACGTTCTCATCGATACCCATAAACCAACTGTGTAGCGTGATCGGCGTGCAGCTTCGGTACAGCTTCCGCCTGTACTCGAGCGCCGGTCAGCGCAGCGCGTTGTCGAGGGCGTTCGGGTGTGCGCGGGTGGTCTACAACGACGCGCTCCGCGCCCGGGAGACCGCCCGCAGCCAGGGGCTGCCGTTCCCCAGGACCGGCGACCTGTCCAAGCGGCTCATCACCGAGGCGAAGAGCACCCCGGAGCGGGCCTGGCTCGGCGAGGTCTCGGCGGTCGTCCTCCAGCAGTCCCTGCGCGACCTGGACGCCGCGTACAAGAACTTCTTCGACGGCCTGAAGGGCAAGCGCCCCCGCACGGGTGCGCCCCAGTACAAGTCGAAGCGGGACACCCGGCAGACGGTCCGCTTCACCGCGAATGCCCGCTGGTCCATCACCCCGGGGCAGAAGCTGCGCTTGCCGAAGATCGGCGATGTGCGGGTGAAATGGTCCCGCGCTGTGCCCTCCACCCCGTCCACGGTGACCGTGGTCAAGGACAGTGCGGGCCGGTACTTCGCGAGCTTCGTCGTGGAGAGCGGCCCGGAGGAAGTCCTGCCGCAGACGACGCCCGAGATCGGGATCGAGCTCGGGCTCGGGCACTTCGCGGTCCTCTCCGACGGCACGAAGATCGACAGTCCGCGCTTCCTGCGCCGGGCCGCCAAGCACCTGAAGAAGGCCCAGCGTGCCCTTTCTCGCAAGGAGAAGGGCAGCAGGAACAGGGACAGGGCCAGGGTCCGCGTCGCACGGGCACACGCCCGGGTCGCGGACGCGCGCCGTGAGTTCCACCACCAGCTCTCCACCCGGCTGATCCACGAAAACCAAGCGGTCGCCGTGGAGGACCTGGCGGTGAAGGGACTCGCGCGTACGCGCCTGGCCAAGTCCGTGCACGACGCCGGATGGTCGGCGTTCGTGGCCATGCTGGAGTACAAGGCCGCCCGGTACGGGCGCACCCTCGTGAAGATCGGCCGGTTCGAGCCCACGTCGCAGGTGTGCTCGCAGTGCGGCGTCAAGGACGGCCCCAAGCCCCTGCACGTCCGTGTGTGGACGTGCAGGGCATGCGGGGCCGACCTCGATCGGGACATCAACGCGGCGGTCAACATCGCCAAGGCGGCCGGACTGGCCGTGACAGCCTGTCGAGCGCGGGTAGGACCGGGACGCGTCCCGGCACCGCGCAGCGAAGCAGGAACCCACCCGACACCGCAGCCTGCAACGGCGCGGTAGGCGGGAATCGCCGTCCTTCAGGGCGGCGAGGATGTCAAGACATGTCCTTCCCCGAACACGCCCGCGCCGCAGCGGTGTCGGGTGCGCACGTCGTTCTGTACCCGGCCGCCTTCGCCACCGGAACCGAACACCGGGCCGCCGTCTACCTCAGGGCCCGGGCCCTGGAGAACACCGTCTACACCGTGTTCTGCAATGCGCTCGGCGGCCCCGTACACCGCCCGTGCGACGGCGCCGGAGCGGTGTACGGTCCGGACGGAGCCACGGTGTCGCACGCGGAGCCCGGACAGGACACCGTTCTCTTCGCCGACCTCGACCCGAGGACGCTCACCCGCGTACGCGGCCACCTCCGCATGCTGGCCGAGCACCGGGCCGCCGTGGCCTCCGGGCGCGTGGCAGAGCCCTCCTGAGGGACGCGCGGGAATCTCGCGGGCGGCTCGCTCCCGGCCGGTCGCGCCTGTCGACACCTCGACGCCGCCGTTGCCGCGGGGGCGTGACGCGTGCCGTCGGCGGTCCCGAACACAGCCACGGCGCCCGACCCTCGGCCTTCCGGGTACGACGAGGTGCCGTATCGCGTCCGGGGTGTTCTGATGGCTGCCCAGGGCCCGTCCGGCCCATCAGGAGCGCCGGGGCAGGGGAAGGACGACCATGGAACTGTTTCCACCGATCCCGCTGGCCGAGTGGCGCGACACCAAGGAGACCCTCCACCGGTTCGCGCAGATCGTCGGGAAGATCCGTCTCGCCACCGGCATCCGGCGCAATCACTGGTGGAATGTCCCGCTGTACCTCACGGGGCGCGGCACCACCACCCGCCCCATGGGGCGGGCCGACAGCAATCCGATCTTCGCCATCGACTTCGACTTCGTCGCCCACCAGCTGGTCATGTCGGCCATGAACGGGCGGCAGGTCTCCTTCCCGCTCGCCGGCCAGTCCGTGGCCTCCTTCTACCGCGCGGTCATGGACTCACTGGCCGTGCTGGGCGTGCGGGTGCGGCTCGCCGTGCCCCGGCCCTTCGACCTCCCCGACTCCGCCCGGCCGTACGCCGAGGACACCGAGCACTCGGCCTACGACCCCGTGCAGGCCAACCGCTACTGGCAAGTCCTCGGCCAAGTGGCCTCCGTCCTGGAGGAGTTCGCCGCGGGGTACTCGGGCAAGGTCAGTCCGGTGCACCACTTCTGGCACACCTTCGACCTCGCCCACAGCCGGTTCTCCGAGCGCCACGTCGAGCAGCCTCGAGACGTCGACCCGGTCACGAGGGAGGCGTATTCCCGCGAGGTGATCAGTTTCGGCTTCTGGTTCGGCGACGACACCTTCCCCGAGCCCGCGTTCTACTCCTACACCGCCCCGGAACCGGCCCATCTGACCGAGGAACCGCTCCGGCCCGCGGCCGCCCGCTGGCTCGACCGGAGCGGCAGCCACCTGGCCGTGCTCCCGTACGACGAGGTGCGTGGCGGGCCCGACCCGCGTTCCGCCGTACTCGCCTTCTACGAAAGCGCCTACCGGGCCGGCGCACGGCGCGCCGGCTGGGAGATCGAACGGATGGCGTGCCCCGGCGGAGTGACGGATCCGCACCAGTGGGCCCACCGGCCGGGCGACACGTCCGGTTGAGGCCATGCGCACGCCCCCGGGCGGGGGACGACTCCGTAACGGTCCGACCCGGTCCCGCCCCGCGTGCTCTCCTCCGCGAGCCGCACCACACCCCGCCCGACCTCGATGTCCCCCGACGGCCCAAGTGCGATGGTGTCCGCGGCAGGTACGGCTCATGGTCGAGAGAACGTCCTCTCACGAGAACGGAGCGATTCCTTGCAGCGAGCCGCGCAGCTCCCACCTCAGGTCATGGAGTCGATCTCCACTCCCGAGCAGGTCGAGACGCACCTGGGCACTCTGGAGTTCCCGCTGGGCGTCCCCACCGAGGAGACCGCGAACCGCGTCTACGACCACGTGGATCACGTGCGCGCGGTCAGCGCGTTCCTCGACGCGTATTCCGGCGTCAGCCTTTGGGCGAGCCGTAGGGGATTCCTGGAGGCGGGGGTCCAGGACCACGACGTCCTGCTCTTCTCGGAGTTCATGGATCCCAAGACGCTCGTGCTGACCGGGAACGCGGACACCGTCTATTTCGTGACCTTCCTCGACCTGACCGAGGGCCCTGTGGTGGTGGAAGTGCCGCCCTTGGCTCTCTGCTTCCTCGATGACATGTGGTTCCGCTGGGTCGCGGACCCCGGCATGGCCGGTCCGGACCGCGGGGCCGGTGGCCGGTACCTCTTCGTGCCGCCCGGCCATGAGGGCCCGCTTCCCGAGGGCGGCTTCTTCACGTACCGGACCCGTACCACGCGGCTCATCCTGGGCGGGCGGGCGTTCCTGGAGGGCGACGACCCGAAGCCGGCCGTCGAGCGGGTCAAGGAGGGCCTGCGCATCCACCGCTACGTCCCCGGGTTCTACGGGACCAGTGTCGGAGAGATCGTCACCGGCGGCACGGCCCCGCCGCTGCCGTGGACCGCGCAGACCTGGACCGCCGCTCTGCACCGCCCCGACCCGCCGCGCTTCGTCGAGGGCTCCGGGCTTCCCCTGAACACGGTGCCGCCCGGGGACGCGACGTACTTCGACTTCGCGAGTGAACTCGTGCACGACCAGCCGGCCGAGGCGCTCGATCCGGAGATCGCCGGCGCCCTGGCCGCGGTCGGCATCGTCAAGGGCAGGCCCTTCGAGCCGGACACTCGGATGAGGAAGATCCTCACCGAGGCGGCCGCGGTCGGCAACGCCACGGCCCGCACCCTCGCCTGCCGCCCGCGCCCGGCCGAGGGGGCGCACTACTACGGTGCCTCCTCCCGGTGGCTCAACGGCCTGCTCGTGTCCGGCCACGAGTTCCTGACCCCGCCCGCGGACATCACCGAAAGGGGCGTCGAGCCCCGTCCGGACGACGGCGCCCGGAAGCTCAACCTGCGGTCCTGGTGGTGGTACCTGGGCGTGGGCATCAGCCCGGCGTTCACGGCGCCGCTGCCCGGCATCGGCTCGCAGTACGTGTTCTCGTTCGCCGACCGGGAGGGCCGGTGCCTCGACGGCGGCAGGCGCTACTGGCTGGTCCTTCCGCCGGACATCCCCGCCGCCCGGTTCTGGTCGGTCACCGCCTACGACAACCAGACGCGGTCGATGATCGACACCCCGCAACGGTTCCCACGGGCCGGCAGCCAGGGCTACCCCACCCCGGCCGCGGTCCCCGACGCCGACGGCACGACGACGGTGCACTTCGGGCCCGACCGGCCGGGCGGCGTACCGGAGGGCAACTGGATCCGGACCGCACCCGGCCGGGGGTGGCTCGCGGTCCTGCGCCTCTACAGCCCGCTGCCGCCGTTCTTCGACAAGACCTGGCGACCAAGCGAGATCGAGGCGGCGTGAGGTAGGCGGCGGTGGGCGAGGCGATCGGTCAGATCCTGTCCTACGGCGTCGCGGTGGCGCTGAGTCCGTTCCCGGTCATCGGCGTGATGCTGATGCTCGCGACGCCCAGGGCGCGCTCCAACGGGCCGGCCCTGCTCCTGGGGTGGGTCCTGGGCCTGGCCCTGGTCGGCACGATCGTGCTGCTGGTCTCCGGCGGCGCCGGCCCGGCCGAGCAGGGGCAGCCGGCCGGCTGGGTCAGCGCGCTCGACCTGGCGCTCGGCGTGCTGCTGCTGTGGGTGGCGGTGAAGGAGTGGCGTGGCCGGCCGCGCGGTGACGAGGAGGCGGAGCTGCCGCGAAGCTG
This sequence comes from Streptomyces sp. NPDC086080, assembly GCF_044540255.1. Taxonomy (NCBI): domain Bacteria; kingdom Bacillati; phylum Actinomycetota; class Actinomycetes; order Kitasatosporales; family Streptomycetaceae; genus Streptomyces; species Streptomyces sp. NPDC086080. The sequence goes on from NZ_JBITRU010000011.1 coordinate 76,539, forward strand.
GTGGGCGACGCCATCACCGATCTCTCCACCTGAGAGCGCGGGGCCCGGACGGACCGGACCCCGCGCCAGAGGGTGCTCACGCTCCCTCGCACCTCGTGCTCACGGCGTGTCGAGCACTGTCCCCGTCAGCACCGGCCGGTCGGGCAGCGGCTCGGCGTCGTAGTCGGTCAGCGCGAGGCGCATCGACTCGGTCGGCTCGGCCACCTGGTCCCGCACGGTCGGCACGACGAAGTCCTCGCCGGTGCTCCCGGCCGGGATGGTCAGCCATACCCACAGGTTCGCCTCGGACAGCGGCCGCTCCGGGTCGGGCGCGTCACCGGAATAGTCCTCGAGCCACTGCGGGTCCACGTCCTTGGTGGACAGCTCGGCGCCGTCGGTGACCGGAAGCACCCGCACGGGCTGCCAGATGTCCACCGCCACGGGTGCGTCCACGGACAACCGCCAGGTCAGCGTCTCTCCCTCGGTCACCCGGTCCGCGACGGGCGACAGGGTGATCACCGGCTCGGGGTCGTCGTTCTCGACGGTGACCCCACCCCGGTGCTTGCCGACGACGGCGTTGTGGACGGCCTTGACGGCGATGTCGTGCTGCACGTCGTCGCCGTAGGCGGTGTCGCCCCTCACCTCGACCGGTACGTCGATCACGTCGCTGCCGGGCCGTACGGTCACGAGACGGTTCTCGGCCCGGCCGCTGCCCGGGGTGAGGACGTACACGCGGACCTGCCCGCTGCCGTGCCCGGAGATCTCGACAGGGATCCGGTAGGTGCGGGTGCCCGAGTCGCCCTCCTCGACGATCGTGCGGCCCACGTCGACACGCGGCAGTGCGTGCGCCTTCACCGCCGAAGTGCCGGGCGCCCAGCCCCAGGCGTCCATCAGCCAGGCCTGCCCGGACCGCGAACGGGGCGTCAGTTCAAGGGACGTGACATGCCGGAGATCGAGCCCGGCCCGGGACGCGGCCGACAGCGGGACGCGCAGCTCCTGAGCCCAGTGGGAGGCGGTGTGCGCGGAGCCCGGGAGCCCGTCCACCCGGACCGAGCCGAGTGTCACCCGGCGCCTGGAGGAGTCGGTGACGGACACGTCGAACTTCGTGCCGGTCGTGTTCGGCGGTACGAAGACCCGGAGCGCGAGCTTCTGGGAGCCGCGCAGGGAGAGCGGCTCGGCCGGAGTGATACGCGCGGCCTTGCCCGGCACGGACCACTTCAGGTCCACCGCGCCGCGGCCGGTCTCCTGTTCCGTCTCCCACCACGCGAAGTGCGGTGACGATCCGGGAGCCTCCGGGTCCAGACAGGCCACGGCCGGGTCGGGGTCGATCGCCGAACACAGCCGGGCGCCGGTCACCTTCGCCCCGCCGTCCGGCAGGAATCCACCGCTGCGGCGGCCGCCGACCGCGTGGGTCAGCACCCGGGCCGGGTCCGCGGACCGGGCCCGCTTGCCGGAACCGTCGAGCAGCGGACGCACCCGATCGTCCCCGGCGACGAAGAGCCGGGCCGCCGCGGCGATGTACGTGGCGCCCGCCTTGTGCTGCTGGGCCGCGGTCAGCCGGGTCGCGGCACCCGGCGTGCACACCGGGTCCGGCTCCTCCGGATCGCTCCAGAAGTCGTCCATGGCCGGTGCCACGGCCTCGCCCGGGGTCCACTCGCTGTTGAAGTAGTTGTGGTTGGCGCCGACCATGTAGACCGCGCTGTGCAGTGCCGCGCCCCGCCCGATCCCGCGCGTCCCGTCGACGAAGACCTCACCCTGCAGGTCGGACACGTCGCCGTCGCAACCGGGCAGCAGCGTCACGGACGGCACGTCGGCGACCGGATTCTGGCCGAAGATCGTCGGTCCGATGAGCACCGTCCCGCGCACCTTCCAGCGCACCGGGCCCCGGTAGCCGTCCTCGGCGGCCGGCGGCGGGTAGAGGCTGTCCATGACGGCCCGGTTGACGCCCTCGCCACCGCGCGAGTGGCCGACGAGCAGGACACGGGAGAGATCCGCCTTCGCCGCCTTGCGTACGACAGCCGGGGCGGAGGAGCGATGGGCGGTCCAGTCGGCCCAGCGGGCGAGGTGCTGCCTTACCAGCGAGGAACGCGCCTGCGCGCCGGCGTCCTCGGCCTCCCAGTCCTGGGCGTTGATGCCGTTCGCCGAGATCGACACCGTCACATAACCCTGAGAGGCCAGCAGTCGCTGGTCGCGCAGATAGCCGAGGTGACTCGGGATCGGCTTGTAGCCGTCCGCGCAGGGCCAGTCGCCGGTCACGTCGTCCTCGGAGCCCGGCTTGTAGCAGGTGCCGTGACGGCCGTGCAGAAACAGCGCGAGCGGCCGGCTGCCGGTGGCACCCTTCGGCGCCACCACCTCGGCGGTCATCTCCACCGGGGTGTCGAACCCCGGCAGGCGCACCGGGTCGAGGTCGTACGTCCCGGTGACCGTGCGGTACGGGCCGGCCCTGCCCGGATCCACGCCGTTCGCCGGTGCCTGCGCGGGCACCCGTGGCACGCGCGAGCGGGACCCGCGGGTGTCGTCGGCCGCCGCGTCCAGCCGACGCCCCGCGGCCGTCACCTGAAGGTCCGTCAGCTGCTCGGACCGTGTCTCGCCGAGTGCGAGCCGGAAGGTCCGCCCGTCCCTCGCCGGCTTCGGCACCCCGAGCAGCCGGTCCCCGGTACGGAACTCGACCCGGGCATCCCCCATGGGCACGGCCTTCGGCGCACGCCAGACCAGCTCAGGCGCCCCGCCCGCCCCGTCGATCCGCCAGCCCGGCGGAAGCGGGTTGTCGTCCGTCGCACTCAACTGCCTTAACTGATACGGCTGTTCAGCTTGTGCCAGTCCGGGCGAACCCGCCAGGGCCGCCAGCACCGCCACGGCGGTCACACATATTCGCCGAGTACGGATCAATGATCCTCTCCTCAAAAACCCTGTGCGCAGACGTCCCGTCGGTCCCGGGCGCCCCTCGCGTCATCTAGGACGGGGGAGGGAGTCCGTGGGTTGTCTTCGAGGAGGCGTCACGCCGGTGCGGATTCGCGGGCGAGGACGGGTGAGGGACGAAAGCCCTTGAACGTGAGCCAGAGACCGAGCCCGAGCTCCCAGGCCGCGATCGGGAGGGTGAGCAGCAGGGCGCCGACGGAGCGGTCGTCCATGCCGCCGAAGGCGACCACCAGGGTCCTCGCGACCAGAAGGGGCGCGCCGAGCAGTCCGAGGACGGGAAGCGAGCGGGGGACCAGGCCGGCGCGGTACAGCACGGTTCCGAGGAACAGGGCGTTGACGGCGGGCATGATTCCGGGGCCGAACAGGAAGGTCCAGTCGCGGACGTCGACCAGGGCCTGGGCGACGGTGGTCAGGCCGGCCGGTGCGTCGGGGCTGCCGCCGAGGTCCTGACGGAGTGTCACGACCGACAGCACGCTGACGACACCGACGAGGATGAGGCCGGCCTCGACCAGGCGGGAGGAGAGGAACCCGAGCGCCGCGGTCCTGTCGACTCGCCGGGTCACCGGGTGGAGGGCGAGGGCGGTGGCGACGCAGGCGAACGCGGTGACCACTTCCATGACGCCGCCGAGCACGACCTGGGTGTCCTTGCCGGCGCCTAGAACGTAGTCGGCGTGGTCGGTGACCGGTTCGAGCAACGGCAGCGCGGGGATCGAGGCCGCGAAGGTGATCAGGTAGGCGATGCCCCCGAGGAGGGCGACACGGCGACTGTTGCTCATGAGCTGCTCCTGGACGTGAGGACACTGATGCGGATCTTGCGCAGGTGCGGCACGAGGCCGCGGAAGACGACCGGGACGGCGACGGCGGTGAGCACGAGGGTGCGCGGCAGCACGGACAGGGTGCTGAGCCAGCCTGCCAGCGCCGCATCGCGCAGGGCCAGAGGGAGAACACAAACGGTCCGGCGAACGCGCATGCCGGAACACCCGGCGCCGACCGACCGGACACGCGCATGGTTGTACGCGACTGCGTACTGCGGCGGCGGAGTACCTGGCGGCCACGGGAAAGTCCCGGTCCCGGTCCTTCCGACGATTCCCGAGCGGCCTGTGTGACAGGGGACGGGAGCACGGCCGCGGCCGCGGTCAGCGGCGGGTGTAGATGAAGCCGATCTTGTCGATCTCGTCGCCGGAGCGGCCGTGGAAACCGGTGATCTGCCAGCCGGGGGGCGCCGTGCGGGTGACACAGTCGGACGTGGGTGAACCGCCGGCCAGGGTGCGGCCCAAGTTCGTCGTGAACCTCGTGTGGAAGATCCGGGTGTGGCCGTCCTTCTCGGCCTGGCACAGATACGCGGTCGTCAGGTACTCGGTGGTGCCCAGCGTCAGGGAGGAGGCGGTGCCGCCGGAGCCGCCGTGGGAGAGCGTGGTGCCGTTGCTGAGGGTGATGCCCATCCGGTCGACGCGGGATCCGGCGCGCAGGGTCAGGGTGGTGGCGCGGGCCGATGCGGGGACGCTGTCGATGTCGTTGAAGTACGTGCCGTGCGGGCCGCCGAACTGGTCGCTGAGCCGGAAGCCGGCGGCGCGCGACCAGGAGAACCCGACTGCGATCGGGTCGTGGTCGGAGAGCATGAGTCCGTCGCCGGTGAGGAACCGGGCGTGCTCGTTGCGGTACGACGTGGCGTCCAGTGACACGAGCCTGCTACCGCGGTAGAGGACCTTGTCGACGACCTCGCACGTGTCGGGCACGGTGGGCTGCGTCCGGTCGCAGACGAGTGCGTCGCTGCCCTTGGCGGGCGGGGTGCCGCCGCGGACCAGTTTCACCCACGCGTCGGTGAGGCCGTGGGCGGCGGCGAACTCGGCGATGGTGTCGCCGGAGCGGGTGTAGCGGGTGTTCGTGTCGCCCATGACGACGACCGCGTTGCCGGCGGAATGGCTCTGGATGAAGGCGCTGAGCTGGTCGAGGTTGTCCGCGCGGGAGGAGAGGTCGCCGGAGCTGGTCCCGGCGTTGGTGTGGAGGTTGTAGAAGTCGACGTAGACGCCCTCGGCGAGCCGCTGGCGCATGAAGGTGAAGCCCTTGGGGGTGAGGCAGTCGCCCGAGTCGTACTGGCAGGACTTCCAGCGCACCCGCTCGAAGTCGTCCTCGTCGTAGGGGAGTTTCGACAGGGTGTTGAGTCCGCTGCCGATGCCGGCACCGCCGCTGGTCGGGGTGCGGTGGGCGTGTGCGGTATCGGCCGCGTAGAGACGGGCGTGGTAGTTGAAGTCCTCCTGCACATGGACGATGTCGTACGGCGCGATCCGCCGGCCGATCTCCGTGGTGCCGGAGTCACGGGGCGTCGGGGCGCTGGAGAGACTCCCGGGCAGGCCGGCGACGTTGTAGCTGAGCACGCTGAACGTTCCCGAGTCGGCGGCCGACGCGGAGGGGGCGGCGGCGGTGAGTGAGCCGAGGGTGACGGCAGCCGCCGCGAGGCAGGCGAGGAGCCTTCGCATGGGGAGTGCCTCCTGGGAGTGCGCGGAGCAGTGAGGGACGGGCGCGATTGCAGAGTACATGTCAAGTAATCCGACGTGGTGCGCCGCGGCCCGCCGCGCACGCGGCGGGCCGTGACGCGGGCGATGCTCACCCGGCCGTCTCCAGTGGTTCGTTCCCGCGGTCAGGCGCAGGCGTTCCCGTCGAGGGTGAAGGCCGTGGGGGCCGGATTGTTGCCCCCGCTGAGCGATCCCTGGAGTCCGAAACTCGCCGTCCCCCCGGCCGCGATCACCCGGTTCCACTCCACGTTGCGGGCGACGACGGCGGTGCCGCTCTGCGTGACGGTCGCGTTCCAGGCACTGGTGACGCGCTGGCCGCCCGGGTAGCTCCAGCCGAGCTGCCACCCGTCCACGGCGGCCGGGCCGGTGTTCTTGACGGTCACCGTCGCGGTGAACCCATCACCCCAGGCGTTGTCCACCGTGTAGGTCACGGCGCAGGCCGCACCGGGCTGCTCACCGGTGGACGTCCGCTCGGCCGCGAAGGCGGCGAGCCAGGCCAGCGGGGCGTTCCAGTTGATCGCCACCTCGTTGGTCGAGTACGAGCCGATGTCGTCGACGTAACACGCGGCGGGGGCGCAGCCGGCCAGCCTTTCCTCCGCCACCGGGTCCTGCAGTCCGCTGTTCGGGCCGCCCGCGAGCGAACCCGCCGGCGGGTTGGGCAGCGAGGCGTCCGCCTGGTGCGCCCAGAAGCGGTGGTGCTGGTTGCGTGAGGACGTCTCGCCGTAGCCGGTGACATAGGACTGCCCGAGGGCGTTGCGTCCGAGCAGGTAGTCCATCGCCTCGAGCGCTCCGGCACGGTAGCGCGCGTCACCGGTCAGCTCGTCGGCGACGGCCAGCACGATCGCGTTGGCGGCGAGCGCGCTGTTCGACCCCCAGAAGTAGCCGTCCGTGGGGAGGGGCATTCCGTACCCCTGCCCGGCCATCGTGGACAGGTGGCTGTCGGCGGCCGTGGTCACCGAGGAGCGGATGCGGGACAGGTCGGCGGCGGGAAGCTCATTGGGCACGGTGGCCAGGGTGAGCCGCCCGAGCGCGGCCGTGTCCGCCCAGCCGAAGCCGTACCGGGTGAAGGTGCCGGCGGAAGTGTGCCAGGACGAGGACGTGACCGCGTCGCGGTAGGTGCTCTCCCCGGTCGTCGCGTACAACTCGGCGGCCGCCCAGTAGAACTCGTCGGTCACCTGGGTGTCGCCGTAGGCCCCGCCGCCCGTGCTGTCCGAGTCCGGGGCGTAGAGGGCCGGTTCGGCCCGCGCCGCCGTCCAGGCCTTGCGGGCGGCCGCCAGACAGCGGTCGGCGAACTCGGCGTCGTAGGGCCGGTAGACGCGGGCGCACTGCGCGGCGGACGCGGCGAGGTTCAGGGTCGCCGCCGTGGACGGGCGGTGCAGTTCACGGATCTGGGCGTCCTGCTCGGGGCGGGTCGGTATCGCGGTCCACTCCGCGTCGTGCACCTTGTGGAACGCCATGCCCGCGTACGGCTTGCCGTCGGGCACCTGCATCCTCATCAGGAAGTCCAGCTCCCAGCGGGCCTCGTCCAGGACGTCCGGCACCCCGTTGCCGCGCTCGGGGACGCGCAGGGTCGAGTCGCCCAGCGCCTCGTCGGTGCCGGCGCGCTGGGTCCGCTCGAAGGAGTTGACGACAAGCCAGGTGGAGATGCCTCCGTTGACCACGTACTTGCCCTGGTCGCCCGCGTCGTACCAGCCGCCCCTGACGTCCCGGGTGTAGTCGCAGACCCCGGACTGGCAGGGGACGGACGTGTCGCCCTTGTTCGGCGCCACGCCGAGGTGCCCGGCCGGGTGCGCGTAGGCGGAGCCCACCAGGGAGGACTCGATGGCGATGCCGCTGCGCTGGTGGTAGAAGAACGCCATCGCGTCCGAGCGCAGACGGTCGTAGAGGTCGGCGCGGATGTCGAACGGGTCGCTGCTCCGGCCGTCCACCGTCAGGACGTATCCCGAGCCCGTGTCCCGGTACGAGGAGAAGTCGGCCACCTGGACGGACTGCCCGGAGGCCTGGTCCGCGCCGTGCGGGACGGTCGAGCCGGAGGCGGCCACCGCGCCGGAGGAGGTGCGCAACTGCCAGGTGAGCGCCTGCGACGACGTGGTGACGACGGTCGCGTGCTTGGGGCCGTCCGGCAGATAACCGACCTGATTGACGCGGACGGCCGTGGTCGCCGCCGCGGCGGTGGGGAGCCCCGTTGCGGCCGGAGCGGTCAGCAGCCCGCCGACGAGGAGCGAACCGGCCAAGAGGGCGGCGGAGAGGGTTCTGTGCCGGCGTAACGATACGGAGGGGGACATGAGCGGCTCCTGGATCGCTGGGGGACACTCCGTAATGGGAGCGCTCCCATGGTGAACCCGCCGGGGTGGGAGTTCAAGGGTGGGGACGGGGGGCGTCCCGGGAGTGCGGTGACGTGGGCGAGGCGAGGTGCCAGTCGGACACGCCCCAGAAAAGGGTGAAAAAGGACAAACATGCCCCGTGTGATTAGTCTGCCCGGAATGAACGGTGACCTGGCGATCACGACCCTGGCGGAGCGACCGGAGTTGCGCGCAGCGCTGTGGAGCATGCCGCACACCTGGCCGGCGTTCATGGAGCACGAACTCGTCGGGGGTGACAACATCGAGTGGATCGCCGCCGAGTTCCCGCAGCACGTGCTGGTCGCCACCGGTCCCGAAGGCGACCTGAGGGCCAGGGCGTTGAGCGTTCCGTTCGTCCTCGGCACCGAGGGACGGAGGGAACTGCCCGACACCGGATGGGACCAGACGCTGCGCTGGGCACTGACGGACTGCGGCACGGCCGTACGCCGGACACGGTGAGCGCGATCGACATGACCGTCGCGACGGGAGCCCAGCGCAGGGGGATCGCCGGTCGCATGGTGTCCGCCCTGCGGGACAGCGCCCGTGCGGGCGGATTCAAGGAACTCGTCGCGCCCGCACGGCCGAGCGCCAAGCACCTGGAACCGGACACGCAGATGGCCGAGTACGCCGTCCGCGACCGCCAGGAGGACGGGTTGCCGCACGATCCCTGGCTGCGGGTGCACGTGCGGGCAGGCGGTGCCGTCGAGTCGGTCGCCCCCGCGTCCAGGACGGTCGTCGGCTCGCTCGGTCAGTGGCGTCGCTGGACCGGGCTGCCGTTCGACTCCGAGGGGCCGGTCACGGTCCCCGGCGCGCTGGTGCCGGTGTACTGCTCCCTCCGGCACGAGCACGCCGTGTACTGCGAGCCCAACGTGTGGGTCCGGTACCGGCTCTGAGCGTGCGTACGGACACGGTCGGCCGGGCCGCCTCGACCGACGGGCCGGGAGACGCCCGTATGCGCGGGCTCCCCGGGCGGGCGGTGAGCCACTCCCGGCAGGCGAGGCGGGCGGAGGGGCCCGGGGCCGGGATAACCCGGTCGGTGCCGTCCCGTGGCGGCACCGGCGGCGCGGTACCAGCATGGACCGCACGTCCCCGGCGGGCAGCCGCCGATCGCACCGACCACGTGGTCGGAGAGGAGGCTGCCATGCGTGGCACGCTGCGGGGCCTGGCCCTCTTGCTGGTTCTCGCCCCCTTCCCGGCACTCGCCGTGGCCTGCGCCGAGCGCGGAGCGGGAACACAGGCCGAGCAGGTGAGGATCGGGGTCCTGGAGCCGGTCTCGGGACCGGACGCCTCGGCGGGCAAGGACGCACGCAACGGCGCACAACTCGCCGCGGAGATCGTCAACGGGGAATTCCCGGAACTGGCACTCCCGCTGGCCGGCGAGCCCGGCCTGCCGGGCCTGGGAGGGGCCAGGCTCGAGCTCGTCCACGCCGACACCGGGGGCGACCCGCGGACCGGGGCGAGCCAGGCGCAGCGGCTGGTGGCCGGCCAAGGGGCCGTCGCCCTGACGGGCGCCTACCACTCATCCGTCACCAAGACCACCAGTGAACGCGCCGAGCAGCTCGAAGTGCCGTTCGTGAACGGTGACTCCTCCTCGCCCGCGCTGACCGAGCGCGGCCTGCGCTACTTCTTCCGCACCGGCCCCAGCGACCTCACCTACGGCCGGGCCTTCTTCTCCCTGATCGAGGACCGCAAGGCCGCCGGGGTGCCGATCTCGGACGTCGGCATCCTGCACGTCGACAACGAGTACGGCAACGAGGGCGCCGCGGTCACCCGCCGGCTCGCCCGGCAACACGGCCTCACCGTGGGCGCGGACGTCGCTTACGACGCCACGTCCTCCGACCTGGTGCCGTACGTGCGGCAGATCCGCGCCAAGAAGCCGGACGTGCTCTTCGTCCTGTCCTACACCAGGGACGCACTGCTGCTGCAGCAGGCGTTCACCCGGCTCGGCTACCTCCCGCCGGCGGTGCTCGGCTACGGCGCCGGCTTCTCCGACCCCGAGTTCGTGGCCGGCCCGGCCCGCGCGGCCGACGCCGAGGGTTTCCTCCGCCGCACCGCGTGGTCGGCCGAGTCGGCCGAACGCGACCCGACGGCCAGGAAGGTCGCCCAGAGGTTCGCGGCGGAGTTCGGCGCCCCCATGACCGAGAACTCCGCGCGTGCCTTCACCGCCGTGATGACCCTGGCCGTGGCGGTGAACGAGGCGCGCTCCACCGACCCGGAGAAGATCCGCTCGGCGTTGCGCGCCGTCAGCCTGCCTGGCCGGGACCTGATCATGGGGTCCTGGGACCACGTCCGGTTCGACGCCAGTGGGCAGAACACCGGTGCCCGGGGCATTGTCGAGCAGTTCCTCGACGGCCGCTGGCGCGTCGTCCACCCGGACGATCTCCGCAGCCGGCAGGTCGTCTGGCCGCTCTCCGCGGCGCGCGACCGAGCGCAGATGGCGCCCACCGCGGGCAAATGACCACGGGCCCGGCCGTGTGCGGACCCGGTCGGCCGGTGACTCGGCCGGGAACCTCGCCCGCCGTGCCGGGGCCGGCGGGCTCAGGGCCTGCGGTGACCGTCGCCCGCCGGGCAGCACCCCGTGACCATCTCGCCGACGGCCGGGTCAGGCGGCCAGGGCAGCCGATGTCCGCGGCCCATGTCGCAGTGAGCGTCTTGCCCCCTTCGGGCAGTTCTTTCCAGGTCGGCGGTCCGTCGCGCATCCCCACCTGGCGCCACAGGCCCTTGTGCCGTTCCTTCCGGCGCCCCCCGGACGGGGAAGCCGGGGCCGGGTTTCCACACTGGAACCACACTGGGGCTCACGGTGGGGTGAGCACCCCCAGGACTACGTCGACCGGGTGGCGTTACGGCTGCGGACGACCGCGGAGGTCCGGGCGCCTACACGCCCTCGGTGAGGGGGCGCCGGGCGGCGCGGCGCCGCAGGCGCAGCGGCAGCACGTACCAGCACAGGCCGAACCACAGCATCACCGCGCCGACGAGCACTTCGGCGAGGACGCCCGGAACCACGAAACGCAGGATGAGGAGCAGCGTGCAGCCGATGGTCAGCGCGAGCAGGACCATGCCGCACACCATCAGGCGGCCGGCCGCCTCGACCATTTCGTCCTTCATCCGCTGGCCGGACAGGAAACGGTGGATGGAGACGGGCGCTATGAGTGATCCCGTGGCCGACGCGCCCAGGACCACGGTGGTGACGTAGATGACGCGGTCCACCGTGCCCAGTTCCCGGAACAACGGTGTGAAGGCCACGCTCAGCAGGAAACCGAAGAGGATCTGCACGCCGGTCTGGGTGACCCGCGTCTCCTGCAGGATCTCGTTCCAGCGGCGGTTGACCCGCTCACGCGGGGACTCCGGCGTCTCGGCACCGGAATCCGGGCCGTGACCCCCGTGGTGTGCGCAGCAAGCGCAGGTCTCCTCCGCCGACGTGGCGGACTGTTCGGTCATCGTCATGGCACCCTCCCCTTCTCCCAGGCCGACCGTCTGCCCCGTCTTCACCGTCTTCATGCAGGTCATGGGCGCGGAGGGCCGATCCGGCCGTCCGGGTGCGGCGGTCGGCCGCGCCGCGCACGACGGCGGCGTCGTGGCGGGTGTGTTCGGAGGGAAGCGGAAGTCCGCGTCAATTCCTCGGGCGCGTCGGCCGCCCGCGACCTCGTCGTCCGGCTGGTGCGTGGACGCATGCGGGAGGAGAAGGAGGACGGGCCCTCGGCTCGCCCGGCGGTTCAAGGAACAAAAAGAACTGGTCCAACCAGTTGACCAGTCCTGGCCTCAGGGCACACGCTTGGCGTCATGTCAGAGGAACCCCTTCGACGGGAAGCGATCTCCGACCAGCTCTACGCAGTGCTCCGGCAGCGCATCCTCAGCGGTGCCCTGGCCGCCGGTACGCCCCTGACGGCGGAACGGGAGCTGGCCGCCGAGTTCGGGGTCAACCGCCACGCGGTGCGCGAGGCGGTGAAGCGCCTGCAGCAGGCCCGCCTCGTGGAGGTGAGCCATGGGGGCCGCACCATGGTGCTGGACTGGCGGCGCACGGCCGGACTTGACCTGGCCTTGCAGATCGCCGAGAGCGGTGGGCCGTCGGACGCCTACGACCTGCGGCGTGACGCGTTGGAGATGCGGGCGTGCATCGGAGCCGACGCGGCCCGTCTGTGTGCGTCACGTCGTTCGCCGGCGCAGGCGTCCGCCATCGGGGCGGCAGCCGCCGAGTACGCGAGCACCGGCCCGGACCTCGTGGCGCTCGGGGCGGCGGACGTCGCCTGGTGGCGGCTGATCGTGGAGGGTTCGGGCAACATCGCCTATCTGCTGGCCTTCAACAGCCTTGTGGGTGGCACCCTCACCGTCGCCGAGGTGCCCTCCGAGTGCCGCGCGGAGGAACTGCTCGACGTGGCGGCCCATCTGCGGCTCGCAGAACTCATCGCGGCACGGGACGAGGAGGGTGCCGAGCGTCTTGCCCGGGGACTCCTCCGGCGTAGCGTGACCGCCGAATCCGAGAGGAGCGCGGGCTGACGTGATACCCGCCGTGGTGTACGCGATACCGTTCTTCGTCCTCCTGGTCGTGGTGGAGGCGCTGTCCTACCGCTTCCTGCCGGACGACGACGAGCGCGGCTACGAGCTGCGCGACACGGTCACCAGCATGTCCATGGGAGCCGGCAGCCAGGTGATCGGACTGCCGTGGAAGGCGTTCGCGGTCCTTGCCTACGCCCTGGCCTACAGCCTGGCCCCCTGGCAGTTGTCCGCCTCCTCGGTCTGGACCTGGGTCCTGCTCTTCTTCGCCGAGGACCTGGCCTACTACGCCTTCCACCGGGCGCACCACCGGATCCGCCTGCTCTGGGCCGGCCATGTGGTGCACCACTCCAGTGTGCGGTTCAACCTGTCCACCGCCCTGCGCCAGAGCTGGACGCCAATGACGACACTGCCCTTCTGGCTGCCGCTGGCCCTGCTCGGCGTCCCGCCGTGGATGATCCTGCTGCAGCAGTCGGTCAGCCTCGTCTACCAGTTCTTCCTCCACACGGAGCGGGTGGAGCGACTGTGGAGGCCGGTCGAGTGGGTGTTCAACACCCCGTCGCACCACCGGGTGCACCACGGCTCCAACAGCGCATACCTGGACCGCAATTATGGGGGCATCCTCATCGTCTGGGACCGGCTCTTCGGCACCTTCGAGGCGGAGGGCGAGCGGGTCGTCTACGGGCTGACGAAGAACATCAGCACCTACAACCCGCTGCGGGTCGCCTTCCACGAGTACGCGGCGGCCTGGCGCGACGTGCGCACGGCCCGACGCTGGCGGGACAAGGCGGGGTATCTCGTCGGTCCTCCAGGGTGGTCCCCGAAGGCGGGGGCGTGAGATGCCACTCGTGCTCTTCGTGTTCGCCGGGATCGCTTCGCTGAACCTGGTCGGCGTGACCCTGCAACTGGACCTGCTGGAGTGGTTGACCAAACCCCTGCTCGCTCCGGTGCTGGCCCTGTACCTCTGGCAATCCGCGCACCGGCGTCACGCCGCCGTGCTGGCCGGACTGGCCTTCGCGACAGCCGGCGACGTGTTCCTCCTGCTGCCGGGTGAAGGCGCCTTCTTCACGGGCATCGCCTGTTTCCTGGGCACTCAGCTCTGTTACATCACCGCTTTCGTCCGGCGGGGCGCTGGCGCACGCCTGAGGGCGCGGCCCCTTCTCGGCGCGGGATTCCTTGTCGCCTGGGCTGCGATCAATGCGGCACTGCTGCCACGTGTGGGTCCCCTGGCCTGGGCGGTGGCCCCCTACAGTGCCGCACTGGTGACCATGACGGCCACCGCCTGTGTCATGGGACGGACAGCGGCGTGGGGCGGAGTGCTGTTCCTGGGCTCCGATCTGCTGATCGGGCTGGGCGCGGCCGGGGCGGAGTTCACCGGCCGTCAGACCCTGGTGATGGCCACCTATGTGGTCGCCCAGTTCCTCCTCGTCCATGCGTGCGTTCGTGCTCCTGCGGTGCAAGGGCCGGATCCCGGTGGACAGCCGTCCCCGGGGCACACTGCTCCTGAGGCCGGCGCCGGGGGCGACACCGGCACCGGACGGCTGCCGGAGCGACGTGCCCCGGTCGAGGGAGAAGGGCATCCTGCCGGGCACCGTGCGGACCAGGCCTGCCAGGCAGGAGAGGGATCCGCGCGGTCGGGCTCCTGAACGCGCGGGCAACGGCCTCAGCCGACATCGATCACGATCTTGCCCTCTGTCGTGCCGCTCTCCACGGCCGCGTGGGCGTCGGCCACGTCGCCGAGAGCGAAACGCCGGGGGTCGAGCAGCGGTGCGAGTGCCCCGGTGTCGGCGAGGGCGGCCGTGTGCCGCATGATCTCCCCGTGATGTGCCCCCCGCGTCCGGTGAGCAGCGGCAGGAGGGTGAAGACCCCGGAGTAGGTCGCCCCGCGGAAGGACAGCGGCGCGATGCTGTGGGCTCCCCAGCCCAGGGCGCTCGCGACGTGACCGGTGCAGGTGCGTACCGACGTGAAGGAGTCGTCGAGCACGGATCCGCCGACGGTGTCGAAGACGACGTCGAAGCCCTCTCCGCCGGTGTGCTCGGCGACGTACTCCTCCACACGCGTTGTGGTGTAGTCGATCGGGGTGGCTCCCAGGCGCTCAACGGTTTCCAGCCGCGCGGGCGATGCGGTCGCGACGACCTCGGCACCGCGCGCGGGCGATCTGCACGGCCACGTGGCCGATTCCGCCGGCGCCGCCGTGAATGAGCACCTTCTGCCCGGCGTGGACCTTCGCCCGGTCGACCAGTCCCTCCCAGGCCGTGATGGCGACCAGGGCAGGGCCGCGGCCTCGCGCGGGGTGAGTGCGTCGGGCCTGTGGGCGAGCAGACGCGCGTCCACGGCGGCGTACTCGGCGAGTGAGCCCTGCACGCCACCGACACCACCGGTCATGCCGAAGACCTCGTCGCCGGGGGCGAAGCCTTCGACGTCCAAGGGCTGTCTAGGCTGCGTCGCAGCGCTGTTGAGCGCGGTAACTCGTCCCCATGCAGAGTGGATTGCCCGTGAGTACAGACGACACAGCCCGACCGGCCTTCCTTCTGGTGCACGGGGCATGGCACGGCTCGTGGTGCTGGGAGCCGCTGACCTCGGTGCTCCATGCCGACGGCTGGGAGACGCGGACCGTGGACCTGCCCAGTGCCGGGCGGAAGGCCGGCGTACAGGACGACGCACGAGTGGTGCTGGAGGAGTTGGCGCGCATCGACGGCCCGGTGGTCGTGGTCGCCCACTCCTACGGCGGGGTGCCGGTCACCCAGGCCGTTGCCGAGGCTTCGAGCGTCGCGCACATCGTCTACCTGGCGGCATATCAACTCGAGCTCGGTGAGAGTGTTCTGGGCCGCCACGGCGCCCCCGTGCCCCCGGACCCCGACGGGTTCCGGCCCGTACCCGACCAGCCTGTACCGCTGTTCTACGCGGACGCCCCGGAGGCCGACGCCGAGGCGGCCGCCGCGCGGCTCGTACCGCAGAGCACGAGGTCCTTCACCGACACGGTGACCGCGGCCGGATGGCACACGGTTCCCTCGACGTACATCGTCTGCGAGCAGGACAGGGCGCTGTCGCCGCGGTTCCAGGAGGACATCGCCACCAGGGCCGGGGCGGTCCACCGCCTGGCCGACAGCCACTCGCCGTTCCTGTCGATGCCCGGGCGGTTCGCGGCACTGCTGACGAAGATCGTGCAGGAGTCGGCCCGATGACGCCGGACGCTGGGCACGGCCGACGGCTCGTCCGCCGGACCGGCATGATCATCGCGGTGACCAAACTGGCTGGCCTGTCTGTTTCCGCACAAGGTCCCCCCCGCAGCGCATAGGGCGCGACGCTCATGTCGCGGCCCGGAGCGCGGGCCTGATCCCGGCCGTCGGGCTCGGTGTACGGCACGTCACTGCTGGGTGTCGACGAGCACGTGAGCCTCATGGCCCGAGTCCCCAGCGGCCCGAGGCCCCTGGCAGGCCGCCGCCGTCCCGGCGAGGGCCTCACCGGCGGCTCCGTGGGATGGCGGCATGGCTTCCACCTGGTGCGGTGATCACTCGGCAGGCGGTCGGCGGGGATTGCGGCGACGACGCCCTGGTGGCGCGGGAACTGGCCTACGGCTACTGGTACGGCGTGTACCGCCGTCCGGCAGCGCCCCCGGCCACCTGAACTCCCGACCTGGTCAAGGCCCGTGGGCCCTCCTTCGAGGCGGGATACGAGAGGCCTGGGTCGGCTGACCCGGGGCGGCGCGTGGTCCGGCTCCCGGTCAGAGAGCCGTCGCTCCTGACTACCGTCCGGACTGTCTGCGTGACGGTGATCACGGACGTCCTTCGGGGGTGCTGCGTAGGCTGGGGGCCGTCGCCACGGTGGGGTCGGCGGGAGGGGGGCGAAGCCCTCTTCCCCGGGCTGCCTGACGCGGCGTCAGGAAAGTCGCCAAAGTGGTCCGCGCGAGTCCTGAGGAACCTGGGGACGGCAGCCCGGACATGCGACTCGTTGTAGGGTGTGGAAACAGCCCTTGACCTGCAAGAAAGCAGGCAGGGAGCCTACTTTTGGGAGTTCCCCGATGTTGCGTACCATGTTCAAGTCCAAGATCTAGCATCTGGGTATTTGTGCAGGTCAGAGGCGTGATCAGGTCGCTTGGGTCAGCAAACGGTCAGCATTGGGCGCGGAAGCGTCCTGGCTTGCTGACCTGGTGACCGCCGCGGCGGGGACCAGGGCGCAAATGCCTGGCTCCCGTTCAGAAGGTTGGTTACGTGGCTCGTCAGCGCGCCCCCGGTATGGGCTCGTTCTTCAGGGACTGCGGCTGTGCCAGGCCGACCCGGTGCCCGCACCCGTACACGATCCGTTTCCGCAACGGTTCGGGGAAGCAACTCGATCGGTGCCGATGACTCGTTACCGCTACCGAGGGGCGAGGATTCCCACGCCGTGGAACGCGGAGATGCTGAACGAGTAGCAACGCTCACCCGCATGCCTGTGGAGAGCCCGGGGCAGGGACAACTTGCACGCCGGGTTCAGGAGGCGGTTCGGGGAAACCTACCAGCAGCAATGCCGGCAGGGCCCCCGAACCGACCTCACATCGCTCAGGGAAAGCACCACACTCAGGCTCTGCTCTGTCTCGCCAGACGCAGGGCCGACGTGCTCTTCGCGATACTCCGCTACGGCGCCTTCTGCGAAACCCGACTCGCCCCCACGAGTTGACGAGACTCCATAGGGCTCCCGGGGCAGGGCGGCTTCGGTGGCCGGGGAGGAGTGCGGACGGGCTCACGTGTGCCAGGAACCGGACGGCGGATTCCCGATCACCTTGACGCCGTCGGGCTCGTCCTCCTGGATGTGGCTGGCCCCGAGCATGGCCACGTCCCACACGTCCAGGTCGAGTTCGAGGCCGGCCAGGACAGCGGCGAACTTTCGCCAGGGCAGCAGCTCGCCGCGGTCGGTGCCTTCCAGCCAGGCCAGCACCTGACCGGCCGGCTCAGCGAGCTCAGGACGCTCGGCGGCCCGTTCCCGGACAGCCTGCCTGATGCGCTGCACGGCGGCATCGCGGTCCAGCACGGTGCCGCCGAACTCACCGGAGTGCAGCACGTGGTCGAGGATCGCCGCGTCGGCGGCCCCAGGAGCACCGTCCGCGAGCCGGGCGAGCAGGCGCTCACGAGGCTCGGGGTCCGCCAACAGATTGAGCTCGCGGACCAGGTCGGCCGGCTCGTCGGCGCAGTGGATCATGCTGCACAGCCGGTTGGGGCGGCCGATGATGCTGCGGAGGCTGTCCGTGGCCTGCTGGGTGATGTCGGCCTTGCCCTTGAGCGAGCTGAGGTGCACGGTCGCGGGAAGGGAGTGGCCACCGCGCCGGCGCAGGAGCAGCATGAGGGAGGGGCCGGCCTGGAGCACGATGTCGTTGACGGCCAGCCGGTCGAGGCTGGCCAGGGTGTGCTGGTGGCGCCAGAGTTCGCGGCCGGTGTGCCGGTTGAACCGGAACAGCTCCGCGCCGACGATCGAGAAGCCGTGGCCCTCCAGGAAGTCGCGGATGGCCTTGAGCTTGCCGGTGGCCATGCCATCGGGCTTGACCAGCATGAGGGCCGAGCGGTGGAGGATCTCGGTGGTCCGGTCGCCGAAGGCCGTGCTCATCTCGCCGTATCCCTCACGGAAGCACGTGTCGAGTTCGTAGTGGTACGCCTTGACCGGCATACGCGTGAGGGTGGACCAATTGACGATGCCCATCGTGGGATTCGCTTTCTCGTAGGGTCTTGTTCGTGGTGGTGCGGGCGCGTCAGCCGTGCAGGACGGACGCCAGCCGGGCGTGGTTGGCGTCCAGGTCCGGGGAGAGCCCGAACTCGAAGACGGCCATGCCGGAAAGCTGCTCCCTCAAGTCGTCTTCGACCCTGGCCAGGACCACTGGATCCTGCTTTCCGGCGGCGAAGTCGCTGCGGCACGACTCCAGCGCGTCCACCACGCGCACCGGCCGGACCTCTCGATGTTCACGGGTCAGGATGAGCAGGGCTTGTGGGCGTACGGCAGGCTGCAGGCGGCTCTCGAAGGCGGCGGGCCACTCGAGTCGGTGCTTGTCCCGAGCGGGGACCGGGGCGGTACGGGCCTCGGCCAGCTCGGGCCGACCCTTGACGAGCGCCGGGTCGAGGTAGCCGACCCGTGGGTAGCCCCAGAAGCGGCCTTCGGGGTCGTCGAGGTGGCGCATCATCGCGTCCTCGCCGGCGAAGTGGGCACCCCGCAGCAGGCCCCAGGCGGTGAACGTGGATTTGCCTACCCCGCTGTCCGCGGTGACCAGCGCGGCCCTGCCCGCCACGGACAGTGCTCCCGCGTGTAGCCCGTAGTGGCGGTCGGAGCGCAGGGTGAGGATGAGGAACGCCTTCTCGACGAGCCATCGGCCCCACACGATGGGGTCGTCCAGATCGTCACGGGACAGGGCCAGGTGGATGGTGTGCCGCGCGGGTGCGACGGCCGCGGTGGACCCGCCGGTGTCGATGACGATCTCGTCGAGGGTGTCCCAGTGCGGCGGGAAGTACGGCGGCGGCACGGTCTCCCGCCCGTGGCCGTCGGTCACCTCAACGGTCAGCTCGACAGTGGCCGCGCCGTGCCAAGGCCCGGTCTCCTCGGGTTCGTCCGCCGCGACCGCCAGCGGGGCGCCGAACAGCCGTGTGATCACGGCCCATGCCTCGTCGGGGGCGGTGCAGGTCACCCGGTAGCCGTAGAACTCGTACAGGTCGTGATGCATGTGTCGTGTCCAATCCGCGCTGCCCCGGGACCCGGGGAAGGACCGCGGCGCACATGGCGTCGCGGTCGATGAGTGCCGCGCCGGATGCGGCATCAGAAGGTGGCGTACGGCCCGTGAGCGCGTGGCTCTCGTGCGTGCGATCTGTCGGCGGCCCGGGCTCGCTGGGCACGGCAGGCGTCGTCGTGCTGCTCGCGCACGAGACGGCGCAGGGCAGGTGGCGCGTCGGCCTGGGCGTCCAGCCACCGGGCGGCGGCCTCGGCCGTGACCGCGTCGGAGAGCGGCGGGAAGAGACCGAGGACGATCTGCTTGGCCATCTCGTGGCTGCGGCTCTCCCAGATGCCGCTGATCGCCTCGAAGTACCGCTCGGTGTACGGGGCGAGGAGAGCGGGGTCGGCGGTCTCGGTGAACCCGGCGATGGCCGCCTTCTGCATCTGGTTGCTCAGGTCGCCGCGGTCGATCACGGCTGCCCAGACCTCCGCCTTGACCGCGGCCTCGGGACGGGCTGCCCGGGCCGTGGCCGCGTGGGCGGCTCCGGCCGGGGTGGGATCGTGCCGTTCCTCGGCGGCGATCTCCGCCTCACCGAGGCGGCCAGCCACGGCCAGCCGAATGACGGCCGCCCAGCGCAGCCCGGGGTCCGGGACAAGGCCGGGCGCGGGTGCGACGCCCTCCAGGATATCTGCGACAAGATCGAGGTGGGGCTGGGTGCGGGCGGATCCGATGAACGCGCGGAGCCAGACGAGCTGGCGGTCGCTGCCTGGTTCGGCGGTGCGCAGCCGTTCCAGAGCCGCCTCGCTCCAGCGGGCGGTGAGGTCCTCGCGGGCACCGGGGTCGGTGTAGTGACGCAGCGCGTAGGCCACCTGGCGGTGCAGCGACTCCACCACGCCGATGTCGGCTTCGGCGTCCACGGCGGAAAGGACCAGGTCGAGGTAGGCGCGGGTGGGGAGTTCGCCGTCGCGCGTCATGTCCCAGGCCGCGGCCCAGCACAAGGCACGGGGGAGCGGTTCGGCGAGAGCGCCGAGCTGTTCGGTTAGGGTGCGCAGCGAAACCGCGTCGAAGCGTACCTTGACGTAGGTCAGGTCGTCGTCGTTGATCAGCACCAGATGGGGCCGAGGGCGGCCGGTCAGCTCGGGGACGTCGGTGAGTTCCTGCGCGAGGACGTCGGTCTCGGCGCGGTGCACGCGGCTCAGGGTGCCGGTCTCGTCCAGGTGGTAGAAGCCGATGGCGATGCGGTGCGGGCGCAGCACGGCTTCGACCGCGGCGTCGGCCGAGAGGGCGGGGGCTTCCTGCCGGACCCGGAAGCCGGTGATCGTGCCGTCGACACCGGTGTCGATTTCCGGCCGCAGCACGTTGACCCCGGCGGTTTTCAGCCACAGTTCCGCCCAGCTGCCGAGGTTCCGGCCGGAGGCCCGCTCCAGGGCCCGCAGCAGGTCGGGCAGACGGGTGTTGCCGTGGGCGTGGGCGGCGATGTAGGCCCGTACGCCAGCGAAGAAGGCGTCGGTGCCGACGTAGGCCGCGAGCTGCTTGAGGACGGCGGCACCCTTGGCGTAGGTGATGCCGTCGAAGTTGACGAGTACGTCTTCCAGGTCGTGGATCCGGGCGACCACGGGGTAGGTGGAGGGCAGCTGGTCCTGCCGGTAGGCCTTGGCCTTCTGGTGGTTGGCGAAGGTGGTCCAGGAGTCTGCCCACCGCGAACCGGGGGCCAGGGCCTGGCAGGCGAAGGAGCAGTACGTGGCGAAGGACTCGTTCAGCCACAGGTCGTCCCACCAGGCCATGGTGACCAGGTCGCCGAACCACATGTGGCTGAGCTCGTGCAGGACGGTCGCGGCCCGCTTCCGGTAGGCGGCCTCGGTGGCGTGTGAGCGGAAGACGTACTTCTCGCTGAAGGTGACAGCCGCCGCGTTCTCCATCGCTCCCGCGTTGAAGCCGGGCACGAAGATCTGGTCGTACTTCTCGAACGGGTACGGGTGTCCGAACCGCTCCGGGAACCAGTCCAGGCCCTGCCGGATGACGGCGAACAGGTCCTCGACGTCGAGGTGTTCGGCCAGGCTGCGGCGGCAGTACAGGCCGAGCGGGAGGGACCGGCCGGCTGTGCGGTGCTCGCTGTGCACGGCGTGGAAGGGGCCGGCGGCGAGGGAGACCACGTATGTGGAGAGCCGCGGGGGGCGGCCGAAACTCCAGGTCCGGACGTTGTCGGCGGTCGCGTCACCGCATGCTCCGGCGACGACCGGCGGGGTGTTGGAAATGACAGTCCACTGGGGCGGGGCGGTCACGGTGAACCTGAACCGCGCCTTCAGATCGGGCTGATCGAAGCAGGCGAACACCCGGCGGGCGTCGGCCACCTCGAACTGGCTGTACAAATACGTGTGTCCGTCGACCGGGTCGGTGAAGTGGTGCAGCCCCTCTCCGGTAGTGCTGTACGCGCAGTCCGCCGCGACCCTCACGTGGTTGCGGCCCGCCACCAGGCCGGACAGCGCGATCCGTGAGTTCCGGAATACCTGGGCGGGTTTCAGGGAACGCCCGTTGAGGGTCACCTCGCGCAGAAGGGGCGCGCGCAGGTCGAGGAAGAGCGGCGCGTCCGGGTCGGCGCAGTCGAAGCGGATCTCGGTCACCGAGGCGAAGGTGCCGGACTCGGCGGCCGTCCGCAGGTCGAGAGCGACGTCGTACGTGTCGACCGCCAGGGCGCGGGAGCGCAGCCGGGCTTCCTCGGCGGTCAGGTTCGTGCCGGGCATGCGTCAGTCGCTCCCGTCGGTGAGCAGCCGGGCGCGCAGGGCGCCGACGGTGTCGTCGGACAGCTTGACGCGGTCCTCGAGGTAGCCGTCGACGGAGCCGTACTTCGCTTCCAGATCCGCAAGGACGAGCCCCATGACCGCTGCGGGGGCGCGGCCGTAGCCGGGCCACCTCAGCTCGCGGCCCGGGTTGGCGGCCTTCCAGTCCGCGATGAGACGCTCGGTGGCCAGCTCGGTGAGCGCGAAGTCGGTGAGGACCGTCTCCCGGTCCACGCCGAGGAGGGTGAGGACGAGAGCGCCGATGAGCCCGGTGCGGTCCTTGCCGGAGGTGCAGTGGAACAGTACCGGGCCGGGGGCGTGGGCGATCTGCTCCAGGACCTGCCGGATCTCTTCGGCTCCGTCCTCGGTGACCTCGGCGAACCGGTCGGCAAGGTAGCGCCAGGGGTCGAGCTCGGGGTCGATCTCGGCCTGGTCGTAGGGGCGGTGCTCGATGCTGAGGTTGACGTAGTGGAAGCGCTCGGGTTCCGGCACCCGGCCCTTGGCCTCGATCTCCCACGGGTAGCGCAGGTCGATCACAGTGCGGATGCCGAGCCCCAGGAACCTCTCCCAGTCGGCGCCCTGGAGCTTGCCGAGTGAGTCGGAGCGGTAGAGGGCCTGCCACGGCACGGTGCGACTGTCGGAAGCGCGGTAGCCGCCCAGGTCGCGGAAGTTGTGCAGACGTTCGAACTCGACGTGCCGCTTCATCGGCTCTCTCCCTCATGCCTCGGCATCGTTCGTGACAATGCCGCCAGTTCCCGGTTGCTCCATGCGGTGCTCCCGGTGATCTCCTCGCCGAACCAGTCCGGTGGTACGAATTCCCGGGCCGTCCCGATGTCGGCGAACTCCACTTCGACCACGCGCAGGCCTGCCAGGGCGCCGTCGTACTCGTCGACCGTCGCCACATGCTCGCCGAGCGGGACCATCCAGCGGAACTTGCTCAGGCACTCGCCGTCGGCCAGTTGCCACAGTTGTTCGAACGCCTCTTCGGTGACGGGGAATTCGACCTTTTGACGGACCATGGCGTCCGAGGCCCGGTCGAAGGTCTTCGCCGTCATCAGCCGTGTACCTTCCCCCGCGCGGACCCGGAACTCCACCGGGGCCCCGGACGGGGTCAGATACGCCTGCCGCAGCCGCTCTCCAGCGGTGCCCGGGGGTACCTGCCAGTCCTCGGCGACCTTGAACTTCCGCTCGATCTCGGTGGTCACCGCAGCGTCACCCGCAGTTCCGTGTCGGTGGACAGACGCGCCCGGTCCAGCTTCCCGGAGGGGGCGAGGGGCATCTCGGAGACCACGGTGATCCGATTGGGCACCATGTGGGCGGGCAGCCGCTCCGCGCAGGCATCCCGCAGCACAGTGGCCGTCCGCGCGGTGGCCGTCTCCCCGTCGAGCGTGGTGTACACGACGAGGACGGATTCACCGCCGGCCGCCTCCTCGGTCACGGCCACGGCGTCCACGACCCCGGGTACCGTGCGCAGGCCTCGGTCAACTCGGACAGGAAGTGGATGAACCGCTCCGCCAAGCGTAGTCGGCGAGCTGTATGTGGCCGGCGTACAGGTGGCGCGCGGGTACGTGGGCAGGCCCGGTCTGACGTCCGAGCGGTTCGTGGCCTGCCCCTTCGGTGCACCCGGCGAGCGGATGTACCGCACGGGTGACCGTGCACGATGGACGACCGACGGCCGGCTGGTATTCGCCGGTCGTGCCGACGAGCAGGTGAAGATCCGCGGCTACCGCGTCGAGCCCGGCGAAGTACAAGCCGTCCTCGCCACACACCCACTCGTCGCCCACGCCGTAGTCGTCGCCCGCGAGGACACCCCCGGTGATGTCCGACTCGTCGCCTACATCGTCACCGACGAGACGGACGACACGGATGCTGCCGAACTGAGCGAAACGGTACGGGAGTCCGTCGCCTCGCGGCTGCCGGATTACATGGTGCCCTCCGCGGTGGTCGTGCTGCCGGAGCTGCCGCTGACCGGCAACGGCAAACTGGACCGCAAGGCCCTGCCCACCCCCGAATACGCGGCGGCGACGACGGCCGGCACGGGACGGCCGCCTGCCACCGTGCAGGAAGAGATTCTCTGCCAGGCCTTCGCCCAGGTCCTGGGCCTGCCCGCGGTCGGCGTGGACGACGACTTCTTCACCCTGGGCGGCCACTCCCTGCTGGCCGTGTCGCTGGTCGAGCAGCTGCGCAGCCGGGGCGTGTCCATCTCGGTCCGCGCACTGTTCCAGACACCCACCCCGGCCGGTCTGGCCGAGGTGTCGGCTCCGGATGCGATCGACGTTCCGGAGAACCGCATCCCGCACGGCGCCGAGCACATCACCCCGGACATGCTCCCGCTGGTCGAGCTGAGTGAGGCCGAGCTGGAGCATGTGGTCGGGCGGATACCGGGCGGGGCGGCCAACATCGCCGACGTCTACCCGCTCGCGCCGCTGCAGGAAGGCATCCTCTTCCACCACTTGGTCGCTGATCAGGAAAGCGGCGACGTGTATGTGCTGCCGATCGTGCTCGAACTGGAGTCGCGGGAGCGGCTGGACGCGTTCCTCGGGGCGTTGCAGCGGGTGGTGAACCGGCACGACATCTACCGGACCGCGATCCTCTGGCGGGACCTGCGCGAGCCGGTCCAGGTGGTACTGCGTGAAGTGGAGCTTCCCGTCGAGGAGTTCGTGGCAGATCCCGAAGGCGACGACACCGTACGGCAGTTGCTGGCGCACGCCGGGGGCAGGATGGACCTGAGCAGCGCTCCGCTGATCCGTGCGCACACCGCCGCCCGGCCGGGCGGCGACCGATGGGTGTGCCTCATCCGGATCCACCAGACCGTCCGGGACCACACGAGTCAGGAAGCCCTGCTGAGAGAGCTGGGCGCCTTCTTGTCGGGCCGGGGCGACACGCTGCCCGAGGCGCTTCCGTTCCGGGAGTTCGTGGCGCAGGCCCGGCTGGGGGTGCCGAGGGAGGAGCACGAGCGGTACTTCAGCGACCTGCTCGGGGACGTCGAGGAGACCACGGCTCCGTACGGGCTGCTGGACATCCACGGCGACGGCACCGACGCGGACCGCGCACGGTGGTCCGTCGACGAGGAACTGGCGGGCCGCGTACGCGAGACGGCGAGGTCGCTCGGTGTCAGCCCGGCCACGGTGTTCCACCTGGCGTGGGCCCGGGTCCTCGCGACGGTCAGCGGCCGGGAAGACGTCGTGTTCGGCACCGTACTCTTCGGCCGGATGAACGCCGGGGCCGGAGCCGACCGCGTCCAGGGGCCCTTCATCAACACGCTGCCCGTGCGGGTACGCGTGGGATCGTCGAAGGTGAGCGACGTCCTGCTCGGACTGCGCGACCAGCTGGCCGAGTTGCTCGTGCATGAGCACGCCCCGCTGGCGCTGGCGCAACGGGCGGGCGGTGTCCCGGGCGGTAGCCCGTTGTTCACCTCGATCTTCAACTACCGGCACCATCAGGCCGCCGCCCGGGCAGCGGAACAGGGCAGCGGCACCATGCCGGACGGGGTGAGCCTGCTGCTTACCCGGGAACGCACCAACTACCCGGTCGCCGTGGCGGTGGACGACCTCGGAACGGGGTTCGCCCTCACCGTCGACGCGGTGGCCTCCGTGGACGCCGACGCCCTGTGCTCCATGCTGCACACCACCGTCGGCAACCTGGTGACCGCGCTGGAAGAGGCACCAGACACACGGTTCGTGGCCGTCGAGGCGGTGCCCGCGCTGGAACTGCGGCGGGTGCTGACGGAGTGGAACGACACCGACGCGCCGGTCGACGCGGTGACGGCGCCGGAACTGTTCGAGGCGCAGGCGGCCAGGACGCCCGACGCGGTGGCGGTCGTGGCCGGCACGACCGAGGTGTCGTACGCGGAACTCGACACGCGGGCCAACCGCCTGGCGCACCTCCTGCGGGACCACGGGGTGGGGCCGGAGTCCGTGGTGGGCCTGTGCCTGCCACGAGGCGTGGAGGCGATCGCGGCGATCCTCGGCGTGTGGAAGGCAGGGGCGGCCTACTTGCCCCTGGATCCGGAGTACCCGGGGGAGCGGCTGGCGTTCATGCTCGCGGACAGCGGGGCCGGTGTCGTCGTCGGGCGGAGCGACCTGACGGGCCGCTTCCCCGCTTCAAGGATCCGGGTGCTGAACCTGGACGATCCAGGGGCGGCGGCCGCTGTGGAGACGGCTCCGGTGACCGCTCCCCGGGTGGCCGGAACGCCCGACCGGATGGCCTACGTGATCTACACGTCCGGTTCGACGGGACGGTCCAAGGGCGTGGCCGTGTCCCACGCCGGACTGGCGAACCTGGCAGCCGCGCAGACGGACCGGTTCGCCGTGGACGGATCGAGCCGTCTGCTGCAGTTCGCGTCGATGAGCTTCGACGCGGCGGTGTCGGACGTGGTCGTGGCGTTGTCGTCCGGCGCCTGCCTCGTCGTGGCCGGGGCGGACGAACTGCTGCCCGGGCCCGGGCTGGCGCGTGTCCTGTCCCGGCACGCGGTGACGCACGTGACCCTGCCGCCGGCGGTCCTGGCCGAAATGGCACCCGAGGACCTGGCACCGGTGACGACCCTGGTCTCGGCCGGTGAGGCGCTCGGCAGGGAGCTGGTGGGGCGCTGGGCGCCGGGGCGGCGGTTCGTCAACGCGTACGGGCCGACGGAGACGACGGTGTGCGCGACGATGTCCCGGCCGCTGGCGGTGGGCGACGCCCCGGACATCGGCGGCCCGATCAGCGGTGTGCGGGCGTACGTCCTCGACGACCGGCTCGCCCCCGTGCCGGTCGGGGTGGCGGGCGAACTGTACGTCGCGGGCTCCAGCCTGGCCCGCGGGTACGTGGGGCGGCCCGACCTGACGGCCGAGCGGTTCGTGGCGTCCCCGTACACCGGGCCCGGACAGCGGATGTACCGGACGGGTGACCGGGTCCGGTGGACCGCCGACGGTCGGCTGGTGTTCGCCGGGCGGGCCGACGCGCAGGTGAAGATCCGTGGCTTCCGGGTGGAGCCGGAGGAGGTCGCGTCCGTACTGACCGGACACCCCGCGCTGGCCCGCGCCGCGGTGACCGTACGCGCGGATGCCTCGGGAGAGGGGCGTCTGGTGGCCTACGTGGTGCCCGGGGGCGACCGGTCGGACGCCGACGACGTCGCGCTCGGCCGGACGGTGCGCGACCACGTCGCGCAGGCTTTGCCGCAGTACATGGTGCCGTCGGCGGTCGTGGTCCTCGACGCGCTTCCGCTGACGGCCAACGGCAAACTGGACCGCGCGGCGCTGCCGGAGCCGGACGTCGCCGCGTCGGCGGGGGCCGGCCGGGAACCGGCTACGGAACAGGAACGGATCCTTTGCGAGGCGTTCGCACGGGTGCTGGGCCTGCCGACGGTCGGTGTCGACGACGACTTCTTCGCCCTCGGCGGTCATTCGCTGCTGGCCACACGCCTGGTCAGCCGGGTGCGTACGGTGCTGGGCGAGGAGCTGCCGATCCGTACCGTCTTCACCTCGCCCACGCCGGCCGCACTCGCGGGCTGGCTCGCCGACCAGGGCGACCGGCGGCCGAAGGCCAGGCCCGCGCTGCGGCGTATGCGCAGGCCCGACGGCGTGTGAGCCGCCGTACGGCCGCCCGGTGACGGCCGGGCCCCCGCGGACGAGCGGAGGCCCGGCCCGTGCGGCGGCGCACCCGAGCGACGCTGCGCACGGCTCGGAGCACGTACGCACGAGGACAGCCCGGCCCTTTCGGGGCCGGGCTGTCCTCTCATGCTGCCGGTGCCGCGTCCTGCGTCACTCGGTGCGCAGGGCCGTGGCCGTGCGGGCCCTGGCCGCCCACCCGGCCGGGATCATCGCGCCCAGCATCGCCAGCACGACGCCGCCCAGCCCCAGCAGGAGCAGCTCGACCGGCCCGTACACGTCGAGGACCGGCGAGGGCATTCCGGTGCCCACCGCGCGCCCCATCACCGGCATGACGACGCCGTGCAGCAGGTATCCCGCCGGCACGCCCAGCAGCCCGCCGACCACGCCGATCGCGGACACCGAGGCGAGCACGAGGCTCACCATCTGCCGCGGCGACATGCCGATCGCCTTGCACACGCCCAGGTCGTGGACGCGTTCGCGGGTGTCCAGGACGACGGAGTTGAGCACGCCGAGACCGGCCACGGCGATCAGCATGAGGGTCAGCAGCACCGCCATCGCGTCCATGATGAGGATGACGCCGCTCTGCTCCGACTCCACGACGGTCGTGGCGTCACCACCCATCGGCTGCACCACCGCCGCGAGCTTCCGGGCGAACTCGCCCGCCGACACACCAGACGTCACGTCGACGAGGAACGTCTCGGGCTGCGCCGACGGGAAGTTGGCCATGTCCGCGTGGACCTCCAGCTCATTGCCGGAGGTGTCGAACGACTCACCCACGATCCGCAGGTCGGCGCTCTCCTTCTCGAACGTCATCCGCACCGTGTCACCGACCTTGGTGCTGGTCCGCTCCAGGAAGCGCGTGGGGACGACGACCTGGCCCTTCCCGGTGATCCAGTGCCCCGAGAGCATCTCGTAGCTGCCGGAGCGCGAGTCGCCCTCGTAGAGGCTGGCCTCCACCGCGCCGGAGACCCCGGCCACGGCGACCTCCGTCTGGAGCTTGCTGTAGTACGACTCCAGCCCCGCCTCGGACGTGACGGCGGCCCGCACCTTCGCCGGGTCGGCCACCTCGGGCTTGGACGAACCGGCCGCCGGGCTGGGGGCCACCGGAGACGGGCTCGCCGCGGCGTCGCCCCCCACGGGAGGCGGGGGCGGCGGGGGAGCGATGTTGTTCATCCTGACCGTCGTGACCGTGACCGCGGCACGGCTCTCGGGGTCCTGCGACTTGCCGACCTCGTTCAGGGACGAGGTCAGTCCCACCGCGAACGTCGCCGCGACCGTGCCGAACGCCACCGCTAGCAGCATCGCGAGGGCACGCACCGGATGCGTGAAGGGAGTGGCGAGCCCGTACGTCACCGGCCGGGGCAGCGGCAGCCGCCCCATGGCCCGGTGCGCCCACTGCCCGCGGCCCGGGCGCGGCGCCCGGCCGACCGCGATGGCCTCGACCGTGTTCAGCCGTCCGGCACGCCGCGCGGGGATCAGCGCCGCGAGCCCGACCACGAGCAGCGCGGCGGCCGGTACCGCGACGTCCACCCACCAGGCCACGGACAGCGAGACGTTGCCGTACACCGACTCCGTGTCCGCCAGCAGCGGCACCGCCAGCAGGTTGCCCAGCACGACACCCAGGGAGATGCCGACCGTGGCCGGGATCAGCGCCTGCGCCACATACGCGCGGACGACCTCGCGAGGCGTGAAACCGATGGCCTTCAGGATGCCGATCCTGCGCAGACTCGTGCCGACCGCACCGCTGATCACACTGCTGACGATGATCACCGACATGACGATGCCGAGCACGCCGAAGGCCATCACGAACGGGACGGTCGCCGCCGCGCCCTGATCCGCGGCCCGCTTGGTGTCCAGCCAGGACTGCGTGCCCAGCAGGGCCCCGGAGTCCACGGTGGAGGCGAGCTCCGCCCGGCCGGCGAGGATCTGCTGCTTCGTGCTCGCGGAGTCGAAGCGGTAGAGCATCTGGGTCGTGAGGGGGCTGCCCAACGCCGCCAGGGCCTCGACCTGCGCCGAGGTCGCCCATGCGTCGGCGGACTTGCCGACCGACACGGCGAACCCGACGACCGACAGGGTCGGGGCGTTCGGGGTGTCCGACGTCTTGAGGGTCGAGCCGATGTCGGCGGAGGGTCCTTGGAAGGACGCGTCGATCACGATCTCGCCAGGCTTCTGCGCCCACCGGCCGGACTTCAGTTCCACGCGGTCGACATCGGCGTCCGCGCCGGACCGCCCGACCACGGTCAGCGTCGGCATCCGGAAGCCCGACTGGTCCACCGGACGGAATGCCGTGGAGGCGTACGGCCCCGCGCTCGCCGTGACGCCGGCCAGCTTCTTGGTGCGCTCCAGCTGCGCCGCACTCGCCTTGGCCGGATCGAACTGCGCGGTGATGTGCGCGCCCTGCTGCTTCTTGAAGGCGTCGTCGAAGGGAGCCGCCGCGGCGACCATCAGGGCCCCGGCCACCACGGCCGAGGCCACGGCCATCATCGTGGCCACGGCGATCACCAGGGTCTGCACCCGCCGTCGGCCGACCCCGGAGCGCACGACCCGGCCCAACGCGCCGCTACCGAGCCGGCTCATCGGATGGCCTGCGCATACGTGTCGAGGGCGAGGTGACCGTCCACCAGGTGGATCGTGCGGCTCGCACACGCCTCCGCGAGTGCCAGGTCATGCGTCACCAGCACGATGGTCTGGCCACCGCGGTGCAGGTCGATCAGCAGCTTGCGGACTTCCGCGCCCGAGGCGGAGTCCAGTGCACCCGTGGGCTCGTCGGCCAGCAGCAGCTCGGGACGGTTGATCAACGCCCGGGCGACACCGACCCGTTGGCGCTCACCTCCGGACAGCCGGCCCGGATAGGCGCGTGCGTGCTTCTGAATGCCCAGCATCTCCATGAGCTCGCCCGCGCGGGCCGCGGCAGCGCGCCGGCTCGTCCCGGTCAGCTGGGCCGGAAGCTGGATGTTGTCGGTGACCGTGAGGTCGTCCAGGAGGTTGAAGAACTGGAAGGCGATGCCGATGTGCTCGCGACGGAACTTGGCGAGGGCGTGCTCGCTCAACTGGTCGATCCGCCGCCCCGCGACGAGCACGGAGCCCTCGGTCGGCTTGTCCAGGCCGGCGATGAGGTTCAGCAGCGTGGACTTGCCGCTGCCGGAAGGGCCCGTCACGGCAAGGGCCTCACCCCTGGCGACGCTGAGCGTGAGCGGTCCGAGCGCCGGCGCACCGCCGGTGTCGTAGCGCTTCGCCACACCTTCCAGCTCGATCACTTGGTTCATGCGGGTTGTCCGTCCTTACGATCGCGAGAGGCACATGCCGTTGCCGACTCTGTGAACCTAGAGGCTGCCGCCCGCGCGGCGCGTCGGCCGCGGAACCAACATCGGCCCCTCCCCGCGGATGATTCGGCCACGGAGTCCTACCTGAGGAGTAGGCCTCGAAGACAACGCCCTGATCAGACAGGTGGACGCGGACCGGGCGACGAGCGCCCCACAATGGACGGATGGAGACGCAAGATCGGCGCCGCCGGCTTCACCGGCTCATCGACGCGCTGCGCCCCGAGGCGAAGTCCGCCCCGCAGCCGAAGCGGGCGGTGCGCTTGGACGTGGTGCTGGCGGTCGTGCTGACCGCCGTCGCTCTGTTCGTGGCGGTGCGGTACCCCGGCAACGGGCCGGTGGATGTGAACCCCCCCGTGATCGACGTCGGAACCGGGGTGCCCGCGCCGCCCTCGCCCGGCCCCGACCAGGCCCCCGCGGAGGAAGACGCTCCGCCCGTCCCCTGGGCCATGGTCATCCTGTCGACGCTGCCACTCGGACTGAGGCGCCTGTACCCGCTGGCCACGTTCGTGACGGTGCTGGTCGCGGCGCTGGCCATCGGCGGTTCCGCCTCCTGGATCACCGTCCTGGCCTGTGTCGTCGGCGCCTACAGCGCCATCGTGTACAGCCGTTACCGGATACTGGCGATCGCCGTCCTGGTGATGGCCGCCGCGCTGTCCGGTTACGCCTTCCGAAACGCCGATCCCCTGCTCCCGGGCTGGTCCAGCCCGGGATTCGTGCTGCTGGTGGCCGGGATGCTGGCCAGTCTCGTGCGGTTCCTGCAACTGCGGCTGGCGTCCAGCCGGGACCGGGTCACCGAGCTGCAGCAGGCGCAGGAGGAGGCCATGCGCCGGGCTGTCGTGGAGGAGCGTGCGCGTATTGCCGCCGAACTGCACGACGTCGTGACTCACAATGTCAGCGTGATGGTGATCCAGGCGGGCGCGGCCCGCAAAGTGATGGACGTAGTGCCCGAGCAGTCCAAGGAGGCGTTGTTGGCCGTCGAGGCGGGCGGCAGGGCCGCCATGGCCGAACTGCGGCACGTGATGGGTCTGTTGGCGGCTCCGGACCACGAGAGACCCGACGGTCTGGAGCCGCAGCCGGGGCTGGCGCAGCTCGACGCGCTGGTCGCCCGGGTACGGGCCGCCGGGCTGCCCGTGAGCGTCGGGGTGTCGCTGCCGTCGGAACCGCTGCCGTCGGGGGTGGACCTCGCGGCGTACCGGGTCGTGCAGGAGGCACTGACCAACTCGATCAAGCACGCACGCGGCGCGGAGGCGTCCGTCGCCATCGGATACACCGACGACTGCCTGGAGATCGAGGTCACGGACACAGGAGGCGTGAAGGACGCCCCGCCGGTGGAGAGCAACGGTCGCGGCCACATGGGGCTGCGGGAACGGCTGGCCGTGTACGAGGGGGAACTGACGGCCGGTCCGACGCCGACCGGCGGCTACCGGGTTACCGCCCGCATCCCGTGGAGCGTGGCATGACCGGGGACCGGCCGCCGCTGCGCGCCGTCATCGCCGACGACCAGGCCCTGGTACGCACCGGTTTCAAAATGATTCTGGCTGCGGACGGCATCGAGGTGGCGGCCGAGGCGGCTGACGGGGCCGAGGCTGTCGCAGCGGTGCGCCGCACGCGGCCCGACGTCGTCCTCATGGACATCCGGATGCCGGTGATGGACGGCATCGAGGCCACCCGGCGCATCCTCGGTGGTGACGGGCCGTCGGAGACCCGGGTCATCATCCTCACCACGTACGACCTCGACCAGTACGTCTATGCCGCGCTCACGGCCGGCGCCAGCGGCTTCCTGCTCAAGGACGTCACCCCCGAACACCTGGTGTCCGCCCTGCGATTGGTGCAGTCCGGCGACGCTCTCCTCGCACCCACGATCACTCGTCGGCTGATCGAGCGCTTCGCCCAGCACGACGAACCACAGACCACCACCCCGCACCGCGATCTCTCCGGCCTGACCCCTCGTGAACTGGAGGTGCTCCGCCTGCTCGCCACGGGCCTCAGCAACGCCGAACTCGCCTCGCGACTGTTCCTGAGCCCGACCACTGTCAAGAGCCACGTCGGCCGCATCTTGTCGAAGCTGGACCTGCGCGACCGCGTCCAGGCCGTCGTCTTCGCCTACGAGACGGGTCTGATCGCCCCGGGCGGGGGTGCCTAGTACTCCAGCCGGACCTCTGTATGCGTCCTGGTCAGCGGTCTGGCGGTGGGAAGTGTAGCGGGGGTTCGGCGTGTGCGGGACGGTCTTGGGGCTTTCCCGCCAACGGGTGCCCGCGCCGCATGTAGTGACAGCGCCGGGCACGTGCTTGGTGACGGCGTCGCCATCGGGACCAGTTCATCGCGTGGTCGCGGCGTGCAGGACGGCGGCGGGGTTCAACTGTCAGCAAAGGGCTCGACAATGACCAGAGTGACGCGTGAGCATGGGAGTAAGACACGGGCAACACCTCAAGGACGGGGAGAGATGAACGGAATTCTTCATTTCGCCTGTCGGTTGTGCCCGGACTCCGACCGAGACCGTGGCCAGGCGTGGTCCGGCAGCGCGGCCCGGTGGTGCTGAGCCGTCCGGGCGCGGCGTGTGTCAGGTTCTGTGAGCTGTCAATCAACGGGGTGGACAGAATGGATCAGGTGCTCGGCGTCTCTCACGAATCCGTGGCTGTGGATTTAACCGGAGCGGCTACTGCCGGAGTTGCCACTCGCGACCCCGGCTCGTGTGCGACATCCGAATCCGCGCAGGTGAAGCCATCGGTGGTGGAGGACGTCCCCATATCCTCGATCATGCCGGGCGTCTCTCTGCGGTCACGAGGGCCGGACGCGGAGCACGTGGCACGTCTGGCAGAAATGGAAGGGTCACGGTGTGGCCGGTCACATCGTGCTGCGGGCGTGGGCCACGATCGATGTGATGTCATGGATCAGGAGTCCGCCGCCCGGATCCGTCTTCAGCCAGCCCTCTTCCCGCCACGGCTTGATCGCCGCACCGACGGTGTTGCGGGAAGCACCGGTCATCTGAGAGAGCTCTTCCTGAGTCAGTCGAACACCGACCGCCGGCTGATTCGTCGCAGCCGCATCCACAAGTCGGCGAAGGGCACCGGCCAGGCGTACGGGAACACACGCGGGAGACCGAGGTGTTCTGGATCCGGTTCCTGCGCTCTTTGCGTGAACGCGGCCTGGGCGGTGTCCGGCTCGTGCTCGGCGATCACCACTCGGGCCTGGTCAAGGCGATCCGCAAGGTCATGATCGGCGCGGCCTGCCAGTGCTGCCGGGTTCATTTCCCCGCAATGTCTTCGGCGTGATACCCGAGGACGCCGCGGAAATGGTCGCGGTGACCATCCGCACCATCTTCGCCCAGCCCGGCCAGGACGCCGTCCGTAAGCAGCTCGACACGGTCGCCGACATGCTGGGCGCACAGTTTCCCCAGGTCAGACAGATGCTCCTGGACGTCAAGGACGACCTCACCGCCTTCCCGGAACGGCACTGGAAGAAGATTCAGTCCACGAACCCGCTGGAGCGGATCAACCGCGAGATCGAACGCCGCGTCGATGTCGTCCAGGTCTTCCCCGACGACGACGCCCTCCTGCGGCTGGTCACCGCCGTGCTCTTCGAGATGCACGACGAGTGGATCGCCTTCCCCCGCCGCTACCTACCCGAAGGCAGCATGGACCAGACAGACCTACCCCACCGAGCCCGGCGAAAGCACCCCCGTGCTCCCGAACACCACCATCGCAACCGACGACTGATCGCCTACACCACGTCAAGGGGCACGCCCCTGGGCAAGCAGCTGGAACACGGCTGCCCACCAAGTGGTAGCGGTCGCGATCGATCGGTCACAGTCGGGGACTCGGTTTGGGTAGCGTCACACGGCTGCCCGGATCGTGTGCTCCACAGGCGTCGGCGGGGCATCAGCCAGTCGCAGGTCCACTCGACCGCCTGGTGCTTTGAAACCGGATGAAGCCCCCGGCTGCCGGGTGTGTTGAACGACTTCCAGGTCGATGCGGAGGATGACTCCGTGCCCGACGAAGTGCCTACCTGTCACATCGTCAGGTGAGTCAGTGTCTGGTCGGCATGAGCCCTCGCACACTCCGAGACAGGTGTTTGGTCGGCGATAGTTCAACAGCCTCATTCTTCGCGGAAGCGCAGACGAGGAGCCTTCTTGCCCGAGTGGGATCGATGTTCCTCAGGATCTTCGAGTCCGAGGGGTGCCGGTGTACAGTGAACAACGCCCTTGACCTGCAAGAAGCAGGCAGGGAGCCGTCTTCCGGGAGTCCAAAGTGCTGCGTACTCTGTTCAAGTCCAAGATCCACCGTGCCACCGTCACCCAGGCCGACCTGCACTATGTGGGATCCGTGACGATCGACGCCGATCTGCTCGACGCCGCCGATCTGCTGCCCGGTGAGCTGGTGCACATCGTCGACATCACCAACGGGGCCCGGCTGGAGACGTACGTCATCGAGGGGGAGCGTGGGTCGGGGGTGATCGGGATCAACGGGGCCGCGGCGCATCTCGTCCATCCCGGTGATCTGGTGATCATCATCAGCTACGCTCAGGTGACCGACGCCGAGGCTCGGGCGCTGGTGCCCCGGGTGGTGCACGTGGATGCCGACAACCGCGTCGTGGCCCTGGGCGCCGACCCGTCCGAGCCGGTGCCGGGGTCGGACCAGGAGCGCAGCGCGCAGGCCGTCACCGCGGGCTGACCGGCGCGAACCGAGGCAAGCGCGGCAACCGAGGCAGGAGCGTGGGGGTGGCCATGGGCGACATCGAGATCCGTGACGACCGGGCGGCGGGCCGGCTCGAAGCCGTGGCGGACGGTGAGGTGGCTGGGCGGATCGAGTACTTCGTGCTCGACGCCCCCGAGCGCGCGCTCGTGCCGGTGCACACCGTCGTGGAGCCCGCCCACGAGGGCCAGGGCATCGCGGGCTCACTCGCCCGCGAGCTCTACGCTCTCGCCGCCCGCGAGGACAGCGCCGTCGCGCCGCTCTGCCCGTACGTCGTCACCTGGGCCGCGCGCCACCCGGACCAGGCCCCCGTGGCCGGCCCGGAGCTGATCAGGGCGGCGAAGGCGTGGCTGGCGGCGCATCCCGGACGGTTCTGAGGGCAGGCGGCGGCGCTCGTGCTCGTCCTCCTGCACACCTCACCGGTTCACGTGCCCGTCTTCGACGCCCTGCGCGACGAGCGGCACCCCGGGCTCGAACTGAGGCATGTCGTCGCCGAGGAACTGCTGGAACGCGCCCGCGCCGACGGTCCCGCCGCGGTCGCCGGTGAGGTACGGGCGAGGGTGCGGGAGGCCGCCGAGGAGGGAGCGCGGGCCGTACTGTGCACCTGTTCGACCATCGGGCAGGTCGCGGAGGCTGCCGAGGCGGGCGTCCCGGTGCTGCGCGTCGACCGGCCGATGGCGCGCGCGGCCGTGGCCGCCGGGCCCCGGGTGGCCGTGCTCGCCGCGCTGGAGAGCACCCTGCGGCCGACGGCCGCCCTGATCGAGGAGGAGGCGGCCCGGGCCGGCCGGTCCGTCCGGGTGCGGACGGCGCTGGTCGAGGGTGCCTGGGGGCGCTTCGACGCGGGTGACGGGTCCGGTTACGTACGCCGGGTGGCGGACGCGGCCGACACGGTGACCGGCGCCGATGTGATCGTCCTCGCCCAGGCGTCCATGGCCCCGGCGGAACGACTCACCACCACCGCGGTCCCCGTGCTCTCCAGCCCTCGCCCGGGACTCGACGCGGCGGCGGCCCTCACCCGGACGGGTGACTGGCGGGTGGCCCGCCGGGTAGGCGGGGAGTAGTCCAGAGCGGATACCGGCCGGTGACCCGGCCGGAGCAGAGCTGGAGGCATGCGCCATGACTCACCCGTACCCGGATCCCGTCCCGCCGGGCCCCACTCCGGGACCCACCCCCGGCCCGGAGCCGTCACCCCCCGGCCCGGAACCCGTGCCCCCGGAGCCACAACCCGGACCGGCCCCCACGCCCTCGCCCCCCGGACCGGTCCCCACACCTCCGCCCTCGCCCCCGCCTCCGCCGCACCCGGTTCCCCCCGAGCCGTCCCCGTCGCCGATCCCCCCGGGCCCCGAACCGGTCCCGAACCCGGAGCCCGGACCGCCACTGAGCTGAGTCACCGGGCGGCGAGCCGGTCCAGGGCGGCGGACGCCATCGCGGCGACGGCGGGACGCAGCGCGCCGGCGATGTCGGGCGCGAAGTACGGGGAGTGGTTCGGGACCAGGGGCGGCGCGCCCGGACCGCCGGCCGTCGCCCGGCGCCAGGTCTCCGCGTCCACCACCCCCAGCATCCAGTAGACCAGGGGCACACCGGGCTGCCCGTGGACGCCGGCCCCCGCGTCCCCGAACAGCGGGAAGTCCTCCGCGGCCAGCGACCCCGGCCAGGGCAGGACCCGTCCGGCGCCGAGGAGGCCGGTGTGGGCGCGTCGCACCGCTTCGGTGGCGGACGGGTCGCCGTACAGGGCCGCGGAGCGGGACACCACGCTCACCTCGGGCTCCCGGGGGGCGCCCGAGGCGGCGCTCTCGGCCCGCACGACACGGCGCACCGAGGCCAGTGCCCGCTCCAGGGATGCCTCACTCGCGGCGCGGACCCCGATACCGAGCGCGGCGCTCTCCGGGATGACGTTGGCGGCCGTTCCGGCCCGCAGCGTGCCCACGGTCAGGGACACCTGGTCGGCGGGCGCGGTCTCGCGGGCGACGACGCCCTGGAGCCGGGTGACGACGGCGGCCGCGGCGACCACCGGGTCCACCGCCAGGTGCGGGGTGGCGGCATGGCCGCCCCGCCCGTGCAGCACCACGTCGAGCACCGCGCCGGCCGCCGCCATCGGGACCCGGTCCGTTCCATGGGCGACCGTGCCGGACGGCAGTGGCGCGGCGTGCTGGGCGAGGACGACGTCCGGCCGGCCGAAGCGTTCGTACAGCCCGTCGCCGAGCATGGCCTCGGCCCCGCTCAGCGTCTCCTCGGCCGGTTGCCCCACGACCACCAGGGTGCCCCGCCAGCGGTCGGTGAGCGCGGCGAGCAGGGCGGTGGCGCCGGCCGCGGCCGCCAGGTGCAGGTCGTGACCGCAGGCGTGCATGGCTTCGCCGTCGCTCGCGTACGCGAGGCCGGTCCGCTCGCGGACCGGGAGGGCGTCCAGTTCCGCCCGCAGCCAGACGCGGGGCCCGTCCCCGTTGCCGAGGACGCCGACCACGCCGTGGCCGCCCACCCCGTGGGTGACCTCGCAGCCCGCCGCCGCGAGCCGCCGGCCGAAGCGGTCCGCGGTACGGGCCTCGTGCCCGGACGGTTCGGGATGCGCGTGCAGGTCCAGATAGAGGTCGAGGGCCGGACGCAGTACGTCACCGGTACGGGCGAGGAGGTCTTCCCCGACGGGACGGTCCCCGACGGGACGGTCCCCGGCGGGGCGGCCCGCGGCGGGCGCCGCGGTGACCCGGGCGGCACGGGACTCAGGGGGCACAGGCGGACTCCGTGGTTCGTACGGCCGGCCCCGCCGCTGCCGCGTGGGGACCGGGTGGTGGACCTGGTGGACCTGGTGGACCGGGGATCACGGGAAGGGGTGCGGGGCCCGGAGGAGTTCGGCGTCGGTGAGGTCGCCGTCCCGGTGCCCGCCACGGCGCGGCGCGGTGCGCAGCCGGGGCATCAGCAGGGCGCGCTGCCGGTTCCAGCCGAAGTCGATCGGCAGCAGCCCCGGCACGACCGTACTCACCGTCCGCAGCCCCATCCGTTCCTGCTCCGGCGAGGTCTGGTCGACGACGATGACGTCATGACCGGCCCGGACCAGTTCGTCGCGGACCACGGCGACGTCGTCCCGCAGATCACCGGTGCGGGGACGGCCGCCCGCCTCCCACCGCCGGTACACCTCGTCGAAGGGGCGGGCCGCGGACGGTGCTAGATAGGCACGCGCGTAGCCGGCCATGCGCGGGAGCCCGTACAGCTGGGGGTGGTCCTTGAGATGGCGCACCAGGGAGAAGTCGTCGGCCATGGCCTCCAGTTCATCCCGGCGTTCGGCGGTCTGCCGGGACAGGTGAGGGATGTAGCTGAGCACCTCGGACAGGGCGCCCTCGACCGCGGACATGGGGTCCAGCGAGGCCGCGGCCGCGAAGGTCAGGGTGCCCGGACCGCCGTCCCGGCGGACCCCGACCGCCGTGACGGCGGGGATCGCCAGGTCGACGCGGTTGTCGAAGGCGTACACGTCGTAGCCCTGCAGGGCGGCCCGTTCGGTCATCGCGGGCACCGTCGGGCCGCCGACCGTCTCCAGGTCGATGCGGGGCAGCCGGACCGCGCCGTACCAGCCGATCAGGAACGAGTCGCGCTCGACGAGTTCGAGCAGGCCGCCGAGGACCGCCTCCTCCAGGCAGCCGCCGATCGCGCAGCCGTTGGAACACTCGAAGACGAAGTCGTCCCCGGCCGTCGGGAGGCTGTAGTAGACCAGCCGCGACGGCACCAGCACCGGACGTTCGTCGCGCAGCGACCACCCCCACTCCCAGGGGATGGCCCGGTCCGGGTCGAAGGGCGTGACCGACGGGTCGGTGCGGTAGGTCTCCGCGCTGTAGAGACCGCACACGGCGGGGTCGACCGCGTCGGCTCTCAGCTCGGCGTACGAGCCGACGACCGGTGCGACACCGCCGCGCCGGTGGGTGCCCGCGAACCGTTCCAGGCCCTCCAGGAAGGCCAGCCGGCGGCTGGTGGCGAAGGAGTTCTCCTGCCCGCTCCAGGTGACGTCGTGGAGCCCGGCGTACCCCCGGATGAACGCACTGCCCGCCACCGGGGCGGTGGTGGACGAGGTGACGTCGGTCCAGGTGCCGGCCCCCAGCGCACCGCAGACCGGATTGGCCAGGGCGTCGGTGGGCAGCGGGTGGGCGGACGCCGGGCGGAGCCGGTAGCCGCCGGGGTCCGGCTTGGGGCGGGGGAGCGGGGTGAGCGGCGGGACGCTCTCCCGGGTCTGTGCCCGGGGCGGCGGGCCGCAGTCGGGGCAGAGCGGGTCGGCGAGCAGCGGATACGTCCTGACCAGCAGGTCCGCCAGACCGATCCGGGTCACCTGGGGCAGCGCGCGGTCCGCCGGGTGGGTGGCGGGCGGGACCGGGCGGGGCCCGTGCCGCAGGGCCTCGCAGAGCGCGGCGACGGTGTCCTGCACCGGGTCCGGCAGCAGGGGCCAGTCGCCGGCCGGGCGGGGCCCGTCGGGGCCGCCGGTCTCCAGCGCGTTGCGTTCGCTGCGGCTGCGCAGCCGCTGCCACCGTACGGCGAGACACGTGCCGCAGGCGGGGGCGCTGCCGTCGCCTCCCCAGGGGCCGAGCAGGATCGCCGAGGCGCTGACATGGATCAGCGCCGTCGGCCGGTCCGCCGCCCAGGGGTCCGGCGCCGCGCCCGCCCCGGCTCCGGCACCGACGGCACCGAGCGGCACGACACGCGGGGCACCGGGGCCGAAGCGGCCGTCCAGGAATGTCTGCAGCGTGTCCCGGGCCCGCGCCATCGGCTGCGGCAGCGCCCGGGTCGCGGTGCTCACGAGGTCTTCGTCCAGCGGAAGGTGCGCACCGCGAGGGCACCGAAGAGCGCGGCGAACACGAGGAGACCGAGGCAGCCCAGGCCGATGTCGGACAGGTCGCCGCGGCCGGTGAGAGCGGACGCCACCGCGTCGTTGAGGTAGCGCAGCGGCAGGACCAGGGACACCTTCTGCAGCCAGCCGGGCATGGCGTCCAGCGGGAAGAAGGACCCGGACAGGAAGGCCATGGGCAGCATCAGGAAGTTGGCGATACCGGCCACCGACTCGGGGGTGTCGGCGATGCTGCCGATGATCACTCCCAGCAGCAGGAACGTGGTGATGCCGAGGACCATGACGGGGATCAGCAGCGGCCACCTCGACGCCGGGACCAGGCCGAAGCCGGGCAGCATCGCCACGCCGACGAACAGGACGGACTGGGCCACTCCCACGCCCAGGGCGAGGACGTAGCGGGAGCCGATGACGGCGGACAGCGGGGCGGGTGACATCCGGATCATCCGCAGGATGTCGTCCGCCCGCCACTGCATCAGGGTGAACCCGATACCGAACACGGCGGCGTTGGCGACACCCCAGGAGAGCACTCCGGCCGCGGTGTAGGACAGATAGGACAGGCCGCTCTCCTCCACGTCACGGCCCCGGAAGATCAGGCCGAAGACGACGAGGAAGATCAGCGGGAAGGCGAAGGTGAAGAAGACGGTCGTCTTGTCCCGGACCTGGGCACGGTAACCCGCCCCGGTCAGCGCGGTGTAGGCACTCATGCCTGCTGCTCCTGGTTGTTCGCGGCGAGCGGGGTCCCCGGGCGTCGCCCGGCGGTGATGTCGAGGTAGACGTCCTCCAGGCTGGGCGTGCGGGTCTGCACCCCGTCCAGGCCGGTGGCGGTGTCGAGCGCGGCGAGGACCCGCCCGGTGGCGCGGGTCTCCAGGACGAGGTGTCCGCCCTGCACGGTGACGGTGTCCACGCCGGGCAGGGCCGCGGCCCGCTCCTCGTCGATCCGGCCGAGCGGGACCAGGAGGCGGGCGGCGCCGCCGAACGTCCCGATCAGGTGCTGCGGTTCGTCGACGACGACCAGCCGGCCCTCCACCAGGATGCCGACCCGGTCGCACAGCGCCTCGGCCTCGTCGAGGTGATGTGTGGTGTACACGATGGTGCGGCCCTGGGCCTTGAGACCGCGCAACACCTGCCACAGGTCCCGGCGGCCCTCCGGATCGAGCGAGGCGGTCGGCTCGTCCAGGAAGATCAACTCGGGTCCGTGGACCAGCGCGGAGGCGATGGCGAGCCGCTGCCGCTGGCCACCGGAGAGACTGTCCACGCGGACGTCGTGCCGCCCGCCGAGCCCGACGGCCTCCAGGGTGGCGTCGACGGCCGCGCGCTCCGCGCCGAACAGGGCCGCCACCGTGCGCAGATGCTCGTGGACGGTCTGCCGCACGAAGAACGCCGACGACTGGGTCTGCACGCCCATGCGCGGCAGCAGTCCGGTGTTGCGCGGCCACGGCGACTCGCCGAACACGGTGACCGTTCCGGAGTCGGCCCTGCGAAGCCCTTCCATGATCTCCACCAGGGTGGACTTGCCCGCCCCGTTGGGGCCGAGCAGCCCGAAGAACTCGCCACGCCGGACGTCGAGGGTGACCTCGTCGACGGCACGCCGGCCGTCGTAACTCTTCGTCACACCGCTGACGGCGACGGCGGGCCGGACGCCGTCGTCCGGGGTGGGGGAGGGGGAGCTCATAGCGGTACCTCATTCATGAGTCGCGTCTTCTTCCGGAGCGGGGGGACGTCATCGC
Source organism: Streptomyces sp. NPDC086080 (assembly GCF_044540255.1). Taxonomy (NCBI): domain Bacteria; kingdom Bacillati; phylum Actinomycetota; class Actinomycetes; order Kitasatosporales; family Streptomycetaceae; genus Streptomyces; species Streptomyces sp. NPDC086080. The sequence continues at coordinate 118,378 of NZ_JBITRU010000011.1, forward strand.
GGGATCAGCAGGACGACGGCGGTGCAGGTGCCGGCCGCGGCGAGCAGCACCAGCGTGGCCGCCGCGACGGCATAGGCCGTGTAGAGACGGCGGGCGCGCGGCGGGTAGGCGGCGACGGCGTCCCGCCCGCGGCGGCGCAGAGCCAGGTAGGCCATGGCCTCCGGAGCGAGGTTGGCGGTGGCCAGGAGGTGGCTGAGCATGCGGTATCCGTCGAGCGGGGGTAGCGGTACCAGATTGCTCAGGGCCTGGACGACGCCGACGAGGAGCATCCCGGTGAGCGCGGCCCGGTTCGGGTCGGCCGGGTCCAGCAGCGCCCACCAGAGCGCGAAGGGCAGCAGCAGCACCAGGTTGACGTACGCGCCCGCCGCGGCGACCACCAGTTTCGCCCGCAGGCCGGGAAGGAACAGGTAGTCGTCGACCGTGCAGTACATCATCAGGGCGGGGAACCGCCAGCGCACTCCGATCTCGGAGACCGTACCGCCGTAGTGCCGGGCGGCGACGCCGTGGGCGAGTTCGTGCAGACAGATACTGATCCAGAGGAAGACCGCGAACGGGACCAGCAGAGCGGGCCGGCTCAGCAGGTCCCGTGTCCCGCCGAGGAGCGCCGACGGGTCCGCGAACAGGGCGCCGGTCATGGCGAGTACGGCCGCCACGAGCGGGAGTTGGACCCAGGGGCGGAGCAGGGGGCGCAGCAGCCGGTGGAGGCGTCCGGTGGTCGCGTGGGCGTCGGCGACGGTCCGCCGGCTGCCCTTCCAGAAGGTGCCGGTGCGGGCCGGGGGCGGCGGGGTCGGGGCGGGGTCGGGGGAGCCGGCGAGCAGGCCGCGGGTGCCGAGCAGGCCGAGCAGCCGGGTCCACTGTTCCTCGGGCAGCCGCCGCCGGTACCGGGCCGCGTACTCGTCCACCATGTCGTCGAGGTTCCGGGTGCCGTCGAGCCGGCTGAGCACGAAGTGCTCCTTCGTGCCGATCTCGAACGCGGCGCCACTGACCGGATGTCTGACCAGGTGCACGGTGCGCGGGCCGCGCGACAGCGCGGGCCCGATCAGCACCCCCGGCCGCAGCTCGGGGCGGTAGGCACGGACGGCGGCGGAGCGGTCGGTGCCGGAAGGGCCGGGGCCGGCGCGGTCGGCGGCCCGGTGGCCGGCGGTGCCGTGTCCGCCGCCGGAGCGGCCGGTGCCCGCGCCACCCGCCCCGCCCGCAGTCGCCGAACTGCTCGCGGCAGAAGAGCCGTCGGTGCTCATGAGGCGTCCGCCCGTCCGGCGGTCGGCTCGCGCAGGACCTGGCCCAGGACGAAGGCGAGATACGCCTCGTCCCTGATGGTGACGTGCAGCCGGTTGTTGGTCATATGCATGTACGGCGACAGCAGCCGGGGCAGGACCGCCGGCAGGTGGGTGACGGTCACCAGGGGCGCCGCGTCCTCCGTCTCGGTGCGCTGCTGTCCGCTGTCCTCGCGGGCCGGGCCGTCCCAGGCGGGGAAGGCCAGTTCACCCCGCTCGGTGAGGGCGGCCACGCGCTCGCGCAGCTCCAGGCAGTGCTCGGCCCAGCCGCGCAGGAACGCCGGGAGCCGGGACAGGTCACCGCTCGCCACGGCCTGCCGCAGATGGGCGAACCGGGCTCCGAGCGAGGGCGCCATGTGCGCGTAGGACCTCTCGTACTCGGCGGAACCGATGAAACCGGTGCCGGGGAACAGCCGGTGCCAGAACGCGTAGTAGGAGTCGAGGTAGTCCGCGAGCCGTTCCTCGTCGGGGAGGAAGCAACTCGCCATGACCATCATCAGCTGGGCCGAGGTGCCGAGCAGCACGGTCCGCAGATGCAGGTTCATGCTCCGGTACGCCTCCAGCACCAGGTCGCTGGAGCGCCGGAAGTGCCACTCGGCGAGTTCCACCCCGGCCGGGCCGCCGTACTTGGCGTACTCGGGCGCGTAGACCTCGTAGGAGAAGGAGTTGTTGGGCCGGAGGTTCATCCGGCCGTCCGGGCCCAGGTAGGCCGCTCGGTCCTCGCCCGGGAACTCGATGTCGAAGAGGGAGTTGTAGAAGTCCTTCAGGAAGCCCGAGTCGACCTGGTAGAGGGCGGGGCGGGCCTTCAGGAAGCCGCCGACCGCCTCCTCCGCACGGCGGCGCACCTCGGCCTCGGCACCGGGGCCGCTGGGACGCAGCCGAAGCCTGACGTGCGGTCCCTCCAGCCAGTAGTTGATGAAGAAGTAGCCGGAGACCAGGCCCTCTTCGCTGAGCCGGGCGACCAGCGGGCGCACGCAGTCGACCAGCAGCGGCTGGGGGTTGGCGGCGTAGAAGATGTGCATCGCCAGCCAGGGCGAGCCCTCGTCGCCGGGGCCCGGCCGGAAGGCCGCAGGTTCGGTCAGTTCGGGCATGAGGAGGCGACCTCCCGGTCGGGACGGGCGGGGCGGCGGGTGGTGAAGGTCTCCACGGCGAGCTCGGCCACGTGCCGGCCCCGCCGGGAGGTGAGGTGGAGGCCGTCTTCGGCGGGAAGCATCTCCCGGAACGTCACCCGGGTTCCCGGCCTGCGCTCCAGCAGGGCGTCGAAGGCGGCCAGGGAGAGCGGGCTGTCGAAGTCGACGTACACGGGCTTGGCACCGATCGGGCCCTGGTCCGGGTGGGACACGGTGGCGAAGCAGCGGTCGGGCAGGCCGTGGGCGCGCCGCCAGCGGCGCCAGCCCAGGAAGTGCTCCTCCTCCCCGGACCCATGACCGCGCACCGGCAGCACCTGGGCGTCCGCGGTCCAGGAGCGCCGGGCGACCACCAGGTTGCCGTGCCGGACCCGGGGCCTGCGGGTGACGCCGTCGCTCCCCTCGCCCTCGGGCACACCCGCCCAGAGGTCGAACGGGGCCATGGTGCTCGGTGAGAGCAGCAGCAGGGTGCGCGGGATCTCGGGGAGCGCGAGCGGCACGAGGTAGCCGAGGTAGACCGGCACCACCTCACGGCCGAGCCGATGGGAGCGGAGCACCAGGCGGCCGGCCCGCTCGTCGTGCTCGACGTAGAGGTCGTCGAGGTGGATCCGGTCCTCCTCCGGCACGGAGCCGGTCTCACCGGGGCAGACGATCTGGTGACCGGTGAGCCTGCCGTGCAGGTTCAGATTGCTGGTGACCGGACCTCCGGTGATCTCCGCGAACACCGCGCCGTCCGGGCGGCGGGCCGCCATCTCCTCGCGCAGTACGTCGGAGAATCCCGGTGCGGCGTCCGGACCGGTGCCGTCGTAGAGATGGGTGAACCGGCTGAAGGGGAAGGCCAGTCCGCCGTAGGACTTGTTGAGGACGACCAGGGGAGGGCCTCCGGCGGGCCGGGACAGCTGGACATGGTGGCTCTGGGGCGTGAAGTGACCTATGAGCGGGTCGAGTTCGGCGGCGGTCTCGTCCAGCAGAGGGCCCGGCAGTTCGATCTCCCCGGCGTCGTCCCTTCGCGCGCCGTGCCGCTGCCACAGCTCACGCATGCCGTCGTGGAAGCGGCGGCGGGCCCGGTCGAGGATCGTCATCTCGCTCTGCCCGAGCCAGTTCTCCTCCGGCACGTAGGCGCCGTTCTCGTCGAAGGAGCGGCGCTTGGCCGTGAAGGAGACGTACTGGTCGAAGAAGTCCTCGTGGAAGTCGTGGATCAGGCCGAGCAGATCGTCGCAGCGTCCGCCGCGGCCGTACCGGGCGGTGAAGAACCCGAGCAGGGTGATGCGCTGGGGGAGCGTCAGGTCGAACAGGGGCAGGACGCCCTCCACGGCCCGCAGGGCGCGGCCGGTCTCCCCGCCCAGCACCGCGGGTCCGCAGCGCAGGTCGTCACCCGTGTCGACGTCCTCGTACACGAGGGTCTGCGGGAGAGCGGGTGCGTCCGCCCCCAACTCACGCTGGGCCGACAGGAGATGTTCGCGCAGTGTGTCCAGCAGGGTGCGGCGTTCGGCGACACCGGCTCCGGGGTAGCGGTCGAGGCAGTCGGCCGGGCCGTCGAGCAGGCCGGCCAGCCGGTCGGCCCAGGCCGCCCCGAGCGAGCGCAGGGCAGCCTGGTAGGAGGCGAGCGGGTCGCCGCTGTGGACGTCGACCCGGAGCAGCGGTACCTGCACCATGCCGAGGTCCAGCAGAGCGGAGGCGTACCGGTCGCACTCCTCGCGTCCGGCGTCCTGATGCTCCTTCTCCAGCCAGTCCACCAGCTCCCGGTGGCGCACCGTGGTCCCCTGGCCGCCGAGCCATGCGAGGAGTCGCTCCAGGGTGCCGCTGCCGCGCAGGTAGAACAGCCGGTCGCGGACCGCGTCGAACGTGACGGCGGCGCTGTCGTCGCCGACTGTCGTCTCCTGGCGCACATAGCGGATGCGGCCGTCGTCGCGTCCCCAGCCCGGGGAGAGGACCACCGGCAGATCCTGACGGCGGCGAGGGTCGGCCCTGATCAGTTCGGTCAGCCGGTTCAGGACCACCACATTGAGCCGTACCCGGCTCACCCAGTTCTCACCGGTGTGCAGCGCGGCCCCGTCGTCCGTCGCCTCGCCCGCGAAGACGCCGCGTCCGATGCCGGTGAGGGTGCTGAAGGGGCTGGTCTTGCACGCGGTGCGGTACAGGTAGGTCACCGCCGAACGCTCGATCTTGCGCAGCCGGTTGTTCGGCCGGGCAGAGGTGTCGCGCAGATAGGCGTCCAGCCGGCCGTCGAGCGCGGGTGAGGCGAGCAGCAGCCCGAGGCGCAGCCGGTCGTCGGCCAGCGCCTCGCGCAACGCACGGCGGCTGCTGAGGAGTTCACCGGCCAGCAGGTCCGCTCCGGTGGCCCGCAGCGCGTCGAGCCGGGCGCGGTCGCGCAGCCAGTCGGCGGTGCGCCGGCCGGTCTCCGGGTCCCGCTCCGTCACCAGGCGGACGGCGGCCCGCGGGTCGGCGGGAAGCCGGTTGTTGAACACCTGGCGTCGCAGGTTGATCAGATTCCGGCGGTCGGCGGCGTCCCCCGGTGCCTCGTCGGGACCGGTGGTCGCCGCGACCAGCGTGTGCAGCAGCTCGCTGAGCTCTCCTCCGGCGCGGGCCAGGCGCTCTTCCTCGGCCAGGACGTCCTCCGCCCAGCGGCTGGTGCGGGGACAGCGCAGGCCGTGCACCGTCTCGACGGGCAGGCCGGCCGCGCGGAGCATGAAGCGCCGGCCGGGCTCCCAGTGGGTCCCGTCCGTGGACGTGGTGTCGGCGGGAGTGGCGGCAGGGGCAACGGCGGAGACTTCCGCGGGGGCGTCGGCGGGAGTGGCGGCAGGGGTGTCCGGTGTGCCGGAGCGCGTGGGTGTCATGGCGATCCTCTGCGGCCGTCAGGCGATGTCGTGGCGGAAGTCGGCGGGCCCGGGCCGTTCGTGACCGAGCGCCATGATGAGCAGCGGGGCCTCGTCGCCGCCGGACAGCTCCAGCCGCTCCACGAACGAGACGTTGTCGAAGCCCAGGGCCACCCCCGCACCCAGCCCCAGGGCGGAGGCCGCCAGATAGAAGGTCTGGGACACCGCCCCCGCGGTGCCGACGGCGAGCCGGTAGCCGCGGTCGCCGACCGCGTCCAGCACGGCGGTGGTCCGCACGGTCGGCACCAGGACGGCACCGGCCTGTTCCAGGTTGTAGTTGGCCAGGAAGTAGTTCCGCTGCAGGAAGGCCCCCTGCGGGCCCTCGGCGACCAGGCGCAGGTCGCCCCGGTCGGGATCGTAGGCGTACGCGCCCGGCTCGACCCCCTCCACATGGTTGACGAAGACATACAGCCGGGCCAGCCGGATGTCGCCGGTGGGATCGGTGTCCCCGGCCAGCCGGGTCCCGGCGCAGGCGGCCAGGACCGCCGACAGGGACCCGGCGCCGACCGGGCGGCGGGCGTCGAACCTGCCGAAGCTGGAACGGCGTTCGCGCAGGGTCCGGCGCAGACCGGTGTCCGGGAAGGCGGGCGCGGGCAACGGTGTGCGGACTCCGCCGGCGCCGACGGGCAGTGCCGCGGCGGCGGTCAGCGCGCCGGGGGCAGGCCGGTCGGCGGCCCGCTCCGAGGTCGCTGCGTGCATGGCGGTCAGGGACGCGAAGTCAAGGAGCGTACGGGAGCGTTCACGGTCGCGGTGCCGTACGCGGGGCCGGTGGCGGGGGTCGGTGCGCGCGGTGTCCGGGCGGGGCGCCGGTCCGTCCCAGTGCAGCGGAACGACGGCGAACACCGTCTCCTCCTCGCCCGTCACCCCGAGGATCTCGTTCAGGGCGGGTTCGTCGAACCACAGCACCGGAGCGATCCGCAGTCCCCGGGCCGCGCCCCAGATCCGCCAGGTCTGCACCAGGGTGCCGAGGTCGGTGCAGACCACGTGGAACGAGAAGCTGTTGTACTTGAAGGAGTTCTGCCAGTACTTGACGCCGAGGATCAGATACTGGTCGCTGTCCAGCGCCTCGGCCGGCGCGTCCGGGCCCAGCGCGTCGCGGATCCGGCCGGTGACATCGCCGGCCAGCAGCCGGGTCAGCGCGTGCCGGTGGACGTCGTAGTGGTGGAGGCCGGGCAGGACGGGCGCCGAGGGGCCGGACGCCCAGTGGACGGTCATCGGGTAGAGTCCCCCGCCGCCCGCGGTGCCGCGCGACCAGTTGGCGTGGGTGTAGAACGGCAGCCCCGGCAGGTCGGAGTTGGCCTGGATGCCGAGCCGGCGCCCGGTCAGCCCGTAGGAATCCTTCAGCATCGCCGACAGCAGCGGGAGCGTGAACCCGGCTGGGCCGCCGGCGCCCCCGCCCGGAGCCCCGGCACCGGTCAACAGACCCGGCGCCACCGGGACATCGGGGAGATCCTCGGTGCCGGGCAGCGCGAACGCCTCGGCATGCGGGTAGTACTTCCCCTTGCGCGGGCCGTCGGCCCAGTTCACGACATGGTCGGTGGGCTCCATCGGAACGCGGCCCCGGTGCAGGACGGCGTGCGCGTACTCATGGGCGTACCTCATGGGACTCCCCCTCTCCTCGCTGATTCGGGCATTGCCGGGTTCTTCGTCGTTCCCCCGCCGGGGAGTGCCGGCCGGTCATGGGAACGGGTGCGGGCCGGGGTTGAGACCGGCCTCGGTCAGGTCGTCGGACCGCAGCCCCGCCTCGCGCAGCGCGGTGCGCGTCCGGGGCAGGTGCCGGGCGCGCTGGCGTGTCCAGCCGAAGTCGAGCGGCAGCAGACCGGGTACCAGCACCTTCACGGTGTGCAGGCCGAGCGCGCGCTGCTCCGGCGCGGTCTGGTCGACGACCACCACATCGAATCCCGCGGAGATCACCGCGCCGGCCGCGGCGAGCAGGTCGTCCCGGATGTCCGGGCCCAGGCCGTCGGCGCGGGACCAGCGCAGCGCGGCCACGGCCAGTGGCGCGGGGGGCGTGGGCCGGCGGAGCAGGAAGTCGGCGTGGCGGCCCATCTCCGGCACCGCGTAGACCAGCGGGTGGTCGTGCAGGCTGGTGATCTTCCCGAAGTCCCGGGCCATGGCGCGGTATCCGGCCTCGTCGCGCCGGAACCGCTGCGGCAACTGCACCGAGTCGGTGGCGATCTCGCACAGCGCCGCGGCGAGCGCCGCCTCGGGATCGAGGGCGGCGCCGGCTCCGAAGCACATCCGGGCGGGGCCGCCGTCGAAGCGTTCGGCGACCGCGGTGACCACGGGAACGGGGAAGGTGATCCGGGTGTCGAAGAACCTGGCCCGGTACCCGTACAGGGCCATCCGCTCGACCATGACCATGGTGTGCGGGTCGGTGCTGGTCGCCGGGTCGATCTCGGGCAACGGCTGCATCCCGTGCCAGGCGAGCAGGAACGCGTCCCGCTCCACGACCTCCATCAGTCCGCTCAGCACCGCCTCCTCCAGACTCCCCCCGGAGGCACAGCCGTTGGAGCTCTCCTGGACGAACCGGTGCTCGATGCCCGGCTTGTGGTAGTAGGCGAGGACTTCCGGCACCGGGCGGGGGCGGGCGTCCCGCAGCGACCAGCCCCACACCCAGGGGATCGGGCGGTCCTCGGTGAACGGCGGCACCCAGGGGTTCGCGCGGTGGAAGTCGTCCGTGTAGAGGCCGGTCTCGCGCGGGTCGACGGCGTCGGGACCGAGGTCGTCCAGGGAAGCGGTCAGGGTGACGGCGCGACCCCGGGCGCGCATCCCGGCGAAGCGCTCCAGCCCTTCCAGGAGGCCGATACGGGTACTGGCGTGATAGGTGTCGGCATGACCGCCCCAGAACGTCTCCCGCAGGTAGTCGCCGGACCGGCTGGAGAAACAGCCCACCGTGGCCGAGGTCGTCGGAGAGGTCACGTCGCACACGACCGAGGGGCCGACCGCACCCCAGTGGGGGTTGGCGAACGCGTCCACCTGGAGGCCGTAGGAGTCCAGCGGCCGGACTCTGCTGATCCCCGGCCGGTACTTCGGCGCCGGCCGCAGCTCCAGTGCGGCCGACTCGGCGGTCACCGGCAGGGGCGTGCCGCAGCCGGGGCAGTCGGGCTCCGGCACCAGCGGGAAACGGCGCACCGTCAGCCGGTCGAGGTCCACCAGCCACACGTCCGGGAACGGCCCGTCCCCCACAGGCGTGGCGGCCAGGCGGGCGATCAGCGCGGCGACCGCCTGTGCCGCGAACGGCACCCGGTACGGCCAGGGCCCCGACTCCCGTGTGCCGCCGCGCAGTTCGAGCCCCTCCCGCAGCGCGACCGACCGCACGCCCTGCCAACGGCGCCGCAGACAGCCGCCGCAGCCGGCCCGTCCGGCCACCGGCCAGGGCCCGACCGCCACCTGACGGCCGTACAGGTGCACGGGCAGCGCGGACCGTGCCGCGTCGTCGGCGGGGAGGGCGGGTTCGCTGAAGGCGTCCCGTGTCCCGAGGGCGGAGACCTTGATACGAGGGGCCGGGCGACCCGGCTCGACCGGCAGTTCGGCCAGGGCGCGGCGGACGTCCTCCTCGAAGAGGCGGCACGCCGCGCGCCGTGGTTCGACGACCGCGTCGGCGCCGGCCTCGACGGTGTCAACGGTCATCGCCGGCCGCCTCGGTGAGCGGGGTCCGTACGGTGCCGCCGGCCGCCTCGGTGAGCAGGACCCGTACGGTGTGGAGCCCGGCGGCGGGCAGATCCTGCGCGTGGGTGGGCACCACGAACGCGTCCCGTCCGGCGGCGGCCAGCCGCTCCAGGACGTCCGCCCAGGTCACCGGGCCCGGCCGCGCCGCGGAGCCGTCCGGCGCTGTGACCGGTATCAGCGCCGCGTCCAGGTCCGCCAGCAGCGGATCACCCGTGTCGGGGGCGCCCAGGACGCCCTCCGCGGCGAGCTGGACCGCGCCGAGCAGATCGCGCAGCGCGTCGGTGGCCGCGGCCGTCCGGTCGAGGGCGGCCCCGGCGGCCCACCGGCACGGCTCACCGGGGCGGTCCGGCCCGGTCCTGGCCAGCACCACCGACACACCGGTGTGCTCGGCCTCGCCCAGGTCCAGCAGTTCGACGTCCAGACCCAGATGCCCGGCGGACCGCAGCAGGAAGCCCGCCTCGGGGTCCTCGGCGAACTCGTCCGGGGCGAGCACCGTGGTGCGCCCCGTCCCGCGCACCGCGCGCCGCAGCGCGTCGTGGGAGAGTGCGGACAGCAGCCCCGCCGCCGCGGCCTCCGCCGGGCCGCCGCCCGCGCCGGCCCCGGCACGGGACGGCTCGAACCGGCGGCCGAGGTTGTCCGGACCGAAGGGCCGCACCGCGCCGGCCGGGATCCGTACCGGTTCCTTGGTCAGCAGCGACGTGCCCAGGACCCAGGCGGCAACCGCGTCGGCGCCCGAGCCCGTGGCCGTGGTCAGCCGGTCCGGGTCCACGACCGGTGCCGCGCCCCCGGCGTCCTGCGGGGCAAGGGCCCCGGGCACCACGTACTCGGCGTACACCTCGGCGGCGGCGTTGAGCGCCCGCAGCCGGGCACCCGCCGTGTGATGCACGTCGAACGCGGCGACGGTCCGCACTCCGGCAGCGCCCAGCGGCACCTCGCATGCGCCGACCTTCAGGGGTGTCTGGGTGACCGGTTCGTCGGCGAACCGGGTGAACACGCCGACCGACGGACGCATCGCGGGCGAGCGCCGGTCGAGGTCGGCGAGCGGCCCCTCGGTCGCGTCCTCCTCCGGGGCGGCGGCCACGACCGGCTGGAAGGCGGGCCGCTCCGGGGCCGCCGTCAGGTCGACGGGCTCGGGAACAGGGGGCCGGGTCCGGCACAGCGGACAGCGGGGATGAGGCAGCAGCCGCTCCGCGAGGACGTCGAACGAGGCCATGTCCTGGAGCAGGACCTGCCCCCGGGTCTCGGCCGGCAGCGCCTTGACGATCAGCCGGAACACCTCGTAGCCGAGCAGATTGCCGAGCATCGCCGCCAGCGGCCCCCGCGGCCCGGGACGGCCGTCGAGCCCCAGCGCGAGCCCGCTCCAGAGGTCGGCCGCGACCGCCGCGTCACCGCCTGCCCCCAGCCGCAGCGCCGCACACGCCACACACCCCTCGGTCTCCGCCGCACCCACCGGACCCACCACCGCCGTGGAGCCGAACGTCCAGGCGGGCAGCAGCAGACGGCCCTGAGGCACGCCCGCGCCGAGCAGCGAGACAGCGGTGCGCAGCGCGTCCCGGCCACAGGCGACGACGACCGCGCCGTACTCCTCGTACGTGCCCCAGTCGCCCGTCGTAAGGGGGCCGGTGTCCGGCAGCACCACCAGCTCGGCCGGGCTGCCCTGCGCGGTGAGCGCCGCCGCCTCCTCGCGCAGGGCGTCCGACTCCGCGCTGGTGGCGGCGCTTTCGGTGAGCGACCGCTGCACGCCGACGACGGCACAGCCGTTGCGGATCAGCGAGCGCGCGCACCACAGGGCGACAGGACCGTCCCCCAGCACGGCGACCCGGGTGGCGCGGAACGCGGCGAACCTGCCGTCTGCGTCGTCGGCGTAGTGGTCGATGTACGCGATCTGCGGTGCGAACCGGGCGGCGACCGCCGGTTCCACCGCCGGGCCGCCCGGTCCCTGCGCGGGGTCCGGCACCGGGCGGGCGAAGCCGCGGGCGTAGAGCGCCTTGACCAGGCTGCCCACCATCGCCCGCTGCGGATCCCCGAAGCCGGCGCAGATCTCCGCCACGGTCCGGCTCCCGTCCAGATGCGGCACGAGCAGCGTGGCGAACCGGTAGGCGGAGGGGGAGCCGACCTGGAAACCCCCGTCGGCGTTGTGGAAGATCACACCGCCCGGCGTCTCGGTGAACAGCACGTCGCGGCGCACCCGGGGCCGGGTGCCGGCGGTCTCCTCGTACGGTGTCATGGGCATGCGGGGTCGCACCTCCGGGTCGCGGCCGATGGCCGCTCGGTGTCAACGGGCGGTCGTTGTGGGGATGTTCGTGGCGCGGGACGCTCTCGCCCGGACTTCAGACGGCTCCCGAGGGAAGTGCGCGCCGGGCGGGTCCGGCGGTTGGCCGAGCGCCGAGCGACCGGGCGGACCGGTGCAGGGCATGAGCGCGGAACAGCGGGTTCATCCGGAGGATCCCGGGCTTCTCCTCGTCGACGAGCCCGGTGTCCAGGAGACGTTCGAGCAACTCCTCGACATGGGACTCGGGGACGTCGAGCGCGGCGGCCGCCTCCGGCGCGGTGATCCGGCCGGTGAGCCGGGCCAGCCGCAGATGCGCCTCGGCCAGCGGGGCGGGCAGCCGCTCCAGCGCCCGGTCGAGGGCCTGGGGCACGGACATCCGGATGTCGTCGGGCAGCGTCAGCCGGGCCGGGAGATCCTTGCGCAGCCACTCGGCGTAGTCGGCCAGGCCCAGCCTCGGCCGGGTCAGCAGCCGGGCCGCGACGATCCGCAGGGCCAGCGGGACGTGTCCACACAGTTCGGCGAGGGTGCGCGCGGCCGCGGCCTCCGCCGTGACGCGCCGCGTACCGAGGACGGCGGTCAGCAGGTCGTGGGAGTCCCGCGGGGACAGGGCGCCCAGCTGCAGCACCGCCGGTCCGTGCGTGGCCACCAGGGCGGCAAGACCCATACGGCTGGTCACCACGACGGCGCCGCAGTTCGTCAGATCGAGCAGCGCGCGCACCTGGTCGGGGTGCACGGCGTCGTCGAGCACCACCAGGCACGACGCGGGGTCGACATCGGCGGGGAGAGCGGCGCGCAGTGCGGCGGCCGCGTCGTCGGCGAGCCGCGGCGCACCGTCGGGTCCGGTCAGCGGCAGCAGCACCCCCACCGGGTAACGGTCCGTCACCAGGTGCGCGGCGTGCAGCGCCAGCGCGGTCTTGCCCATGCCGGGACCACCGGAGACCACCGCGATCACCGGAGCCGGGTCCGGGCTCGTCCGCGCGTCGCCCCGCAGATGCGCCACCAGGCAGGCCGTCTCGTCGCCACGCCCGGTGAAACCGGGGACACGGGGCAGCCGGGGACCCGCCGGGAGGGCCGCGACGGCGGAATCCGGGCCGGGGGAGGGAGAGCCGGAACCGTCCGCGGCCGGTGACGGCTCGGGCCCGGAGCGCGGGGTGACGGCGACCGCGGCGGCCGCCCCGGGGGTACGGGGCTCCTCGCCGCGCAGGATGGCCAGCTCCAGCCGCTGCAGCTCCGCGCCGGGATCGACACCGAGCTCGGTCCGCAGATGCGTCCGGATCCGCCGGTACTCGGCCAACGCCTCGTTCTGCCGCCCCGCCTGGTACAGCGCCCGCATCAACTGGCCGCTGAGTCCCTCGTGCTGGGGATGGGCCCGGGTGGCCTCCCAGAGGTCCACCAGGACCTCGCGACATCGCCCCTGGGCCAACTCGATCTCGCCGACCCGTTCCAGGACCCGCAGCCGTTCCTCGGCCAGCCGGGGAACCTCGTCACGGTGCAACAGGTCCGAGGGCACGTTGGCCAGAAGCGGACCCCGCCACAGACTCAGCGCGCTGCGCAGCAGGGACAGTTCGGACTCCCCGGCACCGACGGCCCGGGACACCAGGCCGCGGAAGTGCAGCAGGTCCAGGGAGTCCTCCTGCACCGGGAGGCGGTAGCCACCGGCGACCGCGACCACCGCGTGCTGTTCGATGTCGTACTTCGCGAAGAGCCGCCGCAGCCGCAGTACGCAACTCTGCAGCGCCGCCTTGGCCGTCGCCGGCTGTGCCTCTCCCCAGACGGCCTGCCGGAGACGGTCGGTCGGGACCACCTCACCGGGGCGGAGCAGCAGTGCCGCCAGCAGCGAGGTGGGTTTGGCGGCCGGAAGGACGACCGCTTCCGTTCCGTCGGTGACGGCGAGCGGGCCGAGCAACTGGAACCGCATGGAGATCCCCCGTACCTGGAACACGCGCCGGAACGAACCGTCGCCGCCGTCCTCACCCCCAGGTCACGGGGGACAGGACGGACGTGGAGGAAACCGATGTGCGGGTCGCTCATCGGCCTCTTGGCACTGGCGGTTGTCTACCTGCGTAGATATGGGCGTGTCAAGGGAGGATCCGGTAACCCGCGGTTCGACGTTCGACGCAGTGATGCATCGTCAAACACCGTATTAAGCAAGGTTGTTGCGAAATAGGCCCCCGCCCGAGGGGCTTCCGAAGAAGCGTCCCGGCGCGGGCATGCCGAGGGCCCGGCCGGCGCCCTCGGGTCGGGAGCGCCGGCCGGGCCGATGTCGCACCGGCCCCGCTGTCAGGCGGAGCAGGAGGTGGTGCTGCAGGTGGAGCTGGAGGTCGACGTGGAGCTGGTGCTGGTGCAGCCGGCCAGCACGACCTCGCTGGCGTCCGAGTAGTCGGAGATCTCGAAGGTCTCCGCCTCCAGCTCGAGGATCTCGTCGGCGAGGGTGCTCAGGTCCTTGTTCATGGTGTCTCCCGAAGGTCTCAGGGCCGCCGTGACCGGCGGCCGCGGCGTGCGGCGGAACCATTCCAGCGCCCCGCGCTCACCGTTCGGCATGCGTTCCGCTGGCACATCGCTGGCATGCGCCGCCGGCGGAACGGAGCCACCCCGGACACGTCCGCTACTGCGCCACCTCCGACCGGTCGCCGCCCCACAGCGTGTGGAACGAGCCGTCGCGGTCCGTACGCCGGTAGGTGTGCGCGCCGAAGTAGTCGCGCTGCCCCTGGGTGAGCGCGGCCGGCAGGCGCTCCGCGCGCAACGCGTCGTAGTAGGCGAGGGCCGCCGCGAAACCGGGGGTCGGCACGCCCTGCCGGGTCGCCGCGATCAGTACCTCGCGCCAGTCCTCCTGCGCCTGGGCGATCTCCCGCGCGAACGTCTCGTCGGACAGCAGGCTCGGCAGGTCCGCCCGCGCGTCGTAGGCGGCGCGGATCCGGTCGAGGAACGCCGCCCGGATGATGCAGCCGCCGCGCCAGATCGCCGAGACCGCGCCGAGGTCGATGTCCCAGCCGTACTCCTCGCTGCCGGCGGCGACCTCGTGGAAGCCCTGCGTGTACGACACGATCTTCGACGCGTACAGCGCCTGCTCCACCCGGTCGGCGAACGCCGCCGCCTCCGCCTCGCCCATCGGCGTGGCCTTCGGCCCGGCCAGCCCGCGTGAGGCCGCACGCAGTGCCGCGTGGCCGGAGAGCGAGCGGGCGAAGACGGCCTCGGCGATCCCGGACACCGGCACGCCCAGGTCGAGAGCGATCTGCACGGTCCAGCGCCCCGTGCCCTTCTGCTCCGCCTGGTCCACCACGACGTCCACGAACGGCTTGCCCGTGGCCGCGTCCACGTGCGACAGCACCTCGGCCGTGATCTCGATCAGGTACGAGTCCAGCCGGCCGGTGTTCCAGGTCCGGAAGATCTCCGCGATCCGCGCGGGCGCGTACCCGGCGACATCGCGCAACAACTGGTAGGCCTCACCGATCAGCTGCATGTCGGCGTACTCGATGCCGTTGTGCACCATCTTCACGAAGTGCCCGGCACCGTCCGGGCCGACGTGCGCGACGCACGGGGAGCCGTCCTGCGCCTTCGCGGAGATCTTCTCCAGCATCGGGCCGAGCGAGTCGTACGACTCCTTCGGGCCGCCCGGCATGATGCTCGGCCCGTGCAACGCGCCCTCCTCGCCGCCGGAGACGCCCATGCCGACGAAGTGGATGCCCTGCTCGCGCAGCGCCCGCTCCCGGCGGCGGGTGTCGGCGAAGTGGGCGTTGCCACCATCGATGATCATGTCGCCGGGTTCCAGCAGCGGGGCGAACTCCTCGATCACCGCGTCCGTCGGCTCCCCGGCCTTCACCATGACGACCAGCCGCCGCGGCCGCTCCAGCGCCGTGACGAACTCCTTGGCCGTCTCGGCCGCCACGAAGCTTCCCTCGCTCCCGAACTCCTCCACCAGCGCGTGCGTGCGCGCCGCCGTCCGGTTGTGCACGGCGACCGTGTAGCCGTTGCGGGCGAAATTGCGCGCGAGGTTGCGGCCCATGACCGCGAGCCCGGTGACGCCGATCTGCGCTGAACTGCTCATAGGGGTGGCTCCTAGTGACCTTGCTATCGGTACTGCCGGTGCGCCGGTGCTGCCGGTCGGCGCCCGTCAGTCCTGCCATCGACCATCCTGACGTGCCGCACTTGCGTGTGCATGCGCGGGTCGCTCGGACACCGCGCAGGCACATACGAGCGAAGACACCCGTCGTACTCAGCGCCGTACCCGGCATCCCCGCCCGGCATCCCCGCCCGGCATCCCCGCCCGGCATCCCCGCCCGGCGCGCCCGCCCGGCGCACACGTCCGCGTGCGCCCCGCGGTCGGGCGCACGCGTCCGCGCACCCGCCCCCGCGGGCGCCAAGGGGGGGCGCAACGGGCGAAAACTCCCGGCCGACCGGCGCATCCGTGCGGCCGATAGCCGCCTTGTCACGGCTGGTTCGCAGCGCTTACTTTTGCCCCTCCTGACGCATTGTCGAGGGGGATTCCATGGCCGTGCGCGGCCGGCACCGCCGGTATCAGCCGAACAGGATCAACCGGGCCTCGCTCACCGTCACCGCGGGCGGTGCCGGGATGGCGCTCCCGCTCATGGGCACCGCCCAGGCCGCCGACGTGGAGACCTGGAACAAGGTCGCCGCCTGTGAGTCCACCGGCAACTGGGACATCAACACGGGCAACGGGTACTACGGCGGGCTCCAGTTCAGCCAGTCCACCTGGGAGGCGTTCGGCGGCGCCCGGTACGCGCCGCGTGCGGATCTGGCCACCAAGGATCAGCAGATCGCCGTGGCCGAGAAGGTCCTCGACGGACAGGGCCCCGGCGCCTGGCCGGTCTGTTCGGTACGGGCCGGGCTGACCCGGGGCGGCGACACCCCCGACATCCAGCCGGCCACCGCCAGGAAGTCCGACGGCAAGAAGAGCGAGAAGAGCGAGAAGCGCGAGAGCGAGCAGAGTACGGGCAGGAAGTCCGCCCGGCCGTCCGTCGAGGACGTCAAACCGCACACCACGCCCCAGTCCCGCGCCGGCCGCGCCGAGATGTACACCGTGGTCCGCGGCGACACCCTCTCCGGCATCGCGGAGGACGAACGGCTCCGGACCGGCTGGCGGGGACTCTACGACGCCAACCGCTCGACCATCGGCGCCGATCCCGACTTCATCGTGCCCGGCCAGCGCCTCACCCTGCCGGACGGCGCGGCGAAGGCCCCCGCGCGTCCGGCGAAGCCGGCGGAGAAGAAATCGGCCACGCCGAGCGAGAAGCGCACGGACAGGAAAGCGGCCGAGAAGCCCGGGAAGCAGCCGGACAAGCCCGGGAAGCAGGCCGAGAAGCGCACCGAGGACCGTGCCGACCGTTCCACCAAGACCGGCGGCGAGCGGGTCGCGCCCGTCAGCGCCCCCCTCGGCACGCCGTATCACAAGGCGGGTTCCTCCTGGTCGAAGGGCTATCACACCGGCGTGGACTTCCCCGTCCCCACCGGTACGACCGTGAAGTCGGTCGGGGCGGGCACGGTCGTGAGCGCGGGCTGGGAGGGCTCGTTCGGCTACCAGGTCGTGGTCCGGCACGCGGACGGACGCTTCAGCCAGTACGCGCACCTGTCGGCGATCTCCGTGAGGAGCGGCCAGTCCGTCGGCGCGGGTCAGCGCATCGGGCGCTCCGGTTCCACCGGGAACAGCTCGGGCCCGCATCTGCACTTCGAGGTGCGGACGGGGCCCGGCTTCGGATCGGACATCGACCCCGTGGCCTACCTGCGGGCGGGAGGGGTCAGGATGTGACGCGGGACCGGTGCCGGTCCACCGCCGGCACTGGTACGTACGGGCCACCGTAGAAGGGCGCGTACGTCACCACCGGCACCAGGGCTTGCTCCGGGACGGCCGCCCGGCCGCCCGCCGACGGGACGGGGAGCACCGGAAGCCGTACGTCCCCGGGAAGCGTGAGTCCGGCCAGCAGCAGCTCGGCGGGGTCCGGCGTGGTCCGCCCGCCGGGCTCCGCCCCCGGCCGTACGGCGGGAACCGACTCGGACCGGACGGCGGGAACCGCCCCGGACTCCGGTACGCGGACCCCGGCGTCGGCCGCCCGGGCCACCTCCCGCTGCTCGCGTGCCAGCCGCTCCGTCGTGAGCAGGATCAGCCCGCCGGCCGCCACCACGCCACAGCTCAGTGCGAGCGCCGTGCCCGTCGTGCCGTAGCGGAAGGTCTCGCCGAACATCGTGATGCCGACCGCGGCCGCCACCACCGGGTTCACCACCGTCAGCGTGGCCAGCGGCGCCGCGAGGCCGGCCCCGCGGTAGGAGGCCTGGGACAACAGCATGCCGGCCGTGGCCAGGACGCCGATCACCGTCAGGGACGGCAGGTCCGCCGCCGAGATCCCGCCGGTCCAGTCGACCGCCACGGTCTTGGTGAAGACGGAGGACATACCGAACGCGACACCGGACGCGGTGGCCAGCAGGATGCTGCGCACCGCGGGATGCCGGTGCACGGCCCGGGCCGCGATGATCAGTGCCACGATCGCACCGGCCGTCGCCAGCGCCGCCGCCACCCGCTGCGGGGTGTCCAGCGACCGCGCGTCGGCCGAGCCGACCAGGGAGAGCAGGCCCGCGAGGCCCGCCGTCGCCATGATGGCACCCCGCCACGCGGTCGCCCCGGCCTTGCGGCCGACGAACAGCGCGGCCATGGGCAGCGCGAACACGATGGTCAGCGCGCCCAGCGGCTGTACGAGGCTCAGCGGGCCGTAGGCGAGCGCCACCACGTGGAGCAGACCGCCGAGGCCGTTGAGCGCGACCGCCGCCCACCAGCCCGGCCGGCGCAGCGGCGCGTACTGCTGCGTGCCGGGGGAGGACACCGCGACCTGCTCCTGCACGATCGCTCCGCCGGCGTACGCCACGGCCGAGACGAATGAGAGCAGCACGGACAACGCAAGGGCGCTCATCGGCTGCTCCTCTGCGTGGGACCGGAGCGGTGGACCCGGCGCGGCGAACGGTCGGCTTTCATACCCAACACGATGCCGTCTCGGGCTGTTCCCGTCGTCGTCCCTGAGCACCCAATGAGTCCTACTGCCGATGGAGTACGACGACCGCCCCGTCATCCCCTGGGTGGGTGCCTCGCGAGGAAGGGCCCTTGGTTGCTCCCCCTAGGGGGCCTGCGCGGGAGGCCCGGCCACCGCTCTGTTGCCTCGTACGGCCGCCCCGCTCTTCCCCACGCGCCCCATCTGGGTGACCATGAGGACAACGTCCGCTCAGACAGGGGGTTCACGGGTGCGAGTGGGACTGCTGACCAGGGAGTACCCCCCGGACGTGTACGGCGGCGCGGGCGTCCATGTGGAGTTCCTCGCCCGGGAGCTGAGGCCCCTGGTGGACCTGGAGGTGCACTGCTGGGGCGAGGGCCGGACGGACGGCGTGCTGCGCCACCGCCCCTGGTCCACGCTCGACGGCTCCAACGACGCGCTGCGCACCTTCGCCGTGGATCTCGCCATGGCCGCCGCCCTGCAGGGCCGTGAGCTCGTCCACTCCCACACCTGGTACGCCAACCTCGGCGGCCACCTCGCCAAGCTGCTGTACGGCATCCCGCACGTGATGACCGCCCACTCCCTGGAGCCGCTGCGCCCCTGGAAGGCGGAGCAGCTCGGGGGCGGCTACGCGCTGTCGAGCTGGGCCGAGCGCACCGCCGTCGAGGCCGCCGACGCGGTGATCGCCGTGTCGGCGGCCATGCGCGAGGACATCCTCGGCTGCTACCCGGCCCTCGACCCCGGCCGGGTGCACATCGTGCACAACGGGATCGATACCGCCCTGTACCGCCCCGACCCCGGCATCGACGCCCTGGACCGGATCGGCCTGGACCGCTCCCGCCCGTACGTGCTGTTCGTCGGCCGGATCACCCGGCAGAAGGGCGTGCCCCATCTGCTGCGGGCGGTGCGCGGCATCGACCCGGCCGCGCAGGTCGTGCTGTGCGCCGGCGCGCCCGACACGCCGGAGATCGACCGGGAATTCCGCGAGCTGTACGAGGAGCTCGGCCGGGTCCGCGAGGGGGTGCACTGGATTCCGCAGATGCTGCCGCGCCCGGAGGTGATCCAGCTGCTGACCCACGCCGCCGTGTTCGTGTGCCCCTCGGTGTACGAGCCGCTCGGCATCGTCAATCTGGAGGCCATGGCGTGCGGCACCGCGGTGGTCGCCTCCCGGGTCGGCGGTATCCCGGAGGTCGTGGCGGACGGCTCCACGGGGGTACTCGTGGACGCGGACGACGACTTCGAGGCGGGCCTCGCGCGGGCACTCGACTCGGTCCTCGGCGACCCGGCCACGGCGCGGCGGATGGGGGAGGCGGGACGGGAGCGCGCGGTCACCGAGTTCGGCTGGGACGCGGTGGCCCGGCGCACGGCCGGTCTCTACGAGGAGATCCTCAAACAGGCTTAGCCCCGTCCGTCCGGGGCAGTCTTGGGAAAATCGGCGTGAGGGGAGCGGCCATGCGTCGTGGTGGTCCTTCGGTCCTGGGAATCGTGCTGGCCGGCGGGGAGGGCAAGCGCCTGATGCCCCTCACGGCGGACCGTGCCAAACCGGCGGTCACCTTCGGCGGCACGTACCGCCTGGTCGACTTCGTGCTGTCCAACCTGGTCAACGGCGACATCCTGCGTGTCTGTGTGCTCACCCAGTACAAGTCGCACTCGCTGGACCGGCACATCACCACCACCTGGCGGATGTCCAGCCTGCTCGGCAACTACGTCACCCCGGTCCCCGCGCAGCAGCGCCTGGGCCCGCGCTGGTACCTGGGCAGCGCCGACGCCATCCTGCAGTCGCTGAACCTGGTCCACGACGAACAGCCCGAGTACGTGGCCGTGTTCGGCGCCGACCACGTGTACCGCATGGACCCGCGCCAGATGCTGGCCCAGCACATCGAGAGCGGCGCCGGGGTCACGGTGGCCGGGATAAGGGTGCCGCGCTCGGAGTCCTCCGCCTTCGGAGTGATCACCCCGGGGTCGGACGGGCGGAGCGTGGAGCGCTTCCTGGAGAAGCCGGCCGATCCTCCGGGCCTCGCCGACGATCCCGAGTGCGTGTTCGCCTCCATGGGCAACTACCTCTTCACCACCAAGGCGCTCGTCGAGGCCCTGCACCGGGACGCCGAGGACGAGAACTCGGTGCACGACATGGGCGGTTCGATCCTGCCCCAGCTCACCGAGCGGGGCGAGGCCCACCTGTACGACTTCAGCTCCAACCACGTGCCGGGCGAGACCAGCCGCGACCAGGGCTACTGGCGGGACGTGGGCACGCTGGACGCGTACTACGAGGCGCACATGGATCTGATCGCCGAGCGCCCCGCCTTCAACCTCTACAACCGGCAGTGGCCGGTCTACACCCACTCCGGCCAGCTCTCCCCGGCCCGTTTCAACGCGGGCGGCATGGCCAGTGAGTCGATCATCAGTGCCGGCTGTCTGATCCGGGGCCAGGTCACGCGGTCCGTGCTGTCGCCGGGTGTGGTGGTGGATCCGGGGGCCGTGGTGCAGGGGTCGATCCTGCACGACAACGTGCACGTGGGACGGGGCGCGGTGGTGCGCGGGGCCGTCCTCGACAAGAACGTCGAGGTGCCGCCGGGCGCGACCATCGGGGTCAATCCGGAGCGGGACGCCGACCTGTACACGGTGTCCAAGGGCGGCGTGATCGCGCTGGGCAAGGGACAGCGGGTGTCGTAGCCGCGGGGGGGGGTGTGCGGACTCCGGCGTGTCGCGGCGGCGGCGTGCGCGCACTCCGCGAGACCGAGCGGTACCCCCCCCGGCGGGCCGCGCCCGCACGGGTGACGTCCGTCACCCGTGGAACGGCGTGCGCGCCACCGTGGACCCGTCCGTCCGCCGCGCCGCGGTACCGGCGGGAGGAGCGGAAACGTCACATGCTGTTAACTATGTGTAGCCAGATCGTACTTGACCGTAATCGGTCGAGAGCGATTGACTGCTGATCCGTTCCCGTCGTCCACGCGAGGCTTCTCCCATGACCGCAGGCCCGCTCGCCCCTCTCGACCTGGCGTTCTGGAACATCGAGTCCGCCGGTCACCCGATGCACCTCGCGGCGCTCGGTGTCTTCTCCGCCGGTTCGCCCTCCGCGGCGGCCCACGCGGCGGACCTGCTGGCCTCCCGGGCCGCCGCCGTGCCCGGACTGCGGATGCGCATCCGGGACACCTGGCAGCCGCTCGGCCTGAGGCAGTCGCTGTCGGCGCTGCGCAGGCCGTGGCCGGGTCCCGGCGCACCCCTCACCGCCGCGTTCCGGCAGCCCTTCGCCTCCGCGGTGCGCCGGTCGCTCGCCTTCGGCGGCGCCACCCGGGAGACCGACCCGGGCTTCGACCCCCTCGACCACGTCCGGCTGCACCCGCCGGCCGCCGACTTCCACACCGCGGCCGGCCGGCTCATGGGCCGCCCGCTGCAACGCACCCGGCCCCCCTGGGAGGCCCATGTGCTGCCGGGGGAGGACGGTGTCTCCTTCGCCGTCCTGTTCAAGTTCCACCACGCCCTCGCCGACGGACTGCGCGCCCTCACCCTGGCCGCCGCGCTGATGGATCCGATGGACCTCCCCACGCCCCGGCCCCGACCCACCGCACCCCCGCGCGGACTGCTCCCCGATGTGCGCGAGGTGCCGGGCCTGGTCCGGGACGCCCTGTCCGACGCGGGCCGGGCCCTGGACATCGGCGCCGCCGTCGCCCGCTCCACCCTCGACATGCGCTCCTCGCCCGCGCTGAGCTGTGCGCCCAGCGGCACCCGCCGCACCGCCGGCGTGGTGATCGACCTCGACGACGTGCACCGCATCCGCAAGAGCGCGGGCGGCACCGTCAACGACGTCACCATCGCGGTCGTCGCCGGCGCGCTGCGCCGCTGGCTCGACGAGCGCGGCGACGGCAGCGAGGGAGTCGCCCCGCGTGCCCTCATCCCCGTCTCCCGGCGCCGTCCGCGCACCGCCCATCCGCAGGGCAACCGGCTCTCCGGGTACCTGATGAGGCTGCCCGTCGACGAGCGCGACCCGCTGGCCCGGCTCACCCGGGTGCGCACCGCCATGGACCGCAACAAGGACGCGGGGCCGCACCGGGGCGCGGGCGCGGTCGCCCTGCTCGCCGACCATGTGCCGCCGCTCGGCCACCGGCTCGGCGGACCGCTGCTGGGCCAGGCGGCCCGGCTCTGGTTCGACGTCCTGGTCACCAGCGTGCCGCTGCCCGGCTTCGGGCTGAGGCTCGGCGGCGACCCGCTCGGCGCCGTGTTCCCGCTCGCGCCGCTGGCCCCCGGCCACTCCCTCGCGGTCGCGGTGTCCACCTACCGGGGGCGCGTCCACTACGGCCTGGTCGCCGACGGTGCGGCCGTCCCGGACCTCGACCGCCTGGCCTGCGCGCTGACCGCGGAGGTGACGACGCTGGCCGCCGTCTGCGATCACTGAGAGACGCTGTTTGGTGCCGCGGCCCGTCGCTGAAGTAAAATCCGGCGTTCGACAGCGGATGCGAACGGAGCGCCGCGACAGCAGAGCGGGAACGGCAGCGGCGATGACGGTGACACAGGACGGCCCCGGGGCCACGGACGCGGTGGCGCACGGGCCCGGCATCGACCCGGAGCGGCTCGCCGTCTGCCTCGGTGTGCTCGAGGAACTCGACAAGCTCGACGTCGACCACCCGGACGCGATCCTGGTCCGCCGGGCCACCTCGCACATCTACCGCACGGTCAAGCAGCGCCGGCGCCAGGAGCGCCGGGCCGCCAAGACGGCCCACGACAAGGCCGTCACCGAGGCCACCGCCACCGGCTCCGCCGAGCGCATCGACGACGAGACCGAGGGCATCCTGCCCTCCTCCCGCGTGGAGCCGGGCCGGATCGCGGGGATACTCCAGCGCCCGCGCTCCTGCTACACCTGCAAGACCCGCTACGTCGAGGTCGACTACTTCTACCACCAGCTCTGCCCGGGGTGCGCCGCCGAGAACCGGGCCCGGCGCGACGCGCGCGCCGACCTCACCGGCAAGCGGGCACTGCTCACCGGAGGGCGCGCCAAGATCGGCATGTACATCGCGCTGCGGCTGCTGCGCGACGGTGCCCACACCACGATCACCACACGCTTCCCCAAGGACGCCATCCGCCGTTTCAAGGCCATGGACGACTCCGCGGACTGGCTGCACCGCCTGGAGGTCGTCGGCATCGACCTGCGCGACCCGGGTCAGGCCGTCGCGCTGGCCGACCAGGTCGCGGAGCAGGGCCCGCTCGACATCCTGATCAACAACGCCACCCAGACCGTGCGCCGGCTGCCCTCCGCCTACGCCGCGCTCGTCGAGGGCGAGAGCGCGCCGCTGCCGGCCGGTGAGCTGCCCTCCCACCACGTCATCGGCGCCTTCAACTCCGGCGCGGTCGACGGACTGACCGCGCTGCCGGTCGGGGTCAGCGGACTCGACGCGCAGAAGGTGGCCGACCTCGCCCTGGTCGCGGGCAACGCCAGCGTGGACCGGCACCGTGACGGCACGGCCATCGACGCGGGCGGCCTGGTCCCGGACGTCGTGGACTCCAACACCTGGGTCCAGACCATCGAGCAGATCTCCCCGGTGGAGCTGCTGGAGACCCAGCTGTGCAACTACACGGCGCCGTTCATTCTGATCAGCGCGCTGCGTCCGGCCATGGCCGAGGCCGCGCGCCGTGCGTCCACGGGACGCGCCTATGTCGTCAACGTCTCCGCGATGGAGGGTGTGTTCGACCGCGGCTACAAGGGCGCCGGGCACCCCAACACCAACGCGGCCAAGGCCGCCATCAACATGGTGACGCGGACCAGCGCGCAGGAAATGTTCGACACCGACCGCATCCTGATGACCTCGGTCGACACCGGCTGGATCACCGACGAACGCCCCCACTTCGACAAGCTGCGTCTCGCCGACGCCGGCTTCCACGCCCCGCTCGACCTGGTGGACGGCGCGGCCCGCGTCTACGACCCGATCGTGCGCGGCGAGGCGGGCGAAGACCTGTACGGCGTCTTCCTGAAGGACTACGCGCCCGGCCGGTGGTGACCGCGGCGGCCCGCGTGGGCCGTCAGTCGACCATGCCCAGCCGCGCGTTGCGCGCGGCCAGCAGTTCCAGCACGGTGCGCCAGTCCTCCAGTACACCGGCGTCGAAACAGGCCGTGCGGGCCTCCTCGTCCGCCGTGCGCAGGGCGAGGAGATCGTCCCCGGCCGGCAGGTCGTGCCGGGGACGGTGGCGGATCAGCCCGGCGACGCGCTCGCCGAGCAGCTCCCGCACCGCGTCCGCCGCCCGGTCGGCGTCCGCCGCGGGTTCGCCGGGCCCCAGCAGCCGGCCGACGGGCCGCACCAGGCCGGCCACCTGAAGCTCCTTGTCCGCGGGCCGGCCCCGGCGCAGCAGCGCGGCGGTCCGCAGGGCGTGCTCATGCGCGTCGACCGTGGGGCGGCCGCGGCCGCCCCGGTCGTCCCGCGTGCCCCGGCACGCCCGCAGCAGGTCCATCAGCTCCTCGACGGTGCGCAGTTCCATGCGCCGGTCCTCCCGGGAGACAGCCGTTGCCGTGCGGCAGCACACCATGGCGAGCTTGCGGGCCGGCCAACGGGATCTGAACTGCGCCATGACCACACGTCCATGTCGGAAACGCCGAGGCCCATGTACTCCGATCGAGTGAAGGGAGACGCCGTACTCCTGCCGAATTTGCCCTACATTGAGGCTGATTGCGTACGCCTTGTCGCATGATTGTTACCTGCTGTTTCGAGCCCCATCGAGCGGGGGTCCGCTCATTTGGTTACCCTGAGGCGGACGGACAGCAGCAAGGGTCCTACCCGCACCCACGGTCCGTCTGGGACAGCCGGTTCACGACGGCCCGCTCTTCCCCGAGTTACCGGCGCCACCGCGTCCGAACGGCATGCGACTCAGACCCGAGCGGACGTCAGACGCCAGGCGCAGGGCCTACGCCAGTACGTCCCCAGGGTGACCGACACATAAGGAGTGCGCGGTGACACCGGAGCAGACGAAAAGCGAACAGCGCCCCAAGGAACGCCCCGAGCGTCCCGGCCGCCGGCCCGGGGAGCTCGGGAGCCTCGAGGTGTGGGCCCGGTCGGCCCCGATCCGCCTGGCCGGCTACGAGGACGACCTCGCCGAGCCGCACATCCTCCCCAGCGTCGACTGACACAGGGGCACGCGCCGCCGCCGGCGAGAACCGCGCCCGGGACCCGGGGACCTCCGAGGAGGCCGCCCGGGTCCAGCGGATTGCGCCGCCGGACGTCACCGCTCCTCCGGCACGAGGACCGCGTAGTGCTGGGACCGGACCGGCTCGTCCCGCTTCTCGTAGTGGTCGAGGGTCACGCCGTTGCCCAGGTCGACCGGGAGGAACGGGCCGGAGGGGGCGCCGACCTCAAGCCCCAGGATCCCGGCGAGGAACCCGGCGGAGGTCCGGCGGGCGCTGGCGTGGACGGCGGTGTGGTTGAGCTCGATGTGCGGTGCTTCGGGTATGGCTGGACATGTCTCCGGTCTCGGTTTCCACGGGGTGGGTCCGCGCGAGGGGCGCGGGACGACGCCGCACACCGAGCCGCTCGCTGGTTCGAACGGGTGCGCCCCGGGGGAGTGGTACCCGTGGTGTGACCACCCGCCCTCAACCATGGAGCGCCCCGCATGCATGACGACCGCACCCTGGTCGAAGCCCGCCTCAGGCGCGTCCTCGACGAGCGCGTCCGCCCCGCCGTGTACCCCGAGTCCGTGCCCCTCGAGGTCGCGGTGTGGCACGCACCCGGAGAACCCGTCCCCGTCGCCGAGGGCCTCGCGGCCGAACCCCGGCCCGTCGAGGTGGGCACCCGCTGGGGCGCCCCCTGGGGGACCAGCTGGTTCCGGGTCACCGGGGCCGTCCCCGAGGCCTGGGCCGGGAAGACCGTGGAGGCCGTCCTCGACCTCGGCTTCGACGAGAACATGCCCGGTTTCCAGTGCGAGGGACTGGTGTACCGGCCCGACGGCACCCCCGTGAAGGGTCTCAACCCCCGCAACCAGTGGGTGCGGATCGCCGCGCCCGCCCGGGGCGGGGAGGAGGTGCGCCTGCACATCGAGGCCGCCTCCAACCCCGTCGTCCTGGACTACCACCCCTTCCGGCCGACCCGGCTCGGCGACAGGGACACGGCCGGCAGCGAGCCGCAGTACCGGCTGGCCCGCATGGACCTCGCCGTGTTCGACGAGGGCGTGTGGCAGCTGGTGATCGACCTCGAGGTGCTCGGCGAGCTGATGGCCGAGCTGCCGGCCGACGCGCCCCGCCGCTGGGAGATCCTGCGCGCGGTGGACCGGGCCCTGGACGCCGTCGACCTCCAGGACGTGAACGGCACGGCCGCGCAGGCCCGTTCGTGTCTCACCGCCGTGCTGTCCGCGCCCGCCGTCCCCTCCGCGCACCGCATCAGCGCCGTCGGCCACGCGCACATCGACTCGGCGTGGCTGTGGCCACTGCGCGAGACCGTGCGCAAGGTCGCCCGTACGACCGCCAACATGACCGCCCTGCTCGACGACGAGCCGGACTTCGTCTTCGCCATGTCGCAGGCCCAGCAGTGGGCGTGGGTGAAGGAACACCGGCCCGAGGTGTGGGCGAGGGTGAAGAAGGCGGTCGCCGGCGGGCGGTTCGTGCCGGCCGGGGGCATGTGGGTGGAGTCGGACACCAATATGCCCGGTTCGGAGGCGATGGCCCGGCAGTTCGTGCACGGCAAACGGTTCTTCCTCGACGAGTTCGGCGTGGAGAACGACGAGGCGTGGCTGCCGGACACCTTCGGATTCGCGGCCGGACTGCCCCAGATCATCAAGGCCGCGGGCGCCAAGTACCTGCTGACGCAGAAGATCTCCTGGTCACGGACGAACACCTTTCCGCACCACACCTTCCGCTGGGAGGGTGTCGACGGCACCCGGATCTTCACCCACTTCCCGCCCGTCGACACCTACAACTGCTCCATGAAGGGCAGCGAGATCGCCCACGCGGTCCGCAACTTCAGGGACAAGGGCGCGGCCCGCCACTCCCTCGCGCCCACCGGATGGGGCGACGGGGGAGGCGGCACCACCCGCGAGATGATCGCCAGGGCGGCCCGGCTCCGGGACCTGGAGGGCTCGGCGACGGTCACCTGGGAGACACCGTCCGCGTTCTTCGCGAAGGCCGAGGCCGAGTATCCCGAACCGCCCGTCTGGGTCGGCGAGCTCTACCTCGAACTGCACCGTGCCACCCTCACCAGCCAGGCCGGCACCAAACAGGGCAACCGCCGCAGCGAACACCTGCTGCGCGAGGCCGAACTGTGGGCGGCCACGGCCGCCGTCCGCACCGGATTCCCCTACCCCTACGAGGAGTTGGACCGGATCTGGAAGACGGTGCTGCTGCACCAGTTCCATGACATCCTGCCCGGCTCCTCCATCGCCTGGGTGCATCGAGAGGCCCGCGCCACCTACGCCCGGATCGCCGGAGAACTGAACGGTCTCATCGACTCGGCCCAGCGCGCCCTGGCCGGAGAGGGGACGGTCCCGCTGGTCTTCAACGCGGCCCCGCACGCCCGCTCGGGCGTTCCGGCGGGCGGTGCGCGTCCGGCCGTGCGCGAAGGCCGAACGGGCGTCGAGGCCCGCCCCGGCGGCGGGCACATCCTCGACAACGGCCTGCTCCGGATCGAGGTCGACGCCCGCGGCCTGCTGGTCTCCGCCCATGACATCGAGGCGGACCGGGAGACCATCGCCCCGGGACGCGCCGGCAACCTCCTCCAGCTCCATCCGGACCTGCCGAACATGTGGGACGCCTGGGACGTCGACGCGTTCTACCGCAACACGGTCACCGATCTGACCGACGCGGACGAGGTGGCGGCCGGCCGGGACGGCGCCTCGGTACGCGTCGTCCGCTCCTTCGGGACGTCCCGGGTCGTCCAGATGCTGTCGCTGCCGCCGGGGGAGCGACGTCTTGTGGTGGACACCGAGGTCGACTGGCACGAGACGGAGAAGTTCCTCAAGCTCGCCTTCCCGCTCGACCTGCGCACCGAACGCTACGCGTCCGAGACGCAGTTCGGGCACTTCTTCCGCCCCACCCACACCAACACCTCATGGGAGGCGGCCAAGTTCGAGGCGTGCAACCACCGCTTCGTCCACCTCCAGGAACCGGGGTGGGGCGCCGCACTCGTCAACGACTCGACGTACGGCCACGACGTGGCCCGCACGGTCCGCGGCGACGGCGGTACGACCACGACGGTCCGGCTCTCCCTGCTGCGCGCCCCGCGCTTCCCCGACCCCGAGACGGACCAGGGCGTGCACCGCTTCCGGCACGCGCTGGTGCCGGGCGCGTCCATCGGTGACGCGGTGCGCGAGGGCTGGCGGGTCAATCTGCCCGAGCGGCGGCTCACCGGCGCCGCCGAGGTCGCCCCGCTGGTGACCGTCGCTCCGGACGCGGTCGTGGTCACGGCGGTCAAGCTGGCCGACGACGGCAGCGGTGACGTCGTCGTCCGCTTCCACGAGGCGCACGGCGCCCGCGCCCGCGCCACCCTCACCACCGGGTTCGCGGCCGCCGGCGTCGAGGTGACCGACCTGCTGGAACGTCCGCTCGCGGACGCGGAGGCGCCTCCGCTCGCGGGCGACCGGATCACCGTACGTCTGCGTCCCTTCGAACTGATGACGCTGCGGTTCAAGCGGCACTGACCCGGTCGCCCACCCGCGTCCACCGCCTGTGAAACGCCCGCGACCCGGGCCTACGGCCCCTGATCCGTCCCCGTCAGCCGGGTCGGCGGCCAGAACTCCCGTACGTAGGTCCGCTTCCAGTACGCACCCGTCTCCCGCAGCTCCCGCCAGGTCGTGTAGCGGTAGCGGAAGAGGCGGGCGCGGATGTGCCGGGGCGGCGTGTCCGCGGGGAACGGGGAGCGGCGCAGCAGTCCCAGGGTGGCCCGGTCGTTCTCCAGCAGACGCTCCACCAGCACCCCGAACCACGGACCGGCGTAGGCGGGCGACAGCGCGGCGAACCACATCAGCCAGTCGAGCCGCAGATGGTACGGCGCGAACTGGCGCGGCCGGCGCCGCGGATCACCCGGCTTGCCCTTGAACTCGTACTCCCGCCAGTCGCCGTCCTCCCGGGGCACCTCGTCCGCCGTGCCCTCCACCACCACCTCGTAGCGGATCCGGCTGACGCTGCCGAACGCCCCGTAGGTGTTGACCAGGTGCAGCGGGTCGAAGGAGCGGTTCATCACCTGGCGGCGGGAGAGCATGTTGCGCACCGGCTGCCAGGAGAGACCGAGCAGCAGCGCGGACACCGCCAGCACGACCACGACGTACCACAGCGGCGCCCCGGGCACCGGGGGCGGATCCGCCGGGAACGCGATCACCGGCAGGGCCAGCCCGATGGTGAGCCAGTTCAGCCACGCGAAGTTGCCGGACAGCACCAGCCACAGCTGGGTGACGATCATCAGCGCGGCGGCGGCCGAGGCCACCGGCTGGGGAGCGAACAGCAGGAACGGCACGACCAGCTGGGTGACATGGTTCGCCGCCACCTCGATCCGGTGCAGCGGCTTCGGCAGATGGTGGAAGAACCAGCTCAGCGGCCCCGGCATCGGCTGCGTCTCGTGATGGTGGTCCAGACAGGTCAGCTTCCGCCAGCACGCGTCGCCGCGCATCTTGATCAGCCCCGCGCCGAACTCCACCCGGAAGAGGACCCACCGCAGCAGGAACAGCACCACGACCGGCGGCGCCACCTCGTCGTTGCCGAGGAACACGGCGAGGAATCCGACCTCCAGCAGCAGCGACTCCCAGCCGAACGAGTACCAGGTCTGCCCCACATTGACGATCGACAGATACAGCGCCCACGGCACCAGCCACAGCAGCATCCCGCCCCACAGCGGAAGCAGTGAGTCCAGCCCCGCGAGCAGCGCCGCCGACACCGCACAGCCCGTCCAGGCGCACACCGCGAAGAACCGGTCCGAGTAGTACCGGTGGAACAGGCTCGGAGACCGGCGCGCCGGCACCCGCTCCACGAAACGCGGCACCGGCAGCATGCCGCGCTCCCCGATCAGCGCGCGGAACTGCAGCGCCGCCGTCAGGAACGCCACCAGATACAGCCCGGCCAGCGCCCGCTGGAAGACGAGCCGGCTCAGCCAGTACTCGGATGCGGCGAACCACTCCACGGACCCGTGCTCCTTCCACCGTCGTCCCGCCCGTGCTCTGCGACTCTCCGTATACCACCGTGCGGAGCCGGGAACCCGTGTGCGGAAGCGGACGCCGGGGAACGTCCAGCGGTCGAAGAATCGCGTGAATCCTGGCAAGGTGGGCCCATGCCTGATCGGGGAGCGAGCCCCCTGTCACTCCCGGACGACTGGCCGGACCACCCGGATCCGATCCTGGTGCTCAACCACATGGGCAGCTTCGACTGGGACCTGGACGCCGGGGTACTGCAGATGGACGCCCAGGCGCACGAGATCTTCGACGTGCGCCCCGACGAGTTCGACGACCGTCCCGAAACACTGTCGGCGCGGGTACCGCCGGCGGAGGCCCTGCGCCTGGACGCCACCGTCTCCCAGGCGATGAAGAACGGCAGCGAGAACTACGGCGCCTACTTCCGCGTCCGCCGCCGCGACGGCGTGCTGCGCTGGACCCACACGCAGGGCTACATCCGCCGGGACGCGACCGGCCGGCCCCACCGCATCATCGGCATCGTCCGGGACGCCACCCAGGAGCTCAGCGACACCGAGGGGCGGCGGGCACAGGCCGAGCAGGAGGACGCACGCCGCAGGCAGACCAACATCGTCCAGCTCACCACTGCCGCGCTCGCCCACGCCCGCACCGTGCGGGAGGTCATCGACGCTCTCAAGGACACCCACGGACTCACCCATCTGGGTGCGACCAGTCTGGTCATGGGACTGGTAGAGGCGGGCCGGATCCGGCTCATCGCCGAGGGCCCCGAAGGCAGCTTCGTCGAGGGCACCCGTATCACCCGGATCGACGAGCCCTACCCGATGAGCGAGGCGGTGCGCACCCTCGGTCCGTGCTTCATCGAGTCACCGGAGGAGTTCTCCGAGCGCTATCCGGGACTCTGGCAGGGCATCACCGGACTGAACATCACCTCGGCCGCCTACCTGCCGCTCATTGTCCAGGCCCGCCCGATCGGAGCGATGGGCCTGCTCTACAGCGACCGGCGCGGTTTCTCCGCCGAGGAGCGCAACATCCTGGTCGCCCTGGGCAGCAGCATCGCGCAGAGCCTGCAGCGCGCGATGTTCTACGAGCAGGAGATGGACCTCGCGCAGGGGCTGCAGCAGGCCATGCTGCCGCGCACCATCCCCAGCGTGCCCGGCGCCGATCTCGCGGTGCGCTACCGCGCCGCGACCATCGGCGGCACCTTCGGACGGGACATCGGCGGGGACTGGTACGACCTGATCCCGCTGCCCGGGGGCCGGGTCGGTGCCGTCATCGGCGACGTCCAGGGCCACGACACGCACGCCGCCGCCGTCATGGGCCAGCTGCGCATCGTGCTGCGGGCCTACGCCGCGGAGGGCCACCCGCCGGCCACGGTGATGGCCCGCGCCTCCGTCTTCCTGAACGAGCTGGACACCGACCGCTCGGCGACCTGCCTCTACGCCGAGGCCGACCTGTCCACCGGTGTGCTCCAGGTGGTGCGGGCCGGCCACATCGACCCCCTGGTACGCCGTACCGACGGCTCCTGCGAACGGCTCCCCGTCCCCGGTGGGCTGCCGCTCGGGCTGTCCGCCGAGTTCGGCGGGCTGGACTACCCCGTCGGCACGATAGAGCTCGACCCCGGCGACACTCTCCTGCTGTGCACCGACGGCCTGGTCGAGCAACCCGGCGCCGACCTCGACGACGGCATGGAAACCCTGTGCGCGCTGATCACCGTCGGCCCCGACGACGTACGCGACCTCGCGGACCGGCTCATCGACGTCGCCGAGGAACGCCGCGGTGACGACGACGTGGCGCTGCTCCTGCTGCGCCGCCGCGCCCTGGACAGTCCGCGCACCGGTGGCCGGCTCAAGAGTCATGTGCCGCCCGGTGAGCCGGGAGCCCTCTCCGAGACCCGGCGCATGATCCGTACCGCGGCCGAGGCGTGGGGCGCGCCGGACCGGGCCGATGAGATCGAACTGGTGGCCGACGAGATGATCACCAATGTGCTGATGCACACCGAGGGCACGGCGGTCGTCACCGTCCGGGTCCTCACCGGCGAGGACCGGCGCCTGCGCGTGGAGGTCGAGGACTCCTCCAGCGCCCTGCCGCGCCGCCGCGAGGCCGGCGAGTCGGGCGTCTCCGGCAGGGGCCTGCTCCTGATCGACATGCTCACCGACGTCTGGGGCGTGGAGGCGCGGGGCGGTGGCAAGTGTGTGTGGAGCGAGTTCGTGGTGGCCAAGGGAGCGGATCCGGCCTGACACCCTCGCGGACGGCCGGGCGGGCGCGCGGGCGGTGGCACCCTTGACGTATGCCGGAACTTCCCGAGGTCGAAGCGCTCAGGGACTTCCTCTCCGAGCACCTGACCGGCCATGAGATCGTCCGGGTGCTGCCCGTGGCGATCAGCGTCCTGAAGACCTACGAGCCGCCCCTCACGGCCGTCGAGGGCCGTACGGTCACCGCCGTGCACCGCTACGGCAAGTTCCTCGGCCTCCGCACGGACGGCGGACCGTACCTCGTCACCCATCTGGCCCGCGCGGGCTGGCTGCACTGGAAGGACCGCCTTCCCAGCGGCCCGCCCCGCCCCGGAAAGGGACCGCTGGCCCTGCGGGTCGCCCTGGAGACCGGCGCGGGCTTCGACCTCACGGAGGCCGGAACCCAGAAGCGGCTCGCGGTGTACATCGTGGCGGACCCCGAGGAGGTCCCGGGCATCGCCCGGCTGGGCCCGGACCCGCTGGCCGACGACTTCGACGAAAGCCGTCTGTCGGACCTGCTGTCGGGGGAACGCCGTCGCCTCAAGGGCGCCCTGCGGGACCAGAGCCTGATCGCGGGGATCGGAAACGCCTACAGCGACGAGATCCTGCACGCGGCCCGCATGTCCCCCTACAAGCCGGCCGGTTCCCTCACCCCGCAGGAGACCGCTCGCCTGTACGAGGCACTGCGCGGCACCCTCGCCGAGGCGGTGGAACGTTCCCGGGGGGTGGCCGCCGGACGGCTGAAGGCCGAGAAGAGGAGCGGCCTGAGGGTGCACGGCCGGACCGGCGAGGCCTGCCCGGTGTGCGGGGACACCATCCGCGAGGTCTCCTTCAGCGACTCCTCGCTGCAGTACTGCCCGGCCTGCCAGACGGGCGGCAGGCCGCTGGCCGACCGCAGACTCTCCCGCCTGCTGAAGTGAGCCCCGGGCGGGCTCGGCCGCGTCCCGCGTCCGCGGCACGATCCGCCGGACGGGTCACCCGGTGCCGTCAGCCGGTGTTCAGGTTGTCCAGCGTCACCAGGTGCTCGCCGTCCGCCGTGCGCACCTCGTAGTGGTCGATCTCCTCGGGGTGCAGGGCGGAGCCGCTCACCATGGTGTTGGGGCGTGCGTCGTGCCGGGGCACCTTCCAGCTGGTCACCGTCTCCTCGGAGCCGTCCCGGCCGATGATCACCAGACGGCAGACACGAGGCCCCGCGCCGTCCTTGATCTTCAGTTCCACGTCGCTGCCCCAGGCCTTGTCCTCCGCCGTCACCTCCGCCCACACCCCGGAGCGCTCGTCGGTGGCCTCGACGCTCACGGCGCCCTCCTCCCCGTCCCGCGCCGTCACCGTGATCGCCGAGGCCATCACCGCGATCACCACCGACGCGGCCAGCGCCAGCAGCAGCCGGCGACGCCCGGCACGGTTGCGGACCGCGACCTCGGACAGCAGCCGGTCCAGCATCCTCGGGCCGGGCTTGGCCAGCGGGTGCACCGGTCGCGGAGTGGCGCTCCGGTACAGCATCAACTGGCGTGCCGCAGGGCCGAATTCGGTCACCTGGACAGCGCAGCTCGGGCACTCCATGAGGTGGTCCTCGAAGCGGAACGCCTCCGCCTCGTCCAGCACACCGAGTGCGTAGGCGCCGACGTCGCGATGCCTCTCCAGGGACCTCATGCCGAATCCTCGTGCCTTTGGGTGCGGGTGGGGTTACTCCTTGCTCCCACCGGTACGCACCAGTCGGCCGAATCACTCAAGTGGCATGCCGAATCGTAACCAAAGGATTCGGAGCCCTCCGGCCCGCGGATTGGTCGGATTCCGAGGAACCTAGAAGAGGTGGATGGCGAGGTGACCGAGCGGCAGCCCGAGCTGCCAGGCCGGCGTCCACACCTTGGGCCCCTCGTCCTCGCCGCCCGCCGCGGCGCCCCCCGGCACGGCGTTCAGGTCCGGTGCCAGCAGCTCCGTCTCCCGCAGCCAGCGCCAGGCGTCCCTGGCCAGCTCCAGGTCCGGGTTTGGCGCGGACCGCCCGGACGCGACGGCGTCCACGGCCAGGTCGGCCAGACGCCCCTGTACCCACTCCTGCCACGGCTGCTCGTACGCGGTCAGCGACAGCCAGGTCTCCAACTGGGTCACCACCCGGATGCCGGACAGCTCGCCGTCGGTGTCGGACAGGAAGACGGTCAGCGCCAGCGCGTCCCGGCCGGCCCGGAACTCGAAGGACGTCGGCGGCATGAGATCGCCGCTGCGCAGCAATTCGTCGGCGATGTACTCGGCGTACAACCAGGCCATGGGGACGGCCAGTTCGCCGTCACCGGTGCCGTCCGCGCTCTCTCGGTCTCTGTCCCGCATCCCTTCCCGCCTTCCTCCGGTACGTGCGCGTCGCCCGAACCGGAGTCCCCGGTCCGCGACACGGATGAGGACAGCCGATTACCCAACCGGGGTCGTCGGCAAGGCGCTTTACGGAGGCTTGACCCGACACTTGGTTTCACCGCATGTCGGAGGCGTATCCGGGAAGCACTCGGCGAAGGGCACGCAGCGCGTAGTACGCGCGGGACTTCACGGTACCGGCCGGGATGCCGAGGGCCGTCGCGGCTTCCGCCACACTCGCCCCCTGGAAGTACACGAGCACCAGGACTTCACGGTGCTCCGGAGTGAGTGTCTTCACAGCCTCGCGGACATCGAGCGCCGCGGCCGCCCGTTCGGCGTGGTCGGAGATCACCCGCGCGTTCTCCAGTACGGCGTCCCCGACCTCGGCCGGACGGGCCTGCCGTGCCCGGCGTGCGTCGATCGCGAGCCGCCGTCCCACGGTCAGCAGCCATGGCCGCACGGAGTCGAAGTTCTCCGCGCGCAGCGCCTCGGGGTGCTGCCATGCGCGCACCAGCGTCTCCTGGACCAGATCCTCCGCGCGCTGCCGGTCCCCGTCGCAGAGCCGGAGCAGCAGCGAGAAGAGAGGCCGGCCGTGCTCGCGCTGCAGTGCGGCGAGCTCGTGCTCGGCGGTCGTCCCGTTCGTGAGTGTGATTCCGGCCGTCATGGCCGTATGCCAGCGTACGGCGCCCCTCGGGGACAGGGCGTGCACAGCAGCATGCGGCGGACGGTCGATCGCGTCGACGAACGGTCCGACGAACGGTCGAGGTGACCGTTCACGCACGCCGGACGGCCTAAAGAGCGTGTCGGAACAGCCGTGGTCGGGATGTGGCTTCTTACCTGTTCATCCATAAATACGACTACAGCGAGGTGACGTGATGATTGCACGCAGTCGACAACTGGCCCTCGTCCTGGCCGTCGCCCTCGCCGCGGGCGCCGCCTGCCAGGCCCGGGACCACCAGCCCCCGGAACCGGGGCGTCCGGCCCCCTCCGTGGCGCGCGGCTTCACCCTGGTCGCCTCCGGCGATGTGCTGCCCCACACCTCGATCATCGAGCGCGCCCGCTACGACGCCGGCGGCACCGGGTACGACTTCGGGCCGATGCTCTCCGGCATCCGCTCGGTCGTCGCCCCGGCGGACGTGGCGCTGTGCCACATGGAGACCGTCTACGGTGCCGACGGCGACTACACCGGCTACCCGCTGTTCAGATCCCCGCCCGAGATCGCCCAAAGCCTCGCCGCCACCGGCTACGACGGCTGCTCCACCGCCTCCAACCACACCCTCGACGACGGCGCGGAGGGCATCCGCCGCACCCTCGACGCCCTCGACCGGGCGGGCGTACGTCACGCCGGCTCGGCACGCACCGAACAGGAGGCCGGCACGGCGACCGTGCTGCGCGCGGGCGCGGCGCGCGTCGCCCATCTCGCCTACACCTCCGACACCAACGGTCTCCCGCTGCCTCAGGACCGGCCCTGGGCGGTGCGCCTCGTCGACGAGGCGCAAATCGTCGACGACGCGCGGGCCGCCCGGAAGGCCGGAGCCGATGTCGTCGTGGTCTCCGTGCACTGGGGCACCGAATGGCAGGACGCCCCGGACCTGCGGCAGATCGACCTGGCCCGTTCGCTCACCGCCTCGAACACCGGCGGCCGCCCCGACATCGACCTGATCCTCGGCACCCACGCCCATGTCCCGCAGGCGTACGAGAAGGTCAACGGCACCTGGGTGATCTACGGGATGGGAGACCAGATCGCCGGCGAGATGACCAACCACGAGGGCGTCCATGACCCGCGCGGCAACCAGTCCACCCTGGGCCGCTTCACCTTCGCCCCGCCGAGGCGCCCCGGCGGACGCTGGGAGGTGACCCGCGCCGAGTTCGTCCCGCAGTTCTTCGACGTGGACGCCGGACGCGCCGTCAACCTCAACCAGGCGCTCGCCCGGGGCGCCGAGGTGCAGGCGGTGCGCGACCGGATCCGGGACGTGGTGCTGAGCAGGGGAGCGGCGCAGGACGGGCTCGTGATGGGGGAGTGAGGACCTGTCACCGTCACCGGGCCGCGGCACCACACCTTCGGGCCGTCCGTGCCCCGTTCGCACCGACCGGACCGCTGTTCCCTCCCGGCAGCGAGGCGATCGGACCGCGTGGCCCCGGCCGCCACGCGGCCGGCGGGATCCACCGCCCCGCAATGCGCCGACCGGGTGGAATCATGCCGCCGCACCGGTGTCGCGGGGGTGCGTCGGCCCTCCACGGGGCGACTGATGAGTCATGCAGAAGGATCAGTTGCTCACCCGGCGCCGGGCCCTGCTCACCGGTGCCGCCACCCTGGGCGCGGCGGGTGTCGCCGCGGCCCTGTTGCCGGGCACCGGGGACCGGGCCGCCTCCCCGGCGCCGCCCGCCGCCGGCGCCCGGGCCGCCCGTCGGCCGCTCAGGCCCTCCGAGTACCGCCTGCGGCCCCTGACCGGCTACGGACCGCCGCGCACCACCCGCAGCACGCCGGTGCGCAAGGAACCGCTGCTGCGGGTGAACGGGCGCGGTCGCACCATGGTGCTGACCTTCGACGACGGACCCGACCCCCGCTACACCCCGCACATCCTGGACACACTGGCCCGCTACGACGTGCGCGCGATGTTCTTCGTGTGCGGGGAGATGGCCGCCGGGAACCGGGACCTGCTGGCCCGGATGGCCGACGAGGGGCATGTCGTCGGCAACCACACCTGGAGCCACCCGCTGCTCACCCGGCTCAGCCGCCGCCGGATCCGCTCCGAGATGGAACGCACCTGCGACATCGTCGAGGAGGCCTACGGCGAACGCCCCGAATGGTTCCGCGCCCCCTACGGCGCCTGGAACCGCGCCGCCTTCCAGCTCGGGGCGGAACTGGGCATGGAGCCCCTGGCCTGGACGGTCGACACCCTCGACTGGACCGCGCCGGGCACGGCCACCATCGTCGACCGGGTGGCGGACGGCGCCGCCCCCGGCGTCGTGGTGCTCTCGCACGACGCCGGGGGCGACCGCTCACAGAGCGTGCGGGCCCTGCGCGCCTATCTGCCCGGGCTGCTGGACTCCGGGTACCACATCACCGTGCCCCGCCGGCAGTACGCCTGAGCGCCCCCGCCCGCCCGGACGGGGCCCGCTCAGCGGACCTCGGTCAGGCGGGCGAAGGCGACGACGTTCCCGTCGTACCCGTTCTGCTGGGTGAAGCCGCCGCCACAGGTGATGACCCGCAGCTCCGCCGTCCCCTTGGAGGCGTAGACCCGGTCGCCGGGGAAGTCGTTCTTCGAGAAGACCTCGATGCCGTAGATCTCGAACACGGCCGTCTTCCCGTCCCCCCGCGCGATCTCGACGCGGTTCCCCTTCTTCAGCGCTCCGAGCGCGTAGAACACCGCCGGCCCCTGTGCATTGTCGACGTGGCCGACGACGACCGCCGTGCCCTTCTCGCCCGGCGAGACCGCGCCGGTGAACCAGCCTGCCAGATTCGGGTCCTGGGGCGGTGGCGCGTCCACCCAGCCCTCGGCGTCCAGACCCACCGGCAGGACCGGCGCGTCCACCTGGATCGCCGGGATCCGCACCCGCTGCGGTACCGCGTACGGCACCGGCGGCACCGCGTCGGCCACGATGCCGGGAGTCCGGCTGTCGGCGGCGGCCGCGCCCGCCGGCTGGGGCGGGCCCACGTCGAATTCCCCCGAGCCGTTCCGGATCAGCGCGAGGCCGGTCAGCAGCACCAGCGCTATCACGCCCCACGGGGCGCGCTTCCTCGGCCGGGCCTCCCATTCGGCTTCGTCCGGCTCGACAGCAGACATGGGCCTTCCCCTCTCGACACGGCCGTCGCCGTACCACTCGCGCATGATCAGAACGCTAGGCGTCGCGCGCGCGACCGGCGACGGGGCGGCGGCGAACGGGTGGCGCGGACACGGTCGGGTCCGCCATCCGGGGCAGGGTCCGACGAAGATTTTCTGACGGTCCGTGACCTGCGGCGATATCCCCTCGCACGGTGCGCGCGAGGGGCCGTCCTCACCGGTACGGACCAGCGCCGAAATGCGGGTCGGCGCAGGGCAACTGAGGGTCTTTCCGGGAGGCGCTTTCTCGCCGATCGGACCGGGGACGGGACCCGGGGCGTCTTCCGCGGAGGATCACATGCGCAACTCACGTGCCCTGGCGGTCGCCGGAGCCGCGGCCGCCGTCCTCGGGGTCGCCGCCCCGGCGGCGGTCGCGGATTCCGGCCGGGTGCCCAACCCGTCCAACATCGTCGCCCTGCCCAGTGTCATCGCCCGCGGCGGCCAGCTGACCATCACGGTCGACGGCTGCCCCAACGGCGGCACCGCGACCTCCAACGCGTTCCAGAGGACCAATCTGACGCCCGTCCACGGTGCCAACCACACCTCCAAGGGCACCGCCACCATCTACGACGACGCCCGCCCCGGTTCCTACGACATCACGGTCCACTGCTCCGGCAGAAGCCTGACCCGCCCGGCCGCGTTCACCGTCATCGGCGGCGTCCGCGGCGGTATCGGCGGGAGCAGCACCAGCGGTGCCACGCCCACCGACGTGGCGATCGGCGGCGCGCTGGTGGCGGCCGCGGCCGTCGGCAGCGGTGTCTTCTGGATGCGCCGCCGCGCCGAGAAGCGGATCTGAGCCGCTGTTCCCCTCGCCCCCGTTTCGCACCTGCCCGAAAGGCCGGGCCCCGGATCCCGAGGGATCCGGGGCACAGCTCTGCTCGCACAGGCCCTAGGCTTCGAGGTGCGGGAAGAACCTCAGGAACGGGTCCGCCGACGCGGCGAGACCACGGCCGTACGGCGCGTCGAAGTCCCAGATGAGGAAGAGAAGGAAGGCGATCAGCGCGGAGAACAGGCCGGCGAGGATCATCTCCCGGGCGGTGCGCCGGATCTGCAGCGCGAAGATCATCCCGATGGTGATGACGGCCCCCGCGACGAGCCCGAACCACACCACGCCCGGCATGGTCTCCCCGGTCGACTCGGCCCGAGCGCTGCGCGCCTCGTGGGCGGCGGCCACCTGGTCCACGAGTGGCTGGTAGGTCTGTGCCTCGAAGTCCGTGCGCGGCTCGTAGTCGGTGACGTCCCGGCGGAGCCGGTCGAGCAGCTCCGTGCCGCGTTCGGTGACCTCGCCGTCGTCGGCCATGGCCCGCCACTCGGTGGTGACGACGTGTCCGACATAGGCGTTGACATCGTCCCGGATGCGGTCGCGCACCTCCGCGGGGTAGACCCGTACCCGCTCGCTGACCTCGTGCAGCGCCACCGCCTCCGCCCGTACGTGCTCCTCGGCGGCGCTGCGTCCCTCCCAGACACCCGCGATGGCGAGACCGAGGACGATGGCGTACACGACACCGATCCACATCGTCATGTACTCGATGACGTCGGGGGTCTCGCTGGTGTCCTCGTCGTCGGCCGCCCTGCGGTGCCGCAGCAGGGTGATGACCACCACGACGACACCCGCGGCGAGCATCGCGAGGGTGAGAACAAGCCATTCCGGCAAGAGATACCTCCAGAAAGGGGCGGGGCGGGGCGGTCCTCAGCGCGGGCGCAGCGCGGCGATGGCGACCACCGCGGGCGTCGTGATGAGCAGCACGAAGGTGAGTGGTGAGGTGGCGCCGCCGGCCGGCTTCCGGGGCGGGGCCGCGCGATACGCCGGGTAGCGCACGGGCGTCGCTGACGGCCGCGGTTCCGGCGTGACCGACGGCGTCGGCGTCGGGGCCGGTGGCGGAGGCGGTGCGGGCCGGGTCGGGGGGCGCGGCGGCGGTGTGGGGGCCGGACGGGGTGGCGGCGGCGCCGGACGGGCCTTGGGCGGGGGAGGGGGCTCCGGGGCCGGGCTGGGGCTCGGCGGGGGAGGCGGGGCCGGGGTGGGCTCGGGCGGGGGTGGCGGCGAGGGCGAGGGCGTGGGGGTGGGCGTGGGGGACGGGGGAGGCGGCAGACAGGGCGGGGGGTCCGTCCAGGTGACGACTCCCGCGACCGCCACCGCCTCCGTGCCGCCCGGTCCCGTCGACGCGTACGCGCAGGCGTCGGCCACCGCCGCGCCGGGCGCCCCGACCAGCGCCCAGAGCAGCGTCGTCGCGGCCAACGCGCGGGCCGCGACGCCGGATTGGTTCGGTACGAGAGGGTGCACGACGAGGATCATGAGTCGCCAGGCACCCGGTCACGCGCGGGAGCCCGGTGATTGCCCCGAAGGAGTTAAAGAGAAGAAAACCGGTCCGCCGTTGAACACAACCCGTGCCTTCGTGCGTACCCCTCGTCGAGCGGCGGCACAGCAGGGCGCTGCAGGACCCTGGCGATGATGTGGAGTTGACGATGAATACCTCCTGGCGGACCGCCTCACTGGTGGCGAGCGCCGCGGCGGTGCTGGCCCTGACCACCGCGTGCGGTCAGGACACCCCGCAGCCCCCGCCCAGCCAGAACGTGGGTGCCACGGCCGCGGCCGGGGACTACGGAAACGCCGGAAACGCCGGGAACGCCGGCGGCAACAAGGCGGGCGGCGGACAGGCCGTCGCGGGCACGTCCGGCACCGCGGGCGAGCTGAACGTCTCCACCAACGCCGAACTGGGCAAGGTGGTGACGGACAACCTCGGTCTGACCCTGTACCGCTTCGACCAGGACACCGCCGAGCCGCCCGCGACGAACTGCGAGGGCGACTGCGCCAAGACCTGGCCGCCGGTGCCCGCCGACGACGCCTCGGCCGGCGAGGGGATCGACGAGGCGCTGCTCGGCGAGGTCGCCCGGGCCGACGGCACCAAGCAGCTCACCATCGGCGGCTGGCCCGCCTACCGCTACGTCAAGGACGTCAACGCCGGTGACGTCAAGGGCCAGGGCGTGGGCGGCAAGTGGTTCGCGCTGACACCCGAGGGCAAGAAGGCACAGGCCGCCGTGCAGGCCGGTCTGTCGACCCGCAAGGACCCCAAGCTCGGTGAGATCGTCGTCGACAAGAACGGCATGACGGTCTACCGCTTCATGAAGGACGAGGCCTGGCCGAAGCCCGTGTCGGCCTGCACCGGCGAATGCGTGAAGAAGTGGCCGGTGGTGGCGCCGGTCGACTTCGAGGACACCAAGGGCATCCAGAAGAAGAACTACATGGTCTTCACCCGCCCGGACGGCGCCGCCCAGCAGACGATCAACTGCTGGCCCATCTACACCTTCGCCGGTGACAAGGCTGCCGGCGACACCAACGGTCAGGGAGTCGGCGGCACCTGGTACGCCGTACGCCCCGACGGAAAGCCGGTCGGCGCTTCGGAGAAGTAACAGCCTCCCAGGGTGTCGTCCACTCCGGATGCCGCCGGGCCGGGTCCGCCCCTCCGCAATCCGCGGAGGGGCGGACCGTTTTGCTGGGATTCACTGGGATTCACCTGAACCCGTGGAATCATGGGCACTCGTCTCCGCGTACTTCTCGGCGTGTCGGAACTCTCCGGAATGCCGCGGGCACTTTTCGTCACTCATGGGGACATGGCGATTCGGCACGTGCCACTGGCAGTGACCGGGAACGGATGGTCAATTTCCGTTTGGGGTCGCTCCTTTGGCGGGCGATCAGTAGCCTCTGCTCGAACACCGGATCGCCTACGCCTTGGAGAGATACATGGAGCGTCCCGCCTGGGCCCCCCGGAGCATCGATATCTCGGTGCCCAGCGTCTCCCGGATGTACGACTACTACCTGGGCGGTTCGCACAACTTCGAGGTCGACCGGGAAGCGGCCCGCAAGGCCATGGAGTTCATGCCGGGACTGCCCAAGATCATGCAGGCCAACCGGGCGTTCATGCGGCGGGCGGTACGTTTCGCCGTCGCCGGGGGCATCACCCAGTTCCTGGACATCGGCTCCGGCATCCCGACCTTCGGCAACACCCACGAAGTGGCCCAGGCGGCCGACCCGGACGCACGCGTGATGTACGTCGACCACGATCCGGTGGCGGTGGCGCACAGCCAGGCGGTGCTCGAGGGCAACGACGGCGCGGACATCCTCGCCGCGGACCTCCGCAAGCCGCGGGAGATCCTCACCAGTCCCGATGTGCGGCGGCTGATCGACCTGAATCGGCCAGTGGCCCTGCTTCTCGTTGCGATACTGCATTTCGTGGAAGACGCGGACGACCCGTACGGGGCGGTGACCGAACTGCGCGAGGGGCTCGCGCCC
The DNA here is from genome assembly GCF_044540255.1 of Streptomyces sp. NPDC086080. Classification (NCBI taxonomy): domain Bacteria; kingdom Bacillati; phylum Actinomycetota; class Actinomycetes; order Kitasatosporales; family Streptomycetaceae; genus Streptomyces; species Streptomyces sp. NPDC086080. The sequence goes on from NZ_JBITRU010000011.1 coordinate 161,358, forward strand.
GGCAGCATGCTCGTGCTCACCCATGCCTCGTACGACGGAGTCCCGCTGCCGCCGGAGCGGGCCGAGGGGGCGGTGGATGTGTACCAGAACATTCGCAACCCGCTGATCATGCGCACGCGCGACGAGATCGCGCGGTTCTTCGAGGGGTACGACATGGTGGAACCCGGACTGGTGCCGATGCCTCACTGGCGGCCGGACACCGCACCGGAGGACGAGGATCCCTACGCCTTCTCCGGTTTCGCGGGCGTGGGGCGTACGGCGTGAGCGCGGAGCCGGACGGGCCGGAGGACAGACTGCGCCGGTTCGCGACGATCTGGAGCCGGGCGGTCTTCCCGGTGACCTCGACCTCGTCGACCCGCCCGGAGTTCGAGGCGCGCCTGGTGCCGCTGGCCCGCCGGCTGAGCGAGGCGCTTCGGGCCAGGGCGTTCGACGCGGACGCGGGCCGGGCGGTCGGCGCCGCCCTGGTGCGGGCGCACTGCACCGATCCGGAGGCGCTCAGCCGGACCCTGGACTGCGTGGACGCCTATCTCGTCCTGTACTGCGGCGAGGACGGCGACCGTGAGGACCTGAGGGCGCGCAGCGCGAGGCTCCAGCACGCCATGGCCGCCGGGTACGCGCAGGCGCTGCGCGAGCGGACGCTGGCCGAACAGGAAGCCATCGCGCAGGCCGCGCTGAAGGCACAGGGGGTCGTGGCGCAGGCGCTGCACGCCACCGAGGCCCGGTTCCGCGCGGTCTTCGAGGGCGCGGCCATAGGCATCGGCATCGCCGATCTGAAGGGCAACATCCTGCAGGTCAACGGCGCGCTGCGGCGCATGTTCGGCCTGTCCGAGCAGGGTCTGCTCGGCCGCGACGTCAAGGACTGGGTCCACCCCGACGACGCCCCGCACACCTGGCGGCTCTACGACGAGCTGGTGAGCGGCGAACGCGAGCACTACCACCTGGAGAAGGCGTTCTACCGCCCCGACGGAACGGTCCTGTGGACCAATCTGACGGTGTCCCTGCTGCGCGACGCCGACGGTGCCCCGCAGTACCAGCTCGCCCTCATGGAGGACACCACCGAGCGGCGGCTGCTCAATCTCCGGCTGCGCTACGAGGCCACCCACGACGCGCTCACCGGTCTGCCCAACCGGACGTTCTTCTTCGAGCGCCTGGAGAAGGCGCTCGGTGCGGGGGAGGGCCAGCGGTTCGGGCTGTGCTACCTCGACCTGGACGGCTTCAAGACCGTCAACGACAGTCTCGGGCACGCGGCGGGCGACCGGCTGCTCGTCGAGGTCGCCGACCGGCTCCAGGCCTGCGCCACCGCGCCCGGCGAGATGGTGGCCCGGCTCGGTGGTGACGAGTTCGTGGCGCTGACCACCGGCCCCGACACCCAGCGCAAGGTCGACGCGCTCGCGGCCCGCATCATGAACGCGCTGCTCGCCCCGATCAGCATCGACGGCCGTGAACTGACCGTGCGCGGCAGTATCGGCATCGTCGAGGGACCGGCCGGGGAACGCAGCGCGGCGGAGGTGCTGCGCAGCGCCGACATCACCATGTACCGGGCGAAGTCGGCGGGCGGCAACCGGTTCGAGCTCGCCGACGAGGAGGCCGACGCCCGGGCCATCACCCGGCACGGGCTGACCACCGCGCTGCCGACGGCCCTGGACCGGGGCGAGTTCTTCATCGAGTACCAGCCTCTCGTCCACCTCGGCGACGGCAGCGTCCGGGGAGCCGAGGCACTGGTGCGCTGGCTGCACCCGCAGCACGGGGTGCTGTCCCCCGACCGGTTCATCCCGCTCGCCGAGGACACGGGACTCATCGTGCCGCTGGGCCGCTGGGTGCTGGAGCAGTCCGTGCGGCAGGCCCGCGACTGGCGGGACCGCCACGGGGGCGAGGCGCTGGGCCCGCTGCGCATCAACGTGAACCTCTCGCCCTGTCAGCTCACCCACCCCGGCCTGGTCCAGGACACGCTGGACATCCTGGAGCGTACGGGTGTGGCCCCCGACGCGCTGTGCCTCGAAGTGACCGAGTCGGCGCTGATCGGGGCGGACGACGACCTGCTGAAGCCGCTGCGCCGGCTCGCCGAGATGGGCGTCGACATCGCCCTGGACGACTTCGGCACCGGCTACTCCAACCTCGCCAATCTGCGCCGTCTGCCGGTGAGCGTGCTGAAGCTGGACCGTTCCTTCACCCAGAGCATGCAGCAGTACCCGGCCGACCCGGTGGATCTGAAGATCGTCGAGGGCATCGTCTCCCTGGCCCACAGCCTCGATCTCACGGTCACCGTGGAGGGCGTGGAGACCGGGGCCCAGGCCGAACAGCTCCGCATCCTGGGCTGCGACACGGCTCAGGGCTGGTACTACGCCCGCCCGGGCCCACCGGACCGGCTGCACGAGCTGGCGCTGGTGGACGCGACGGGCTAGGGCCTGTCGCGGAAGCGGCGCCTGCCGCGCGACGCCCGGCGCACCTCGGTCGTACGGTGGCCGCGGGTGCGTCGTGGTCGCTCGCGCAGTTCCCCGCGCCCCTGGGGGCGAAGCCCTCACGGACGGAGAGGGCCAGGTGGGAACAGGTCAGGAGAGGGACGCGGTGAGCGCGGGTGAGTCACGGCTCTCCGGCCGGCACTCCACCTACGCGTGATCGCCGGACCGCACGACCACCCGGGCAGTTCGGCGGACGGCGCCGTGCACGAACCGTCGGGCATCGCCCGCCGCGTGTACTGCCACCAGGTCACCCCCACCTCCCGAGGGGTGCGGGGCCGTGCCCGGTGTGCGGCTCCGCCGCGTGGGCGCACGGGGGTCCGGGGGCGGAGGCCCCGGGGACGGGCGGGGAAGGGGCGGCGGGGGGCGAAGATCCCCGTGTGTCCACGCTCGCGTCAGCGCTCCAGCAGCATCCGCTGCAACTCCCGAGCCGCCCGGGGCGGAGCCACGTCACTGCGGTGGGCCAGCGCGATGGCGCGGTGAAGCCCCGGCCGCGCCAGCGGAGTGACCCGCAGCCCGTGCCCTGCCCGCGCCGCCACCATACGCGGCACCACGGCCACCCCCAGCCCCGCCCGCACGAACCCCAGAACCGCGTCCATCTCCCCGCCCTCCACCGCGAACTCCGGCTCGAACCCCTCCGCCCGGCACGCCGCCACCGTCAGCTCCCGCAGGTCGTACCCGTGCCGGAACATCACCAGCCGCTCACCGTCCAGATCGGCGATCCGCACGGTCCCCCGCCCTCGCCCCCGTCCCGGTCGCGGCGCGTCCGGGGACGACACCACCACCAGGTCCTCGCGCAGCAACTCCACCGTGGTCAGCGCGGGCGACGGCGTCGGCAGCGGCAGCACCACCAGGGCCAGATCCAGCGCACCGCGGGCCAGTTCCCGTACCAGGTCGTGGGAACCGCCCTCCTCGACCAGCAGCCGGACCCCGGGATACCGGTCGTGGAACGCGCGCAGCACATCCGGCAGCAGACCGGTGCACAGACTCGGCGTCGCCCCCAGCCGGACCCGCCCGCTGCGCAGCTGTGCCACCTCCTGGACCTCGTGCCGTGCGGTGTCCGCGTCGGCCAGGATCCGCCGCGCCAGCGGCAGCAGCGCCTCGCCCGCGTCGGTCAGGGTGATGTTGCCGCGCGCCCGCCGGAACAGATCCGCCCCCAGATCCCTCTCCAGCGCCTTGATCTGCTGCGACAAGGACGGCTGTGCGACATGGACCAGCTCCGCGGCCCGGGTGAAGTGCCGGGCCTCGGCGACCGCCACAAAGTACTGGAGCTGCTGAAGCTGCATGGCCCCAGCATAGGCTTCCTCTATCAAAACGAGGCAGACCATGTCTTGGACCGATGGGGCCTTCCGGCCCTAGCGTCTGATCTCATGGCTCTGGCAACGCGGACGGACCGACGGCCGTCCATGGCACGCACCGTGTGGGACTCGACCGTCGGCAAGAAGACGGTGATGGCGGTCAGCGGCATCGTCATGCTGCTCTACCTGGTCGCCCACATGATCGGGAACCTGAAGATCTTCTTCGGGGCGGAGGAGTTCAACCACTACGCCCACTGGCTGCGCACGATCGGCGAGCCGGTCATGCACTACGAGTGGACGCTGTGGCTGATCCGCGTGGTCCTCGTCGTCGCCGTGATCGCCCACGCCGTCTCCGCCTACCAGCTGAGCCGCCGCGACATCAAGGCACGCCCCAGCAAGTACGTGCACAAGAGGCCGAGGGCGAGCTACGCCACGCGCACCATGCGCTGGGGCGGCGTCATCCTCGCCCTGTTCATCGTCTGGCACCTCCTCGACCTCACCACCGGCACCGTGCACTCCGGCGGCTTCGAGACCGGCAAGCCCTACCAGAACGTCGTGGACACCTTCTCCACCTGGTACGGCAACACCGTCTACGTCATCGCGATGCTCGCCGTCGGACTGCACATCCGGCACGGCTTCTGGAGCGCCGCCCAGACCCTCGGCGTCGGCAGCCGCACCCGGGACCGCGCCCTCAAGACCATCGCCCATGCCCTCGCGCTGCTGCTCACGGCCGGCTTCCTCGCCGTCCCCGTGGGCGTCATGACCGGAGTGGTGAGCTGACCATGACTTCCTACACCGCGTACACCACCGGCGCACGGGTCGCCGACACCAAGGCCCCCGCGGGCCCGATCAACGAGCGCTGGGACAAGCGCCGCTTCGAGGCCAAGCTGGTCAACCCCGCCAACCGGCGCGGCAAGACCGTCATCGTCGTCGGCACCGGCCTGGCCGGCGGCTCCGCCGGTGCCACCCTCGCCGAACAGGGCTACCGCGTCGTCCAGTTTTGCTACCAGGACTCGCCGCGCCGCGCCCACTCGATCGCCGCGCAGGGCGGCATCAACGCGGCGAAGAACTACCGCAACGACGGCGACTCCGTCCACCGCCTGTTCTACGACACCGTCAAGGGCGGCGACTTCCGCTCCCGCGAGTCCAACGTCCACCGCCTCGCGCAGATCTCCGTGGAGATCATCGACCAGTGCGTCGCCCAGGGTGTGCCCTTCGCCCGCGAGTACGGCGGACTGCTCGACACCCGTTCCTTCGGCGGCGTCCAGGTCTCCCGGACCTTCTACGCCCGCGGCCAGACGGGCCAGCAGCTCCTTCTCGGCGCCTACCAGGCGCTGAGCCGGCAGATCGCCGCCGGCAACGTCGAGATGCACCCGCGCACCGAGATGCTCGACCTGATCGTCGTCGACGGCCGGGCCCGCGGCATCGTCGCCCGCGACCTGATCACCGGGAAGATCGACACCTACTTCGCGGACGCCGTCGTCCTCGCCAGCGGCGGCTACGGCAACGTCTTCTACCTGTCGACGAACGCCATGAACTCCAACGCCACCGCGATCTGGCGGGCGCACCGGCGCGGTGCCTACTTCGCCAACCCCTGCTTCACCCAGATCCACCCCACCTGCATCCCGCGCACCGGCGACCACCAGTCCAAGCTGACCCTGATGAGTGAGTCGCTGCGCAACGACGGCCGGATCTGGGTGCCCAGGGCCAAGGGCGACACCCGCCCGGCCCACGAGATCCCCGAGGACGAGCGCGACTACTACCTGGAGCGCGTCTACCCCTCCTTCGGCAACCTCGTGCCCCGCGACATCGCCTCCCGTGCCGCCAAGAACGTCTGCGACGAGGGCAGGGGAGTGGGCCCCGGCGGCCAGGGCGTGTACCTGGACTTCGCCGACGCGATCCAGCGCCTCGGCCGCAAGGCGGTCGAGGCGAAGTACGGCAACCTCTTCGACATGTACCAGCGGATCACCGACGAGGACCCGTACCAGGTGCCGATGCGCATCTACCCCGCGGTGCACTACACGATGGGCGGGCTGTGGGTCGACTACGACCTCCAGACCACCGTCCCGGGCCTGTTCGCGATCGGCGAGGCCAACTTCTCCGACCACGGCGCCAACCGGCTCGGAGCCTCCGCGCTCATGCAGGGCCTGGCCGACGGCTACTTCGTCCTCCCGGCCACCATCAACGACTATCTGGCCCGCAACCCGCACCAGGACGCGGTGTCCGACGAACACCCGGCGGTGCGGGAGGTGCTGGCCGAGACCCGGGACCGGCTCGATCTGCTCCTGTCGGTCGACGGCGACCGCACCCCCGACTCGTTCCACCGCGAGGTCGGCGAACTCATGTGGGAGTTCTGCGGCATGGCCCGCACCGACACCGGCCTGCGCAAGGCACTGGAGCGGATCCCGCAGATCCGCGAGGAGTTCTGGCGCCGTATCAAGGTCCCCGGCACCGGCGAGGAGTTCAACCAGTCGCTGGAGAAGGCCAACCGCGTCGTCGACTACCTGGAACTCGCCGAGCTGATCTGCCTCGACGCGCTGCACCGCTCCGAGTCCTGCGGCGGCCACTTCCGCGAGGAGTCCCAGACCCCGGACGGCGAGGCCGCCCGCCGGGACGAGGAGTTCTCCTACGCCGCCGCGTGGGAGTTCTCCGGCACCGGCGAGGCTCCCGTCCTGCACAGGGAAGACCTGGTCTTCGAGTACGTCCACCCCACTCAGCGGAGCTACGCATGAAGCTCAACCTGCGCGTCTGGCGGCAGAAGAACGCCGACGCCGACGGCGCCATGTCCACGTACGAGGTGGACGGCATCTCACCCGACATGTCCTTCCTGGAGATGCTCGACACCCTCAACGAAGAGCTCATCCTCAAGGGCGAGGACCCGGTCGCCTTCGACCACGACTGCCGCGAGGGCATCTGCGGTGCCTGCTCGCTGGTCATCAACGGCGACGCCCACGGCCCCGAGCGCACCACCACCTGCCAACTGCACATGCGGTCCTTCCAGGACGGCGACACCATCGACGTCGAGCCGTGGCGGGCGTCGGCCTTCCCCGTGGTGAAGGACCTGGTGGTCGACCGCTCGGCCTTCGACCGCATCATCCAGGCCGGCGGCTACATCACCGCCCCGACGGGTGCCGCGCCGGAGGCGCACGCGACGGCCGTACCCAAACCGGCCGCCGATCTCGCGTTCGAGCACGCGGAGTGCATCGGATGCGGCGCATGCGTGGCGGCGTGCCCCAACGGGGCGGCGATGCTGTTCACCTCCGCGAAGGTGAACCACCTCAACGTCCTGCCGCAGGGTTCTCCCGAGCGGGAGACACGGGTGCTGGACATGGTGGCGCAGATGGACGCGGAGGGATTCGGGGGCTGCACGCTCACCGGCGAGTGTGCCACCGCGTGCCCGAAGGGCATTCCGCTCATGTCCATCACGGGGATGAACAAGGAGTGGCTGCGGGCCACTCGCAAGGTGAGCAAGCGGTAGCACCGCGTCGTACGCGGGGCCGGGAGAGGTGCTCCTCCCGGCCCCGTCCGCTTCCGGCTCCCGCCATTCAGCATCTCCACATCCGTACTCCCGGCTTTGGTCACGCACACGCCAACCCCGCTCGGAAGAACAGGGGTGTCCCCACTCCAGCTCCGGTGCGTGATCAGGAGAGAGCCATGACCGGCGTGCTGATTGTCGACCACCCCCCGCAGCCCACCACACCCCCGCGCTACACCGTCACCCTCGCCCGCGACGAGGAGGATGTGCGGACCGCGCAGCGGTTGCGGTACGACGTCTTCGCGGGGGAGATGGGCGCCCTGCTGTCCGGTCCGCAGCCGGGTCTGGACGTCGACCCCTTCGACGCCTACTGCGACCACCTGCTCGTGCGTGAGGAGACGACCGGGCAGGTCGTCGGCACCTACCGGCTGCTGCCGCCGGAGCGCGCCGGGATCGCCGGACGGCTGTACGCGGAGAGCGAGTTCGAGCTGTCGGCGCTCGACACGATACGGCCGTCACTCGTCGAGGTCGGCCGCTCCTGCGTGCACCCGGACCACCGTGACGGCGCGGTCATCGGCCTCATCTGGGCAGGCATCGCCCGCTACATGACCGACCGGGGGCACACCTGGCTGGCCGGCTGCTGTTCCGTGCCGCTCGCCGACGGGGGCGCGCTCGCCTCCGCCACCTGGGACCGGGTGCGGGCCCGGAACCTCGCGCCCGAGGAGTACCGGGTACGCCCGCTGCTGCCCTGGCGGCCGCCGCGCACGGTCCCCGCGGCCGCCCCCGCCGGGCTGCCCGCCCTGCTGCGCGGCTATCTCCGGCTCGGCGCCTGGGTCTGCGGGGAGCCCGCCCACGACGTGGACTTCGGCGTCGCCGACTTCTATGTGCTGCTGCCGATGGACCGGGTCGACCCCCGCTATCTGCGGCACTTCCTCTCCCTCGTCCCCGCCCGGTGAGCGTCTGGCTGCCGGGCGCGCCCTGCACTCTCCGGGGCTGTGTGGACCCCGGCACGCACCACGCGGCCTTCGTGCCGGCCGTGCCGAGGCTGGCGGCGGCCGGGCTTCTGGTGCTCGCCGGGATCGTGCTGCTGCCGTTCGGACGGTGGATCCCCGACGGCCTGGTGCGCCCATGGTGCCGGTGGCTCGTGCGGGCCGCGGGAGTCCGGGTCCGTATCGCCGGGGCAGCCCCGCCCACGGGCGGACTGCTGCTGGTCGCCAACCACATCTCGTGGCTGGACATACCCCTGCTGGCCGCCGTCCGCCCGGCCCGCATGCTGGCCAAGTCCGAGATACGACGCTGGCCCGTGGCAGGGGCGCTGGTCGCGCGCGCCGGAGTGCTGTTCATCGACCGCGACCGGCTGCGTGCCCTGCCCGGCACGGTGGCCACCCTCGCCGGGATCCTGCGCGGCGGCGCGGCCGTCGCGGTGTTCCCCGAGGGCAGCACCTGGTGCGGCCGGGCCGGGGGCCACTTCCGCCGCGCGGTCTTCCAGGCGGCGCTGGACGCCGGAGTCCCGGTGCAGCCGGTCCGTATCCGCTACCGGGACCCGCGGGGCGGACCGGCCACCGCGCCCGCCTTCGTCGGGGACGACACCCTGCTCGCCTCGGTGTGGCGGGTGGCGTCGGCCCGGGGGGTGATCGCCGAGATCGAGGTGCGGCCCCCCGTCCCACCGGGACGTCACACCGACCGCCGCGCCCTGGCGTACGCGGCCCAGTGGGAGACCGTCCCGGACCATGTCCCGGACCATGCGAGCGGCCAGGGGCGCGGGGTCCGGCACGGTCACCACGAGTGAGCACTGTGGAAAATTAAGTTCGATTGTGGCTTTTGTACTGTTTTGGGTTAGCTGATCAGGAGAACCGGAGAGGAGCGACCCCCGAAGGGAGGGTGATGGAGGATGATCACCCGCGAAGAGATCTCGATCCTGCTGGAGCACCCCGTGTACGACGGGGACGGCAACAAGGTCGGCGACGCGAAGCACGTCTTTCTCGACGACGCGAGTGGACGCCCCGAGTGGGTGACCGTCAAAACCGGCGTGTTCGGTTCCAGCGAGTCGTTCGTGCCCATCCGCGACGCCGCTCTCGTGAAGGACCACCTCGAGGTCCCCTACGACAAGGAAAAGATCAAGGGCGCGCCCAGTGTCGACCTCGACGCGGGCGGACACCTGTCGGTGGACGAGGAGCAGCGCTTGTACGACTACTACGGCATCAACTGGGACTCGGTCCTGTCCGACGCGGGGGAGCGCGACCGCACCGACGACAAGGGCCCGGCCGGCAGGGCGGGCGCCGCCGGAGCCGCGGGAGCGGCGGGTGCCGCGGGAGCGGCGGGCGCGGCCGGGCGCCGGGGCGATGCCTCCCGGGCGGCCGGCGCGCCGGGCACCACCGGAAAGCCGGGCATGGCGGCCACCGCGGGAACCACGGGGACCACGGGCCACCGGGGCGAGGCCCGCACCGGACCCCGCGACGATGCGATGACCCGCTCCGAGGAGCAGATGCACGTCAGCGTCGAACGGCGCGAGTCCGGCCGGGCCAGGCTGCGCAAGTACGTGGTCACCGAGGAGGTCCAGCAGACCGTGCCCGTGCGCCACGAGGAGGCACGCGTGGAGCGCGAGCCGATCACGGAGGCCAACCGGGGCGAGGCCATGGCGGGCCCGGACATCTCGGAGGCCGAGTACGAGGTCACCCTGCACGAGGAACGCCCCGTCGCGACGACCGAGACGGTACCGGTGGAGCGGGTCCGGCTGACCACGGAGGAGAAGTCGACGAACGAGACCGTCCGCGGCCGGGTCCGCAAGGAGCGCATCGAGGCCGAGACCGAGCTGAACGACGACGCCGGACGCCGGGGCCCCGATGCCCCGAGGAAGGGCAGGGGACAGTAGCCCTCCTCCTTCGCACGACGCGCCGGTGCCCCGTCACCGGCGCGTCGTGCCGTTCCGGAGCCCGGCGAGCGAGGCGAGCCTCCGTCCGGTAGGAGTCCAGCAGCGCCTCCCGGTCGTAGGTGGTGGTGGCGACGGTAGAAGCCGCGTTCCATGGCGGTCATGGAGAGCGCCTCGACGTGCTCGGCGGGCGGCAGCGGCGGGAACGTGCCGTGCGTATGGGAGTACGCCATCGACCACGCCTCCGGGATCAGCAGCCGCCGGGCCCGCTCGGCGGTGCCGGCCACCGCGATCGTGCCCGAGACGACGACGTACGGCCCGGCGGCCCACGGCGAGGGACGGAACTGTTCGCGGTAGCGGTCGATCCCGGACCGGCGACCCCCGGCACCCCGTGGTGCTCGGACACCCGGAACCGGTGGTATCCGAGCCGCTCGATCTCCTGAGCCAGGGAGACTGTGTCGCGCAGCGCCTCGGGGCCGGTGTGCCCCGCGCCTGTACGGGACCGGTCGAGGACGGGTTCGACACCGGGCGGCCGGGGAGATCCCTCCCCGCCGGTGACTAAGGTGGGCTGCGTGACCGACCGCACCGAGCGGCCGCTGGCCGTGTTCGATCTCGACAACACCCTCGCCGACACCGCGCACCGGCAGCTCTTCCTGGAGCGCCGACCGCGCGACTGGGACGGCTTCTTCGCCGCGGCGCCGCAGGACCCCCCGCTCGCCGAGGGGGTCGCGCTGGTCCGGGAGAGCGCGAGGGAATGCGAGATCGTCTACCTCACGGGGCGGCCGGAGCGTTGCCGCCGGGACACGCTGGACTGGCTCACCGCCCAGGGACTGCCCGAGGGCGACGTGTTCATGCGTGGCAACACCGACCGCCGGCCCGCCCGTCACACCAAGCTGGCGATCCTGCGCCGCCTCGCCCGCACCCGGGAGATCCGCGTCCTCGTGGACGACGACGAACTGGTCTGCCTGGACGCCCGCCGGGCCGGTTTCACCGTCGTCCAGGCACGCTGGACCGCTCCGTCGGGGGAGCTGAAGGACGCTCAGGAGCGCGAAGGCCGGACCTGAGCTCAGGCCGGGCTCAGCCGGTCTCCTCCAGACGGAAGCCGACCTTCAGACCCACCTGCCAGTGCGCGATCCGCCCCTCCTCGATCTGGCCGCGCATCTGGGTCACCTCGAACCAGTCCAGGTGGCGCAATGTCTGCGACGCACGCTCGATGCCGTTGCGTACGGCCGCGTCGACGCCCTCGGGCGAGGTGCCGACGATCTCCGTGACCCGGTAGGTGTGCTCCGACATGCTGCCGCTCCTCTCCCCGGCGGGCCGTCCGACCGCACGGCGCGCCGCTCGTGTCCCACGTCCTTCCACCGTGCCCCACCGTGCCGCGGAGCGCGACACGGCGCCCGCGTTCGGCCGACGGCCTTGACCTACTCATTGGTCCATACCAAGATGCTGGACACCCGCCCGAGCTCACGCTCGCCCCCCACGTCGGGACCCGCCCTGTCCGTCAGACAGAAACAGGACCCCTCGTGAGACGCCGTCTGCTCGCCCTCGTCTGTGTGTCCGCAGCCCTGTTCAGCGGCTGCGGGCTGATGCCCGACAGCGAACCGGATCGGCGCACGGTCACCGTGTGGTTGATGCAGCACAGTGCCTCGCAGGAGTACCTGGACCGCTTCACGGCGGAGTTCGAACGCGAGCACGCGGGGCTCGAACTCGACATCCGCGTCCAGGAATGGACCGGCATCGGCGAGAAGGTGCAGGAGGCGCTGCGCTCGGACCGGGCGGACGGACCCGACGTCATCGAGGTCGGCAACACCCAGGTCGCCACGTACGCGGAGGGCGACCGGCTGGTCGACCTCACCCTGGAGTCCATGCGGGACTGGGGTCGCGACGACTGGCTGCCCGGCCTCGCCGAACCCGGCCAGTGGGGCTCCCAGCAGTACGGCATTCCCTGGTACGCCGCCAACCGCGTCGTCATCTACCGCAAGGACCTCTTCCGGCAGGCCGGTATCACCGGCCTGCCGAAGAACCGCGAGGAGTGGCTCACCGTCACCGAAAAGCTCAACACCGGTGGCGACCAGGGCATTTACCTCGCCGGACAGGACTGGTACACCCTCGCCGGCTTCATCTGGGAGGAGGGCGGCGAACTCGCCACGGAGCGGGACGGCGTCTGGCACGGCACGCTCGACAGCCCGGCGGCGCTGCGCGGCATGGACTTCTACCGCCGGCTCCAGGCGCTCGGCGAAGGACCGGTCGACTCCGACGAGGAACACCCGCCGCAGGCAGGAGTGTTCGCCGACGGCCGAGTCGCACAGATCGTCGCCGTACCGGGACTGGCCGGCGCCATTCTGCAGCAGAATCCGGAACTGGAGGGCGAACTGGGATACTTCCCGGTCCCCGGCAAGGAGACCGGCACGCCCGGTGCCGTCTTCACCGGCGGCTCCGATCTCGTCGTCCCCGCGAAGACCGATGTCAGGGACGCCGCCGTCGAGGTCGTCGCCGCGCTCACCGGCGCCCGCTGGAACACCGAACTGGCCCGCACCATGAACTACGTCCCCAACAAGGCCGGCCTCGCCGGCTCGGTGGCGGACGAGGCGGGGGTCGCGGCCATGGCGGCCGGAGCCGCGCAGGGCCGGGCGACCCCCGGCACACCCCGGTGGAGCGCCGTGGAGGCGGACAACCCCATCAAGGAGTACATGACGAAGGTGCTCACCGGCGCCGACCCCGCCACGGAGGCCGAACGCGCCGCCAAGCGCATCACCGAGGCCCTGGCCTTCGACTAGGGCCTGTGGCGAAAGCGGTGACGCGCCCGGCGCCGCTCCGGTCAGCGGGCCGCGCTCACCACGTCACTCACCGGACCACACTCAGTGACAGCGCGAACCGCTGTTCCGCGTCGGTCCACCACCGGATCAACTCCAGGCCCGCCACCGACAGTTCCCCATGGACTCCCTCCTGCCGGAACTTCGCCGACACCTCGGTGCGCAGCTCCTCGCCCGCCGCGAAGTCCACGGCGAGTCCCAGGGCGGGGATCTTCACCGTCTGCGCCGTACGGGAGCGCAGCCGCATCTCGATCCACTCGTGCCGGGCGTCCCACACCGCCACATGGCCGAAGGCCCCCGGATCGAAGTCGGCGCCCAGCTCGCGGTTGATGACGGTCAGGACGTTCTTGTTGAACGCGGCCGTCACGCCCGCCGCGTCGTCGTACGCCCGGACCAGCACCCCCTCGTCCTTCACCAGGTCGGTGCCGAGCAGCAGGGCGTCGCCCGGGGCGAGCAGGGCGTGGAGGGAGGCGAGGAACGCGGCACGCTCGGCGGGCAGCAGATTGCCGATGGTGCCGCCGAGGAACGCCACCAGCCGGGGCCCCGGCGTGCCGGGCAGGGGCAGCCGCGCGGTGAAGTCGGCGATCAGCGCGTGCACGTCGAGCCCCGGCCGCTCGGCGGCCAGCGCCCGCCCCGCCCGGGTGAGGGCGCTCTCGCTGACGTCGACGGGGACGTACGTCCGCAGCCCGGTGAGCGCGTCGAGCAGGTACCGCGTCTTCTCCGAGGACCCGGAGCCCAGTTCGACCAGGGTGCGGGCCCCGGACGCCTCGGCGATCTCACCGGCGCGGGTGCGCAGGATCTCGCGCTCGGCACGGGTCGGGTAGTACTCGGGCAGCTGGGTGATCTCCTCGAAGAGCTCGCTGCCCCGGGCGTCGTAGAACCACTTCGGCGGCAGCGTCTTGGGGCTGCCCGTCAGGCCCTCGCGGACGTCGGCGCGCAGGGCGGCGCCGGTGGTGTCCTCGGGCAGCGTGCGGGTGAGATGGAACGGACTCACGTGAGGGGCTCCCTCGAAGGTGCGGGTGCGCCGGCGGACGACAGGGCGTCACCGGGCTCCTTGAGCGGGGTCAGCAGGACGTCCGTGGGGCTCGCGGCGAGCAGGGTGCGGTCGGGGACCTCGCGCCAGTGCGGGTCGTCGTCGTAGGGCTCGGAGGCCACGACGGTGCCGCCGCCGGTCCGCGTCAGGTACCACAGGGTGTCGCCCCAGGCGGTCGCGGTGACGGTGTCCCCGTTGGTGAGCAGCAGGTTGAGCCGGGCCCCGGGCGCCGACGCGGCGACCTCCAGGACGGTGTCGGCCAGTGCCTGCCCCTCCTCGTCGCCGGCCCGCAGCCGGGCCAGCACCAGTGCCCACACGAACGCGGAGTCGTTGCGGGCCTCCAGCGACAGCACGTCCTCGGCCGGCAGGGACCGGACCAGCGGCGCGAGCGAGCCCGGCCAGCCGGGCACCGCCCCGTTGTGGCTGAACAGCCAGGTCCCGGCCGTGAACGGGGCCGCCGCGGCTTCCCCGTCGGCGCCCGAGAGGGTGGCGTCCCGCACGGCGGCCAGCAGCGTCCGGCTGCGGACGACGCGGGCGAGATCCGCGAAGGACCCGTCCGCCCAGACGGGCCCGGAGCGGCGGTACCGGGCGGGCACCGGGTCGTCCTGCGCGTACCAGCCGACTCCGAAGCCGTCGGCGTTGACCGTGCCGTACCGCTGCCGTCTGGGCGCCCAGGACTGCCGGTACAGGCCGTGCGGGGGCGTCACCAGCAGTTCGCCCAGCGGCTCCTCGGGCCCCAGGTAAGCGAGGTGACGGCACATCAGACGCTCTCCGAGCGGGCCGTGCGGAACCCGGAGAAGATCTGCCGCCGGATCGGCAGGTCCCAGTTGCGGAACGTGCCCCGGCAGGCGACCGGGTCCACGGCGAACGAACCGCCCCGCAGCACCTTGTGGTCCGGACCGAAGAACACCTCCGAGTACTCCCGGTACGGGAACGCCCTGAAGCCCGGGTACGGCAGGAAGTCGCTCGCCGTCCACTCCCACACGTCACCGATCAGCTGCCGGACCCCGAGCGGCGACTCACCGGCCGGATAGCTCCCGGCGGGTGCCGGACGCAGGTGCCGCTGACCGAGGTTGGCGTGCTCGGGCCCAGGGTCGGCGTCCCCCCAGGGGTAGCGCAGCGAGCGATCGCCGGCCGGGTCGTGGCGGGCCGCCTTCTCCCACTCCGTCTCGGTGGGCAGCCGGCGCCCGGCCCACCGGGCGTAGGCATCGGCCTCGTACCAGCACACGTGCAGCACCGGCTCGTCCGCGGGCACCACCTCGGTGACACCGAACCGGCGGCGCAGCCACTGCCCGCCGTCCCGGCGCCAGAACAGCGGCGCGGTGATGGAGTTGCGGCGGATGTGGGCCCAGCCCTCGGCGGCCCACCAGCGGGGCTCGTGGTAGCCGCCGTCCTCGATGAACGCCTGGTACGCGGCGTTGGTCACCGGCGTGGTGTCGATCCGGAAGGGGGCCACCTCGCGCCGGTGCGCGGGGCGTTCGTTGTCCAGGGCCCACGGCTCGTCCGAGGTGCCCATGGTGAACGGCCCGCCCGGAACCAGGACATCGGGCGGACCCGTGAACAGGGGCACCGGCCGCGGGTCCGGGGCGGTCAGGACCCGTGGACCACGGCGCAGCTGATGGGTGATCAGCATCGTCTCGTCGTGCTGCTGTTCGTGCTGAGCGATCATCCCGAAGGCGAAGCCCGCCTCCGTCAGCCGCGTCCCGTGGAACGCGGCGCCCTCCAGCACGTCCAGCGCGCGGCCGCGTACCTCGGCGGCGTACCGGCGCGCTTCCTCCGGCGGCAGCAGCGGCAGGCTCGGGCGTTCGGCACGCGGGTGCTCGAAGGCGTCGTACAGGCCGTCGATCTCGGGCCGTATCGCCGCACGGCCGGCGACGGCCCGCAGCAGCCACTGCTCCTCCTGGTTGCCGATGTGTGCCAGGTCCCACACCAGCGGCGACATCAACGGCGAGTGCTGCGCGGTCAGATCGGGCTCCTCGACGCAGGAGGTGAGGAGCGTCGTACGGTCCCGTGCGGTGACGAGCGAGGCGACCGCGCGCTCGCGCAGGGCTTCGGCGTCGAGGGCGGGGTCGGTCATGAGGGGGTGTCCTTCCCGTGCGAGGGCGCGTCGTGCCGGTCGGGGCCGGCGCCGGCCGTCGTGCGCAGTCCGTCGAGCAGGTCGTCGGCCGGGCAGCGGCCCCGGGCGACATAGCGGTCCCGGAACGCCTCCACCGCGTCGACGACCTCGGTGTCCGAGCCGATCCGGGGCAGGGCACGCAGCGCGGCCGAGAAACAGGCGGCGGCCACCTCGCGCAGCTCCGGGTCGGCCAGGCCGACCCGGGCGGCGTCCCGCCAGAGCGGATTGTGCGGTGCGGGCATGCCGTGCGTCCGCTCGGCCAGCGGCTTCACCGTCCGGTAGGCGGTCTCGGCCGCCTCCGGGTCGTCGAACAGCGCCGCCGTCACGGCCAGCGGCACGATCCAGCCGTGGTCGCCGGGCTGCGCGTCGATCATGCGCAGCTCCAGATGCCCCCGTGGCCTGACCGGAGGGAACAGCGTCGTGGAGTGGTAGTCGAGGTCGTCCCGGGTGGGCGGTCGGGGCGCCCGGGACCTGGTCCAGTCGCGGAAGGTCATCCCCTCGGGCACCTGCCACGGTCCGCCGTCGTCCCGTACGCACATGACCGGCGCGTCCAGTACGTGCCGGGCCCAGGCGCCGCGCGGGGCCGCGTCCAGTACGGGGCCGCCCGCCCGGCCGGCGCCGATCTGCGTCCAGCGCAGCTGCCGCGTGGACAGCCAGCCGGTCGGCCGGCCGCCGGAGAGGGGGGAGTTGGCGAACACGGCGACCAGCACCGCGCCCAGCTGGTGCGCCAGCCACCAGCGCCGCACATGGCCGAGGGGGCCGGGCTCCTCGTGCCCGGCGTCCACGCACACCTGCACGGAGGCGGAGGCACACATCATGAACCGCCCGGCGGGTCCTTCGCGGTCGAGGGAGGCCTCCATGGCGTCGTAGCGAGGCTGCCGCAGAAAGCGGCGGGGCATGTGCCAGGGGTCGTGACCCAGGCCGACCAGGACGAGGCCGCCGGGGCGCAGTACCGCGCGGACGGCGTCGAGGTCGGCGGAGACGGTGGCGACGCACTCCGTCAGGGAGGCGGCGGGCGGCGAGCTGAGCTCCAGCTGCCCGCCGGGCTCGACGGTGAGCGCCGACCTCAGGGGCACGGTTCGCAGGGCGGCGTAGGCCGCTTCGAGTCGTTCGGGTGACACGGGGAGCCGCGGATCCCGCAGCTCGCGGACGAGCCATTCCACCTCGACGCCGAGGAGGCGCGGCGGTCCCGTCTTGAAGCAGATGCCCCGCACCAGGGCTTCCACCTCGGCTTCCGTGACAGTGGTGGGTGGCTGTGACCAGCCGTCTGCCGCATCGGACATGCAGGGATCCTCCTGAGATTCCACCATGTCGCCGACCGGATGTTCGATGGTCCCGGCCGGCCTCAACCCGTCCACCCAAAACCTTCGCGTCGCGGGGCACAAGAGCGCCTGGCGGGGCGTTCCGGATCGGTCATGCTCCCGTCCGGCCTGATCCCGGGCGGTTCTCCGCGCGGTCCCGGGCCTTCCGGGGAGGTGGTAACTCCGTTGCGCGGCATCACCAGCATCGCTCACGATGCCTGCATGAGCACGACGAGCGGGCCCGCGCGGCGCGCGGCCACGGCGGCTACGGGGGTGGCGCCGTGAGCGCGCGCCTGCGTGGTATCGCCCGGGAGACCGAGCGGAGCGTAGCCGGAGCGAATGGGGGCGCCCCCGTGCCCGGAGGGCTACGGGGGAAGATCGTGGCGGCGGGAACCTACCGGGCACCCGCGGGACGCCGGGTGTCCGTCGCCGAGGCGGTCGGGGCGGCGGCCCGCGGAACGCGGATGTACGGCCCCGAAGCCCTCCCTGCCCCGGCGTTCCGGCCGGCGGGAACCCGGTTCGAGGTCACCGGTGAGAGCAGCCTCGCGGCCGCCCGGCGGCTCGGGGACGGGGCAGCCGTACTGAACTTCGCGTCCGCCCGGAATCCCGGCGGGGGCTACCTCAACGGAGCCCAGGCCCAGGAGGAAGCCCTGTGCCGCGCCTCCGCGCTGTACACCTGCCTGCTGCGGGCCCCCGGTTTCTACGAGCACCACCGCACCCACCGCGACCCGTTCTACACGGACCGGGTGATCCACTCACCGGCCGTGCCCGTCTTCCGCGACGACCGCGGCAGCCTCCTGGACGAGCCCTTCACCGCCGGTTTCCTCACCTCGCCGGCGCCCAACGCCGGAGTGATCCTGCGGACGGCACCGGAGCGGGCGGGCGAGCTGCCGCGCGCCCTGCTGGTGCGGGCCGGGCGGGTGCTGGAGACCGCGGTGGTCCACGGCTACCGCCGGCTGGTGCTCGGGGCCTGGGGCTGCGGGGTGTTCCGCAACGATCCGGGACAGGTGGCGGGGGCGTTCCGGACCCATCTCGCGCCGGGCGG
Organism: Streptomyces sp. NPDC086080; assembly: GCF_044540255.1. Classification (NCBI taxonomy): domain Bacteria; kingdom Bacillati; phylum Actinomycetota; class Actinomycetes; order Kitasatosporales; family Streptomycetaceae; genus Streptomyces; species Streptomyces sp. NPDC086080. The sequence continues at coordinate 179,764 of NZ_JBITRU010000011.1, forward strand.
AGGGTTCGCAGGGGCCTTCGACCACGTGGTCTTCGGCATTCTGGACCGCGGCCGTGACAGCGCGGTCCGCGCCGCGTTCGAGCAGACGTTCGCGGACCTGCTGCCAGGTCCGGCGGCGGTCAGCTCCAGCCGTAACGCTCCCGCAGCCGCTGACGTACGAGGTTGAACCGCATCCGGTCCAGGGCGCAGGCCTCGCGGCGCATGCCGTCCTCGTGCAGCCGCAGCACCCGGTCCACGGCGACCCACGAATCGCGGCCCGACCGGTCCCACGGCCCGCTGCCGATCGGCACCCACTCCCGCTGCCCGTCGCGCCGCCGACTGGACAACTGCACGGCGAGGACCGTCCCGCCCGCCTCACGGGCGACGACGAGCACCGGACGGTCCTTGCCCCGTCCGTCGTTCTCCTCATAGGGCACCCAGGTCCAGACGATCTCCCCGGGATCGGGGTCACCGTCGTGCGCGGGGGAGTACTCGGTGCGCACGGGGCCCACCTCACGGGGCTCGGCCTCGACGGTGGCGGAGGGGCCGTAACGACCCGGGGTGCTCTCGGTGTTCTCAGGGCTGAAGGCGGTCACAACCGTACCGTACGGCACGGGGAATCCGGCGATCCCCACAGGGGAGACAGCCCACGAGGCTGCGCTCTGCCGAGGCGGTCCGAACAGGCCCCTCCGCCGGTCCGGCGGAACCACCCACCCCGGACTGCGGGGACGCACTGCCGTGATCGGCCGCACCACCCGGCGGTACGCCGTCCCGGCCCCGGGCAGGACCTCTCGCCGCTTGCCGGCCGGCGCGCCCGCCTCACCCGCACGGCGCCGGGGAGCCGGGCAGGCCGCAGGGACTGCCGCGTGGCTCGGGCGCGCCGTCGCCTGCCGCGGAGGTGGCGTCCGTGGGAGGCCGCGGTCACCGACCCTGCCGAGGACGAGCGCCGGCCGCGGGTGGCCCACCGCCTTCCGCCCTGGAGACCCTGCCCGTGCGGGATTCCCGGCACGGGCACAGGCACGGGCACGCTCGGCACCACCGCCTGCCGTAAGGGCCGTACGGTGGTGCCGGCGCGCCGGTGACGCGGTACGCGACGTCAGCCGGGGATGCCCGTGAGCTCCCGGCCCGTCACCATCTCGGCCTCGATCCGGACGTATACGCCGTCGTCCATCGGCATCCAGGTCCGGGGGCCGGCCCGCAGCAGGCGCTCGTGCTCGGCCGGGTCGGTGACCACGGCCGCCCGGCCCGTGACCACCACGCTCCAGCCGGCCCGGCGCTCGGGGTGGAAGTCGTCGGCCTCGAAGGCCACCACGACGCCGTCGATCGCCTTCACGAGATCGGAGGCGGCGGAGGTGCACAGCACCACCGAGGAGTCCGTGTCCAGCGAGAAGTTGACGGGCAGGACCGCGGGCAGCGCGTGCCGGGTGTAGACGACGCGACCGACCGGTGCCTTCGCCAGCAGGCGCAGGCACTCCTCCCGGTCGAGCAGTCGGAAGCCATCCTTGTGGATCATCCGTCCATCGTCTGCCACGGCATCCGGCGGGACTAGGGCCCAACGGCCCTGATGTGCGCCGCTGAGGCCCAGCGGGTGGGAGCTGGAGCGGCGGAGGAACGTCATCCGCACCCAGCGGCCCTCCACCGGTCGGGCCGGGACGCGAGATGCCCGCTGTCAAGGGTGGAATGCGACATGCCTGACCGTTCCCGCGGGTGGAACCCTGAGGGCATGGGCACCACCGCGCTGATCGTCATCGACATGATCAACACCTATGACCACCCGGACGCCGAGCAGCTGATCCCGTCCGCAGAATCGGTCGTACCGGCCGTGTCCGCCCTGCTGGAGCGGGCGCGACAGCGAGACGTACCGGTGATCTACGTCAACGACAACTTCGGCGAATGGCGCTCCCACCACGGCGAACTGCTCGACAAGGCGCTGTCGGGACCACACGAGCACCTGGTGGAACCCCTGCGGCCGGACGACTCCTCCCTCTTCGTCGTCAAGGCCCGGCACTCGGTCTTCTTCGAGACCCCGCTGGGCTATCTGCTCAACCAGCAGGGCATCGACCGGCTCGTGCTCTGCGGCCAGGTGACGGAGCAGTGCGTTCTGTACTCCGCGCTCGACGCGCACATCAGGCATCTGGACGTGATCGTCCCGCGTGACGCCGTCGCCCATATCCACGCCGACCTGGCGGACGCCGCCCTGCGGATGATGGAACGCAACATGGGAGCGCGGGTGTGCGACAGCGATGAGCTGTGGACCTGAGGGAACCGGCCTCCGGGGTGCCCGAGGCGCGGCGGGCACCGGTCCCATGAGCCGTTCGCCCGCCCCGCCGCGCGAGGTCCGTCCCTACCTGGACGAACTGGTCCACCGCACCCGCGCCGTCTGCGGCCCCCGCCTGGTGAGCGTCCTCGCCGTCGGGTCCCTCGCGCTCGGCGACTACCGGCACGGCCGCAGCGACATCGACGTGACGGTGGTGGTGGACGGCTCGCTGCCGCGGCAGGCCCTGCCCGAACTGGCCGCCGCGCTGGCCCACCCCGCCCTGGAGTGTCCCGCGGCCGGACTGGAACTGGTCGTGTACCCGGCCGGTTTCACCGCCCGCCCGTCCGGCGGAGCGGGGTACCTCATGGACCTCAACACCGGACCGTCCCTGCCCGAGCGGGTCAGCTACGACCCCGGCAAGGCGCCCGCGTTCTGGTACGTCCTCGACCGCTCCGTCGCCCACCAGTCCGGCCTCCGGCTGACCGGCAGGCCGGCACGGGAGGTGATCGCCGCGCCGGACCGGGCCGGCGTGCTCGACGCGCTCCGCGCCTCGGTGCGGGAGCACGCCGAGGGCGGGGGACACACGGCCGACAACCGGATCCTCAACGGCTGCCGCTCGGTGGTGTACTGCCGCTGTGGCCACTGGCTCGCCAAGCGCGGGGCGGCCCGGATCGTCGCCGCCTCCGAGGCGGAGTTCCGGCCACTGATCACGGACGCGCTGCGCAGCTTCGAACGCCCTCGGGGGTCGGCGCTCGCGCTGCCCGGGCCGGCGGTACGGGGCTTTCTGGAGTGGGTGGCGGGCCGGGTGGAGGCGGCGGCCGGGGCCGAAGGGAGGCAATACACGTAGGCGACGGCCCGGGACCGGCTGTGGAGTGGTGCCCGGATACCCGCTCGACAGCCGCCCGCCGGGCTGTCTAGGCTCTGCCGCGCGGCATCGCGTGTCGGTCACCGGCTGGGTGAGGCATGGAGGCGCCGCGGATGCCCGTGGAGGCATTGCCATCGTGTCCGTCGAGTTCAACCACACCATCGTTCTCACCCCTGACCGGGAGAAGTCCGCCCATTTCCTCGCCGGGATCCTCGGACTGGAGGTCGGGGAACCCGCCGGGATGTTCCTTCCGGTGACGACCGCCAACGGCGTCACCCTGGACTTCGCGACCGTCGACATCGACATCCCGATGCAGCACTACGCGTTCCTCGTCTCGGAGGACGAGTTCGACGCGATTCTCGCCCGGCTGGTAGGGGCGGCGGTTCCCCTCCAGGCGGACCCGCACGGCAAGCAGCCCCGCCGCATCAACCGTCACGACGGGGGGCGGGGGGTGTACTTCCGGGATCCGGCGGGTCATGGCATCGAGGCGATCACCCGTCCCTACGGCACCGACCCGGAGTCGCCGCTGAACGGTGTCACCGAGGAGGTCCCCGGGGCGGTCTAGCCGGCGTGCCGGCCGGGGCGGGGAGGGGAGGCGTTTCCGCCCCGGCCGGTGGGCTCGACGGGGGCGAGGGACCGGTGGTGGGCCCGCGGCATCGTCGGGTCCTCGCCCCGCCGAACCTTCCCGCTCCCGAGCGCCCTGCTCCCGGACCCTGCTCCCGAACCCTGCTCCCCAGGCGCCGAAAGGGCCGCGTGCCCGGGTCGTATCGACAGGTCAGCCGTCCACCGTGATCGCGCACGACCAGCCGTAGGGGCCCGGGCCGATGCGCAGCTCCTCCCAGGCCACGGCTGTCGGCGCCGCCCCGGTGAGGCGTACGTCGGACAGGGGCGCGAGGACCAGGCGTACGTCGAGGCCGTCCTCGGCCTCGACCGCCTCCACATCGACCGGTACCTGCCCGTACGCGTCCAGCCGGTAGAGGATCTCGTCGAGCAGCGCGGCCAGCAGATCGTCGTCACTGGCCTCGTCGAGCCGGACGCGGCCCACGCCGGTCGGTCTCACCCCGGAGACGTCCGCGAAGCACTCCACCATCGCCGCCACCGCCTCCGCCAGGCAGTTCTCCCGGCTCGTGGCCCACGCCTCGATCCGGACGTCGTCCTCCTGCGCCACCGCCCGGTGGCCGCTCGCGTCCGGCCGTCGCTCCTGCCCGTATGCGCCCGTGTCACCGGCCATGCACCACGACTGCCCGAGGCACGCCCGCCCATGCCGGGTGGCGGTGCTTCGTCATCCGGGGAGTGGGTACGCGGGTGTCATGCGGTTCCGTGATCGCCGGCAAGCCGGCCGTGAACTGGCCGCACGGCTGCGGGAGAGGCAGGTCGGGGGAGCCCTGCCCGACCCGGTCGTGCTGGCCCTGCCCCGGGGCGGCGCGACCGTGGCGGCGGAGGTCGCCACGGCGCTGGACGCGCCGCTCGACGTCCTGGTCGTACGGAAGGTCGGCGCCCCCTTCCACGAGGAGTTCGGCGTCGGCGCGATGGCCGGCGACGGGGTCGCGGTGTTCGACGACGACGCCCTGCGCCATCTGGGCCTGAGCGAGTCCGACCTCGCGCCCGTCGTCGAGCGTGAGCGTGCCGAAGTGCGCCGCCGCGAACGGCTCTACCGAGGGGGCCGGCCTCCTCCCGAGGTGCGCGGGCGGACCGTGATCGTCGTGGACGACGGACTGGCCACCGGCTCCACCGCCCGCGCCGCGCTGCGCGCCCTGCGCGCGCGGGAGCCCGGGTATCTCGTGCTGGCCGTCCCGGTCGGGGCGCCGCAGGGCGTGGCGCTGATGCGCGGCGAGGCCGACGAGGTGGTGTGTCTGTACGAGCCGGCCGCGTTCATGGCCGTCGGCCAGTGGTACGAGACGTTCGACCAGCTGACGGACGAGGACGTGCTGGGGGCGTTGCGGGAGCGGCAGACGTAGGCGCGGGGTCACCTGCTCAGATCACGGAGTCCGCGCGCAGGACCTCGATCTCCTCGGGACCGTGGCCCAGTTCCGTCAGGATCGCCTCCGTGTGCTCGCCCACGGCCGGCACCGGGTCCATACGGGCCGGCACGCCCGCCAGGTCGGCGGGCGGAAGCAGCGCCTCCACCGTCGCGCCCGGTACCGCCACCTCACGCCAGCGGTCGCGTGCCGCGAGCACCGGATGGCCGAGGAACGCGTCGACGTCGTTGACCCCGGCGCAGGCGATGCCGATCGCCTCCAGATCCTTCAGCAGCTGCCCGGCGTCGTCGCGGGCGAAACGCTCCGCGACGATCGCGTTCAGCTCGTCGCGGTGTGCCACGCGGTCGGAGCCGGTCGCGAACCGCGGATCGTCGGTGAGCTCCGGCCGGCCGAGGAACCGGGCGCACAGGGCCGCCCACTCCCGTTCGTTCTGGATGGAGAACAGCACTTCACGGCCGTCGGCGGCCCGGTAGGTCCCGTAGGGGGCGATCGTGGCGTGCTGGGTGCCCAGACGCGGCGGCTGGGCGCCGCCGTAGCGGGTGTAGTAGGCGGGCTGGCCCATCCACTCGGCCAGCGCCTCGAACAGGGACACCTCCACCGGATGGACCGTGCCGGTCGTGGCGCGGGTGTACAGCGCGGTGAGCACGCCGCTGTACGCGTACATCCCGGCGGCGATGTCGGCGACGGAGATCCCCGTACGGGCGGTCCCCTCCGGCGTCCCGGTCAGGGACACCAGGCCCGTCTGGCACTGCATCAGCAGGTCGTACGCCTTGCGGTCGGCCCACGGGCCGCTGGTGCCGTAGCCGGAGACGGTGCAGGGGATCAGCCGGGGGTGGCGGCGGGTGAGTTCCGCGGTCCCCAGACCGAGCCGGTCGGCGGCGCCCGGTGCGAGGTTCTGCACGAACACATCGGCGTCCTCCAGCAGCCGGCGCAGGATGGCCAGGCCCCGGGGATCCTTCAGGTCCAGGGTGAGGGATTCCTTGGAGCGGTTGAGCCACACGAAGTAGCTGGAGTGGCCGTGGACGGTCGTGTCGTACCGCCGGGCGAAGTCGCCCTCGCCCGGCCGCTCCACCTTGATCACGCGTGCGCCGAGATCGGCCAGCTGCCGGGTGGCGTAGGGCGCCGCCACCGCCTGCTCCACGCTGACCACCGTCACCCCGGACAAGGGGAGTCCGTGCACGTCCACGCCTCCTCGCCTGCTCCGGCTCCGATCACCGGCTTCGATTAGTACGGCCCGGGCGAGCCGCCTGTCAACGGCTGCCCCGTCCGGGTCACCCACTGCCCGTCCGGGTCACCCACCGGCCCGGCCGTGCGCGGGCGCCGGCCGGGTGTCCGCGCCCGCCCGCTCGCGCGGAAACTTGGCCCGGCCCCGTGCGCGCGGCGTCCGCCGGGCCCTACCGTCCGGGTGCCCCCACGCGCAGGCCGTCCATGATGAGGTCCAACAGCCGGGTGGCGCGCGGCTGCCAGTCGTCGGCGGGGTCGAGTTGCCAGAGGCCGCCCATGGCCAGGACGAGGTCGTCCGCGGTCATCCCCGGGCGGATGGCCCCGGCTTCCTCGCAGCGGCGCAGCAGGAGTCCGGTCGCCTCGACCAGCGAGTTGTGGGGCGGCTTCTCGGGGCTCCCCGGCCCGCTGGTGGCCTGGCGCAGGGCGTCGGCCAGTCCGGCCTTGGTCATCGCGAACCGGGTCAGCCGGTCCATCCACTCGCGCAGCGCGCGGTCCGGCTCCCGGCTGGTCAGCAACTCCTCCACGCTGTCGGCGACCTGTCGCATCTCGTGCCGGTAGATCTCCAGGACGAGTGCCTCGCGGCTGGGGAAGTTCCGGTAGAACGTGCCCTGCCCGACGCAGGCCTTCTTGGCGATCACGCTCAGTGGCGTGTCCGCCGAGCGCGTCAGTTCGGTCAGCGCCACTTCCAGGATGCGCTCCCGGTTGCGCTGGGCGTCCGCACGCTGAGGTGCCTCCGCGCGCCGGGATACGTCCTTCTGATGCCCCACTCGTCCTCCTCACGGGCCGTGGCCGAAACCCGTCCTTGTTAACCGGACGACTGTCCACTACGTTTTCGGTAACGGACAGCTGTCCGCTTCGAGTCCATCGTATCGGTGGACCCCGGGCGGCCGTGGCATGCGTCGACGACCGGCGTTCCCGGCCCCCCACATGCTCCCGAACGCCGCCTGCCGCGTACAGCTCACCCCCCGAGGCCCCACGTCATCGACCCGTCCGTCTTCCAGATCCCGCAGAGCCCCTGAAAGAAGGCTGCTCATGGCTCCCTCGACGTCCAGCACCGTCACCCTGAACATCAACGGCGAGAAGTACACGCTGTCCGTCGACCACCGCACCACCCTGCTCGACGCTCTGCGTGAGCGGCTCGACCTGACCGGCACCAAGAAGGGCTGTGACCAGGGGCAGTGCGGCGCCTGTACCGTCCTGGTCGACGGCCGCCGCAGCGTGTCCTGTCTGCAACTGGCCGTCGCCTCCGACCAGCGCGAGATCACCACCGTGGAGGGCCTGGCCGAGGGGGACCGGCTGCACCCCGTGCAGCAGGCGTTTCTCGAGCTGGACGGGTTCCAGTGCGGTTACTGCACACCCGGCCAGATCTGCTCGGCGATCGCCCTCATCGAGGAGCACGCCGCCGGCTGGCCCAGCGCCGTCACCGAGGACGTACGGCCACCGGCGGGGCCGCCACCCCTGACGCCCGAGGAGATCAGGGAGCGCATGAGCGGCAACCTGTGCCGCTGCGGCGCCTACGGGCAGATCGTCCAGGCCGTCGCCCGCGCCGCCGCCGGGACCCGTACCGAGGCCGTGGAGGCCGCCGCATGAGGGAGTTCGACTACCGGCGCGCCGACGACGTCTCCGGAGCGGTGGCGCTGCTCGGCGCCGGCCCCGAGGCCCGCTACCTCGGCGGCGGCACCAACCTCGTCGACCTGATGAAGACGGGCGTGGAACGCCCGGCCCGGCTCGTCGACGTCCGCTCTCTCCCGCTCGACCGGATCGAACCGGCCGACGACGGCGGACTGCGCATCGGTGCCACCGTCACCAACAGCGACCTCGCCGTACACCCTGGGATCCGCGAGTGCTACCCGGCCCTCACCCAGGCCGTACTGGCCGGCGCCTCCGGACAGTTGCGCAACATGGCCACCGTCGGCGGCAATCTGCTCCAGCGCACCCGCTGCGGCTACTTCACCGATGTGACCAGGCCCTGCAACAAGCGTGTGCCCGGCAGCGGTTGTCCCGCCGCCGAGGGCGGTGAGCACCACAACCACGCGGTCCTCGGCGCCTCCGACCACTGCGTGGCCGTCCACCCCTCCGACATGGGCGTGGCGCTCACCGCCTTCGACGCGGTCGTCTCGTACGAAGCCGCCGACGGGCCGGGGGAGTCGCCCCTGACCGACTTCTACCTGCCGGTCGGTGACACCCCGCACCGGGAGACCGTCCTGCCGCCCGGCGCGCTCATCACCCACGTCACCCTGCCGCCCGCCCGGGTCGCCGCCCGCTCCCGCTACCGCAAGGTCCGTGAACGGGCCTCGTACGCCTTCGCGATCGGCTCGGTCGCCGCCGCCCTCGACATCGCGGACGGCGTCGTGTGCGACGCGCGTCTCGCCCTCGGCGCGGTCGCCTCCCGGCCCTGGCGGGCCCGTACCGCCGAACGCGTCCTGACCGGTGCCCCGGCGACCGCCGAGTACTTCGCCGCGGCCGCGGACGCCGAACTCGCGGCCGCCAGGCCGCTGCCCGACAACGCCTACAAGGTGACCCTCATGCGCAACCTCGTGGTGACCGTACTGTCCGAACTCGCCGAGGAGGTGGCTCGATGACCACGCTGACGACCGGTGCGCCGACCACGGGCGCGGTCGGCACCGCGCACACCCGCGTCGAAGGCCGGGACAAGGTCACCGGCGCCGCCCGCTACGCCGGCGACATCCCCTTCACCGGTCTCGCCCACGGCTGGCTGGTGCTGTCCACCGTCGCCCGCGGACGGATCGTGTCCGTCGAAACCGGACCGGTCCTGGACATGGCGGGCGTGCTCACCGTCCTGCACCACGGGAACGCCCCGCGGCTGGAGACCGACTACGTCGGCATGCTGGGCGCGCTCCCGGACCCGACGGCCGCGGTCTTCCAGAACGACCGTGTCCCGCACGCCGGCTGGCCCGTCGCCCTGGTCGTCGCCGAGACGTCGGAGCAGGCCCGGGAGGCCGCCGAGGCCCTGGTCGTCACCTATGAACAGGAGCCGCACGACATCGCGTTCGCCGTCGGCCGCCCCGACGCCGAACCCGTCGACGGACATCTGCCCGCCCTGGCGGAGAAGGGCGACCTGGAGGCCGAACTCGCCGCCTGTGCCCATCTGGTGGACGTCGAGTACACCACGCCCGAAGAGCACCACGCCATGATGGAGCCGCACGCGGCGACCGCCCTGTGGGACGGTGGCCGGCTCGAGGTCGTCGACTCCAACCAGGGCACCACCTGGGTCGCCGACGAACTCGCGCGGATGTTCTCGCTGGACGCGTCCGCCGTGCGGGTGCGCTCCGAGCACATCGGCGGCGGCTTCGGCAGCAAGGGCGTACGCGCCCACCAGGTGTCCGCCGTGATGGCCGCCACCGCTCTGCGGCGCCCGGTCCGCGTCGTGCTGACCCGCCGTCAGATGTTCTCGCTCACCGGCCACCGCAGCCCCACCATCCAGCGGATCCGGCTCGGTGCGGAACCCGATGGCCGGCTGCGCGCCCTGGACCACCGCTCGCTCAGCCGGACATCGACGGTCTGGCAGTTCGTCGAACCGGGCGCGGCCGTGGCGCGGACCCTGTACGACGCCGACGCCCACCACACGGAGAACCGGGCCGTACGGCTGGACGTGCCCTCCCCGACCTGGATGCGCGCCCCGGGTGAGGCGCCGGGCTCGTTCGCCCTGGAGTGCGCGCTCGACGAGCTGGCCGAGCGGTGCGGGATCGACCCGATCGAGCTGCGGCTGCGCAACGAGCCGGAGCTGGGCCCGATATCCGGGCTGCCGTTCGCCGGCCGCGACCTCGCCGGCTGCTTCCGCGAAGGCGCCCGCCGCTTCGGCTGGGCCGGCCGCGACCCACGCCCCGGCGTGCGCCGCGAGGGACGCCTGCTGCTCGGCACGGGCACGGCCGCGGCCTCCTTCCCCGCGATGGCCATGCCCTCGACCGCGGCGGTGACGGCCGAGCCGGACGGCACCTTCACCGTGCGCATCTCGGCGGCCGACATCGGCACCGGGGCCCGCACGGCGCTCACCCTGGTCGCCGCCGACGCGCTGCGGGTGCCGGTGGAGCGGGTGCGGGTGCACATCGGTGACAGCGACTTCGGCCCGGCGATGATCGCCGGCGGCTCGGCGGGCACCCGCTCGTGGGCCTGGGCGGTCACGGCCGCCGCCGGGGAACTGCGGGAGCGGCTCGTTCCGGGCGGCACCGTGCCGCCGGAGGGCATCACGGCGCGTTCCGACACCACCGCCGCCGTCGGGGCCCTGCCCCAGAAGGAACGGCACTCCTACGGGGCACAGTTCGCCGAGGTCGCCGTGGACGTCACCACGGGCGAGGTACGGGTGCGCCGGATGCTCGGCATCTTCGCCGCGGGCCGGATCGTCAACCCGCTCACCGCCCGTAACCAGCTCGTCGGCGGCATGATCTGGGGCATCTCCATGGCCCTGCACGAGGAGGCGGTGCGCGACAGCGTCTCGGGCGGTCTCCACAGCGCCGACCTGGCCGGCTACCACGTGGCGAGCCACGCCGACGTACCGGCGGTCGAGGCGGACTGGCTGGACGACCCGGACCCCGACGACCCGGTCGGGATCAAGGGCATCGGCGAGGTCGGCATCGTGGGCGCGGCGGCGGCCGTCGCGAACGCGGTCCGGCACGCGACCGGCGTACGCCACCGGAGGCTGCCCATCCGTCCGGACCGGGTGCTGTCGGCGGGCGGTCCTCGTGTTTGACATCGCCGGTGAGCTGCGCAGCCGGCTGACCGAGGGCCGGGAGTTCGCCGTGGCCACGGTGGTGTCCGCGAGCGGCAGCGCACCGCGCGGCCCTGGTGCCGCGCTCGCCGTCGACAGAGACGGCACGGTGGTCGGATCGGTCTCCGGCGGTTGTGTGGAGGGTGCGGTGTACGAGCTGTGTGTCCGGGCGCTCCAGGACGGCGTGACCCGTGTCGAACGGTTCGGCTACAGCGACGAGGACGCCTTCGCGGTGGGTCTGACCTGCGGTGGGGTGATCGACATCATGGTCACCCCGGTTCTCGCGCGGGCCTCCGCCCGGCCCGTGCTGCGGGCGGCGCTGTCGGCCGCGGAACGGGGTGAGCCGGCGGCGCTGGTCCGGGTCGTCGAGGGCCCGGCGGAATTCCTCGGCGGGGCTCTCCTCATACGCCCGGACGGATCGTACGAAGGCGGCCTCGGCGGGAGCGCGGAGCTGGACCGGTCGGCGGCCGACGCGGCGGGTGCCCTGCTGGACGCGGGCCGTACCGGAACGGTGGTCGTCCCGGCGAGCGGCGCGAGAAGGGGGTCCCCCCGGACTCCGCAGGGGGGAGATTCCTCCCGGCTCACCGGGGTGACCCTCTTCGTCGAGGCCTCGCAGCCGCCGCCCCGCATGATCGTCTTCGGGGCGATCGACTTCGCGGCGGCACTGGTGCGGGCGGGCAAGTTCCTCGGCTACCACGTCACCGTCTGCGACGCCCGGCCGCTCTTCGCCACCCGTGCCCGGTTTCCGCAGGCCGACGAGATCGTGGTCGACTGGCCGCACCGCTACCTGTCGAACACTCCGACCGACGCGCGTACGGTGCTGTGCGTTCTCACCCACGACGCGAAGTTCGACATACCGCTGCTGAAGGTGGCCCTGGATCTGCCGGTGGCGTTCGTCGGGGCGCTCGGCTCCCGCCGCACCCACACCGACCGCGCACGCCGCCTGCGCGAGGAGGGCGTGGGGGAGCGGGAACTGTCCCGCCTCCGCTCGCCGATCGGTCTCGATCTCGGCGCCCGCACCCCGGAGGAAACGGCCCTGTCCATCGCGGCGGAGATCGTCGCGTCCCGCCGCGGGGGTACGGGGGCACCCTTGACGGAGTCGGGCACGCCCATCCACCGCGACGGGCGGAACGTGCTGGCGACCGTGTGAGCGAAGACCGGATGCGGATGCGGCCGCGCCGCGGGACCGGCTGGGCGGGGGCGCGGAGGCTTCCCGGCGGGCTCGGCGGCGGAGGCGGTGGCGGTTCGCGACCGGTTCGCGGGGTTTGGAGTGGATGGCGGTGCCGGGCGGGGGCGCGGGGTCTTTCCCGGTGGGCTCGGAGGCGGGGCCGGGCCGGGGCGATCGTGCCCCGATGGGGCCATGCCCCCGCCCCCGGCCCGCAGGCCGCCGGTCGGCGTGTGATGTCCGGTTTCACCGCAGGACCGGGAGCGGCTGTGGCCCTTATGCCGAGGCGTACCCGCCGAGGGGGTGGGAAGCCGCCGGGCTCACGCCCTCCGGCGGCTTCCGATTCCCGCTCTGCTCGGTCCGGGAGGCCGCCGGGCCACGCACCGGCGGCCTCCCGGACCAAGGCGATCGGGCCCTCGCGCTCCGGCGCGGGCCCGGTCCGGCGTGACGGAGCCGGGAGCGGCGTGCGGGACCGGAGGCCCGCGCCGGGGTGGGGGACCGCGGTCAGGGCGGCCCCCGGTGCGTGGTGTCCTCCGGGGTCCGGTTTCACCCGGGGCCGGTGTGAGTGCCCCGGCTGCCGCGGGACGCGTCAGGCGGCCGACGGCTGGTCGGCGAGACCGTGCAGGCGGGTGAGGACCTCGGTCAGTTGCTCGGTGACCTCGGTGTCGTCGGCCGGGTGGGTCGCGGCGAAGCGGGTCACCGAACCGGGGATGGACAGCTTGATGTCCTCGATCACCCGGCCGCCGGCGATCCCCACGGCCTTGCGCGCCTCGTCCTGGGCCCAGACGCCGCCGTACTGGCCGAAGGCGGTGCCGACGACGACGACCGGCTTGCCGCCGATGGCCCCGGCGCCGAACGGACGGGACAGCCAGTCGATGGCGTTCTTCAGGACGGCCGGGATCGTGCCGTTGTACTCGGGCGTGAAGAGCAGCAGCGCGTCGGCGTCGGCGGCGGCGGCACGCAGCTTGGCGGCGGCGTCCGGGACACCGCCCTCGACATCGATGTCCTCGTTGTAGAAGGGGATCTCCGCCAGTCCCTCGTAGAGCGCCACGTCGGCACCCGCAGGAGCGAGCTTGACCGCGGTCTCGGCGAGCTGGCGGTTGTGCGAACCGGCGCGGAGGCTGCCGACGAGGGCGAGGATGCGAACAGACATGGAGAACTCCTGAGGGGGGCTGGAACACGGGAATCAAGAATCCGGACCTGGGTCCGTTTTTCCTTTCTAGCAGCCCAACCGGACCAGGGTCCAGTTTCTTCCCGATGCTTTACGCTGGCTTCATGTCCGCCGCGACACCGCATGTCCCGACACCCCAGGAGCCCGGTCCGTCGCAGGAGTTGCTTCAGCTCGGCGCCGATGCCGACGAGCCCTGCCTGCGCGCCGACGCCGCACGCAACCGCGCCCGGCTTCTGGAGGCGGCCGCCCTGCTCGTCGCCGAGCGCGGCGCCGACTGCATCACCATGGAGGAGGTGGCGGCGGCCGCCCGCGTGGGCAAGGGGACGGTCTTCCGTCGCTTCGGCGACCGCACGGGACTGCTCACGGCGCTCCTCGACCACTCGGAGAAGAAGTTCCAGGCCGCCTTTCTCGGCGGTCCCCCGCCGCTCGGTCCTGGCGCGCCCCCGGTCGAGCGGCTGCGGGCGTTCGGCCTCGCCATGCTGCGCCGCACCGCCGACGAACTGGAACTGCAGCTGGCCGCCGAGGCGGACCCCGGACGCCGCTTCACCGTCGCCCCCCGTCGCGTCCTGCGTCATCACGTCACGCTGCTGCTGCGCGAGGCGGTCCCCGACACGGACTGCGAGGTCCTGGCCTACACGCTGATGGCCCAGCTCGACCCCGCTCTGTTCCACCATCTGATCCGCCAGTGCGGCATGCCCGTGGAGCGGCTGGAAACCGCGTGGACGGACCTGGTCGACCGGATCACCGGCGCCGCGAACACCGGCTGACGGGCTCGGCGCCGAACTCCGGCCGACGGTCCCGGCCGACCCTGCGGAACTCCGGAGGCATTCCCAACTCCCCCGGCGGCAAGGCCCGTTACCGCTTCTGCGAGGATGCCGTACGTCATGGTGCAGATAACGAACCCACCCGCGCCCGCGTCCCCCTCGTCCTCGCGCTCCGTTCCCACGAGCGCCGATGTGGCCCGCCTGGCCGGCGTCTCGCGCGCGACCGTCTCCTACGTCCTGAACAACGCCGGCGCCGTCCGGATCAGCGAACCCACCCGGCACCGGGTCCGCGAGGCCGCCAGGGAACTCGGGTACGTGCCGCACGCCGCGGCCCGCACCCTGCGGGCGGGCCACAGCCGTATGGTCCTGATGCCCGCGCCCGCCTTCCCCGTCGGCCCGCTCTACAGCCAGTTCATCACCGAGCTCCAGGGCGCCCTCGCCCGCCTGGACTACACGGTCGTGCAGTACGGCACCGTCGGCCTGCACGACGACGAGGCCGCCCGCGCCTGGGCGGAACTGCGGCCGGTGGCGGTGCTGGTCCCCGGCTCGGGACTCGGCCCGCGCGGTGTGGAGGTGCTCAAACGCTCCGGGGCCCGGGCCGTCGTCACCCTCGGCCCCGAGCGCGTCGAGGGCGCACACGCCCTGCTCATCGACCACGACGTGGTCGGCCACAGCGCGGGCGCCCACCTCGTCGGCCGCGGCCGACGCCGGATCGGCGTGGTCGTCCCGCGTGAGCCCGGCCTGGAGGCGTTCTCCGCGCCCCGGCTGGCCGGGGTGCGCGCCGCCCTGCTCGGCACCGACGCCACGGTCACCGAGCTGCCCCTCGCGTACGACGAGGGGGCCGCCGCCCGGCTCGCCGCCCGCTGGCGCGGTCTCGGCCTCGACGCCGTGTTCACGTACAACGACGAGTACGCGATGCTGCTGATGCGCGCGCTGCAGGACGAGGGCGTCCGCATTCCCGAGGAGGCCGCCGTGGTCGGCGCCGACAACCTCATGCTCGGCCGGCTCCTGCGGCCCCGGCTGAGCACCGTCCACCTCGAACTGCCGACCGGCCGGGAACTGGCCGGACTGATCGACCGCGCGGTGCGCGACCCGGCCGCGGCACCCGAGGCGCACAAGATGCTCGGCGCATCGGTGGTGCGGCGCGAGTCCAGCTGACACCGTGGGAGACGGCGGGCCGGCGAAGAGGTCGCGATCTCTTCGCCGGGGCCGGCACCAAGGATGCTGCGCTCCACCAACCTGGGTACGCGGACGGATGTCCGCGCCCGCGATCGGAGAGCCCTCATGACGCTGCTCGACCGTACGACCCGGCAGTCCCGACCGCTCACGGGACCCGAACACACCGTCACCGAACCCGCCACCGGTGACGCCCTCGGCACCGTCACCCTCGCCACCGCCGAGGACGTCGAGGCCGCCGCGGAGGCCGCCCGCGCCGCACAGACCGCGTGGGCGAAGGCCCCGCACTTCGTCCGCGCCGGAGTGCTCCGCAAGGCCGGTGACCTGTTCACCGCCCACGCCGAGCTGCGGGAGTGGCTCGTCCGTGAGGCCGGCAGCATCCCCGGCAAGGCCGACTTCGAACTCCATGTGGCCGCCCAGGAGTGCTACGAGGCCGCCGCCCTCGCCTCCCGCCCGCCCGGCCAGGTACTGCCGACCGAGGAGCCCCGGCTGTCGTACACCCGACGGGTGCCGGTGGGCGTGGTGGGAGTGATCGCCCCGTTCAACGCGCCCCTGATCCTGTCCATCCGCTCCGTCGCGCCCGCTCTGGCGCTCGGCAACGCGGTGGTTCTCAAGCCGGACCCCCGCACCGCGGTCTGCGGCGGGCTGGCGCTCGCCGCGGTGTTCGCCGAGGCGGGGCTGCCCGAGGACCTGCTGCACGTCCTGCCGGGGGGAGCGGACGTCGGTCAGGCCCTGGTCGCCGACCCGCACATCCCCGTCATCTCCTTCACCGGCTCCACCGGCGCCGGCCGCGCCGTCGGGGAGGCCGCCGGCCGCCATCTGAAGCGGGCACACCTGGAACTGGGCGGCAACTCCGCGCTCATCGTGCTGGAGGACGCCGATCTCGACGCGGTGATCTCGACGGCCGCCTGGGGCTCCTTCTTCCACCAGGGCCAGATCTGCATGACGGCCGGACGGCACCTGGTCCACGCCTCGCTGTACGACGAGTACGTCGACCGGCTGGCCGCCAAGGCGGACTCCCTCGCCGTCGGCGACCCGCACCGGGAGCAGGTCCATCTGGGCCCGCTCATCGACCGCGGCCAGCTGCGCAAGGTCCACGGCCTGGTGGAGGCCAGCACGGCCTCGGGCGCCAAGCTCGCCGCCGGCGGCAGCCACGACCGGCTCTTCTACCGGCCCACGGTCCTCGCCGACACGAACGACCTCACCCCCGCCTACACGGAGGAGGTCTTCGGTCCCGTGGCTCCGGTACGGTCCTTCGCCACCACCGACGAGGCCGTCGCGCTGGCCACCGCCAGCCCCTACGGACTCTCCCTCGGCATCGTCACGGGGGATCCGGCCCGCGGCCTGGACCTCGCCGACCGCATCCCGACGGGCATCGCCCACATCAACGACCAGACCGTGAACGACGAGGCCGTCGCCCCGTTCGGCGGGATCGCCGCATCCGGCACCGGCTCCCGCTTCGGCGGCGACGCCAACCTGGAGGCCTTCACCGACCTGCGGTGGATCACGGTGCGCTCGGACGTGGCACGGTACCCGTTCTAGGGCTGCTCCCGGCGGCCGCGGGCCGCGGGGTCAGGCGCCGGCGTCCGGCGCCCCGCCCTGCCGCGCCTGCTGCTCGGCGACCTGCTTGCGGACATCGTCCATGTCCAGCTTGCGGGCTTGTCCGATGACGTCCGTCAGCGCGGCCTCGGGCAGGGCCCCCGGCTGGGCGAACACGGCCACCTGGTCACGCACGATCATCAGCGTGGGGATCGACTGGATCCCGAAGGCCGCGGCCAGCTCCGGCTGCGCCTCCGTGTCCACCTTGCCGAACACCAGGTCCGGGTTCTCCTCCGCCGCCTTCTCGTACACGGGTGCGAACTGACGGCAGGGACCGCACCAGGCCGCCCAGAAGTCGATCAGCACGAACTCGTTGTCCGTGACCATCTGGTCGAAGTTCTCCTTGGTGAGCTCCACGGTGCTGCTCATGGCGTGTTTCCCTCTTCCTGGTGGGGGCGGGCCGTCGGCACAACGCGTCCTGCCGGGCACGTATTCCGCGCCCCTACCCATGTGGCCACCGAGCACACCACCCACCAGACTGACGCCATGACGGAATCGCGATCGACGCAACCGGAAGCACTCGCCTACGACGTCGTGGTGCTCGGAGCCGGGCCCGTGGGCGAGAACGTCGCGGACCGCACCCGCGCCGCGGGGCTCGCCACCGCGGTCGTGGAGAGCGAGCTGGTCGGCGGCGAGTGCTCGTACTGGGCGTGTTCACCCAGCAAGGCCCTGCTGCGCCCGGTCATCACCCGGGCCGACGCCCGCCGCACCCCGGGCCTGAAACAGGCGGTCCAGGGGCCCCTCGACACCGCCGCCGTACTCGCCCACCGCGACGAGTACGCCTCCCACTGGAAGGACGACGGCCAGGTCCAGTGGCTGGCGGGCACGGGGGCCGACCTGTACCGCGGACACGGACGGCTCGCCGGTCCGCGCGCCGTCACCGTCACCGGCTCCGACGGGGAGGAGCGCCTCCTCACCGCCCGGCACGCCATCGCCGTCTGCACCGGCAGCCGCACCCGGCTGCCCGACCTGCCCGGCCTCGCCGAGGTCCGACCGTGGACCAGCCGGGAGGCCACCAGCGCCCGGTCGGCGCCCGGCCGGCTGGTAGTGGTCGGCGGCGGAGTCGTCGCCACCGAGATGGCCTGCGCCTGGCAGGCGCTCGGCTCGCGGGTCACCCTCCTCGTCCGCGGCAGGAGCCTGCTCGCACGCATGGAGCCCTTCGCCGGGGAACTGGTCGCCGAAGCCCTCACCGAGGCCGGCGCGCAGATCCGCACCGGTACCTCGGTGCAGTCGGTGACCAGGGAGAACGGCACGGTCCACGTCGTCACCGACGGCGGTGACCGGATCGAGGCCGACGAGATCCTCTTCGCCACCGGACGCGCGCCGCGCACCGACGACATCGGCCTGGAGACGATCGGCCTGGAGCCCGGTTCCTGGCTCGCGGTCGACGACAGTCTGCGGGTCAGCGGGCACGACTGGCTGTACGCCGTCGGCGACGCCAACCACCGGGCCCTGCTGACCCACCAGGGCAAGTACCAGGCCCGGATCGCGGGCGCCGCCATCGCCGCCCGGGCGGCAGGAGGGCCCGTGCACACCGAGGACTGGGGTGCGCACGCCGCCACCGCCGACCACGCCGCAGTGCCCCAGGTCGTCTTCACCGACCCGGAGGCGGCTGCCGTCGGCCTCTCCCTGGCCGAGGCGGAACGGGCGGGCCACCGCGTCCGCGCCGTCGACGTCGACCTGTCCACCGTCGCCGGTGCCGGCCTCTACGTCGACGGTTACCGGGGCCGCGCCCGCATGGTCGTCGACCTCGACGACGAGACCCTTCGCGGCCTCACCCTCGTCGGCCCCGGCGTCGGGGAACTCATCCACTCGGCGACCATCGCGGTGGCCGCCCGGGTCCCGATCGGCCGGCTCTGGCACGCGGTCCCGTCGTACCCGACGATCAGCGAGGTGTGGCTGCGCCTGCTGGAGGCGTACCGGGACGCCTGAACCGGCCGGCTGTGGGGCGACCGGCGCCGAGCCGGTCCGGCGGATCAAGCCGGAGAAAACCAACGGCTCCTGCCGGCGCGGGGCGGGCGTGCCGGACCCGTGTCTTTGGCACGACCGAGCCGGACAGGCCCTGTTGGCGCGCGCCGGCCCGCGGCGAACCCCCCGCTCGCCGACGGCGGCCTGCCTGACGGTGTGCGCTGCCCGCGTGGGTGACGCGCGCTGCCTCACGCTGTGCGCCGCCCGCCCGACGCCGCCCGACGCCGACTGGATGATGTCCGCCGGGCGACGGCCGGTGCCCGCTGTCTGCTGCCCGCCTGACGCCTGCCGTCCGATGCCCGCCGGACATTGACGGCCCGCGGTACGGGGCAGGGGCGCCTCCTGGGCCGCCGTGCCGCCCGGGTCCGGGCCACCGTGCCGGGCGGAGCTCACGGGTCAATGCGCCCGGGGCAGTTCGAAGCCCAGCGCCCGCGCCGCCCGCTCCGGCGTCGGCTGCGCCCAGTACTCCGCCGCGGCCTGATGGGTGGACAGCGAGCGCGGCTCGGCCCGGTCGAGGTACAGCGTGCCGTCGAGGTGGTCCGTCTCGTGCTGGACGATCCGGGCGGGCCAGCCGGTGAACACCTCGTCCAGCGGGCGCCCGTGCTCGTCCTGCCCGGTCAGCCGCACCTGTGCGGCTCGCGCCACCACCGCCTGGTACCCCGGTACGCTCAGGCACCCCTCGAAGAAGGCGGCACGCCCGGAGCCGACCGGCTCGTACGCGGGATTCACCAGCACCCGGAACGGCTGCGGGACCCGCCCGCGCACGAGGCGCACCTCCTCGGGAACGGGCGCCGGATCCTCGATCACCGCGATCCGCAGTCCCACCCCGACCTGCGGCGCCGCCAGCCCGACCCCCGGCGCCTCGTGCATGGTGAGACGCAGCGCCTCGACGAACCGGGTCAGCACAGCGGGCTCCAGTTGACCGTCGTAGGGCTCACTGCCGCCGCGCAGCACCGGGTCACCGGCCGAGACGATGGGCAACGGCCCCTCCACGGCGAGCAGTTGCTCGACCCGCTCGGCCAAGGGTGCGCGATTGTCCGGAATTTCCATCCGGTCAGGATCGCACGCCTCGTGCGTGTGTCACAGGTCACACACCCTCCCGGGAACCCGACGGTCCGCCGCCCCGACTACTGCACCACATGCCCGCCCAGACGTCCCCGGGAGAACCCCACCGATGACCACCGCTCCCTCGACCATCAAGGACGAGGCACCCCAACCCCCCGCTCCCGCACATGCGAAGAGCGCATGGGCCGCCTTACGCCCCCTCGTCCTACGCCTGCACTTCTACGCGGGCGTGGTGGTGGCGCCCTTCCTCCTCGTCGCAGCCCTCACCGGCCTGCTGTACGCCGCCTCCTTCCAGGCGGAGAAGATCGTCTACGGCCATGAGCTGACCGTCCCCGTGGGCGAGCGCGAACTCCCCGTCTCCGACCAGGTCGCCGCCGCCCGCGAGGCCCATCCCGACGGCACGATCGCCGCCGTACGTCCCTCGCCCGAGGCGGGCGCCACCACCAGGGTGATGCTGTCCGGCATACCGGGCGTGGACCCCGCCCACACCCTCGCCGTGTTCGTCGACCCGTACACCGGGGAGGTGCGCGGCGAGCTCGAACAGTACGGCTCCACGGGCGCGTTGCCCCTGCGGACCTGGATCGACGAGTTCCACCGCGATCTCCACCTCGGTGAAACGGGCCGTCTCTACAGTGAGTTCGCGGCCAGCTGGCTGTGGGTGATCGCGGGAGGCGGACTGGTGCTCTGGTTCTCCCGGCGCCGCGCCCTGCGCCGGGTGCGCGGCACCAGTGGACGGCGCCGCACGCTGGGCCTGCACGGCGGTGTGGGTGCCTGGGCCGCGATCGGCTTCGTGTTCCTCTCGGCGACCGGCCTGACCTGGTCCACCTACGCGGGCGCGAACATCGGTGAACTGCGTACGTCGCTCGGCCAGGAAACCCCCTCGGTGTCGGCCGAGGCGGCCGGTGAACACACGGGTCACGGTGCGGCCGGCGGCGCCTCGGGCGACGCGGCACACGGAGTCGGCCTGGACCGGGTTCTCGCGGCGGCACGGGCCGAGGGCCTGGGCAACCCGGTGGAGATCGTGCCGCCCGCCGACGAGAAGTCCGCGTACGTGGTGCGGCAGGTGCAGCGCAGCTGGCCCGAGAAGCAGGACTCGGCCGCCATCGACCCCACCACCGGCGAGGTCACCGACGTCCTGCGCTTCGCCGACTACCCGGTCCTCGCGAAACTCACCCGCTGGGGTATCGACCTGCACACCGGCAGCCTGTTCGGACTGCCCAACCAGATCGTGCTGATGATTCTCGCCCTCTCGCTGATCCTGCTGATCCTCTGGGGCTACCGCATGTGGTGGCAACGGGGCCGCGGCTCAGCATTCGGCCGGCCGGTCCCACGAGGAGCCTGGCAGCACGTGCCGCCGTACGTCCTCGTCCCGTTGCTGGCGCCGGTCGCGGTACTGGGGTACTTCGTCCCGCTCTTCGGCATCCCGCTGGCGGCGTTCCTCGCCGTCGACATCGTCCTCGGGGAGATCGCCCACCGGCGGGGGCGGCGGACGTACGGAGGCGGCACGGCGGTGCGCTGACGCGGGCCCGTGGTGCGGGTGCCCGGCTCCCGGAGGGGGAGCCGGGCACCCGCGGACGGTCTACTCCTCGCCGAACTCGCCGCCCAGCGCGGCGGCGATGCGCAGATGCGGCCGGGCCTCGTCCTCACGTCCCTGCCGCTGGAGCGTGCGCCCGAGCATCAGCCGGGCGTAGTGCTCCACCGGGTCGCGCTCGATGATGACCTTCAACTCGGTCTCGGCGCGGCGAAGTTGGGCCGAGTGGTAGTAGGCGCGCGCCAGCAGCAGCCGCGGTCCGGTCTGCTCCGGCACCTCCTCGACCAGCGTGCCCAGGACGCGCGCGGCGGCGGTGTAGTCCCTGGCGTCGAAGAACATCCCGGCACGCTCCCAGCGCTCGGCCGGTGTTCCGTGGTCGTAGTAGTACGTGGTGTCCACTCGTGACCTCCTCCGAGGCGGACAACGGACTCGGACGGCGCGGTATTCCGCCACCCCGCGCCGCCACCCCGCGCCGCCGGCCGCGGCCGCCGGTTCCGCGCCGGCCCGCTCGACGACCAGGTCGAGCACGCGCCCGGCCGCGGCGAGGTCCGCCGCGGGGACGTCCGCGTGGACCCTCGCGGACATCGCTCCCGTCGCGGCGGAGATCCTCTCCCGTGCCGTGCGCCCGACGTCCGTAACGGACCGTGCACGGACCGAGCACGGTGCGTGCGCGGTCGGCATCCCCGTCGAGCGCGTCTGACGCACGGCGGCCGGGCGTCTCGCCCGGATGGCGGCTCCGAGTGGACAGGCGGACGATGAAGTGGTGGGGCCCGGCCCTGCCGGGGCCGTGCGGGGCAGACGGAGACCGGAAGGGAGAAGGGGCATGCTCGAGGTCAAGATGCTGGAGAAGCCCGACGAACGACGCGATTTCCCCAGGGGGCATCTCGAAGCCGTCCACATGACAGGGCTGGACTTCGCCGTGGCCACCTTCGAACCGGGGTGGCGCTGGACGGAATCCGTCGGTCCGATCGCGGGGACGAAGAGCTGCCGGATCCACCACAACGGCTACGTGGTCCAGGGCCGGCTGCGCATCCGCATGGACGACGGCGCCGAGGGCGAGGTCGGCCCCGGCGACGTCTTCGTCTGCCCGCCGGGGCACGACGCGTGGGTCGTGGGGGACGAACAGGTCGTGGTGTACGACTTCGCGGGCGCGATGGCCCAGGAGTACGCGAAGGCGGACTGACCGGCCCGGTCACCCGGAGTCGTGTCCCCAGCGTGCGCGGCCGTCCCTTCACCCCACCAGTACGACCTCCAGCGTGCGCGGTCCGTGTACGCCTTCCACCCGGTCGAGTTCGATGTCGCTGGTCGCCGACGGGCCGGAGATCCACGTGAGCGGACGGGCCGGGTCGAGACGGGCGAGAGCCCGGGGGACGGAGGAGACCACCTGCTCCGGGACGCGGACCACACAGATGTGGTGGTCGGGGACCAGGGTGATCCGGCGCCGTCCCTGGTCGGGGGAGCCGTCCAGGACGATGGTGCCCGTCTCGGCGACGGCCACCGCGCAGGCGGTCACCACGCTGTCCACCCGATCCAGCTCCCGCGGGGTGCTCTCCGCCCGGTCCGCCACCCGCGTCACCTCCGTCGCGGCGAGCCAGCCCTCGTCGAGGCCGGGCGGCACGAGCACCGATGACGCGCCGCGCGCCGTGAGCAGCCCGGCGACGACGCCGGCCAGCCCGGCCGCGTCGCAGCGGTGCACGATCGCCCGGTAGTCGGCCAGGTTCTCGGCGAGAAGGTCCACCGTCTCCTCGACCGTGCGCCCACCGTGCTCGTTCAGATAGTCCCGGGCGACCGCCCGCCCGTACGGGGTGTCGTCGCGCGGTACGTCGGCGAGGGCGCGCCGTACCCGGCCCAGGATCCGTTCCCTGCTGCTCACTCGGCCGCTCCCTTTCCGCCGTCGCCGCCCCGCGTACGCTGCCACCAGTCCCGGAACGGCTCCGCCGGCACCGGCGGCAGATCCCGGGTCGCGCCCCAGGCCCGGCCGGGGCCCGGCAGGGTGCGCGGATGGAGACGACGGGTGCGCGAGGCGATGCGCTGGCCGGCGCGCAGCGCGCCGGGACGGGAGAACGCCCAGCGCGCCGCGCGCATCGCCGCCCGCTCCGCGGCGTGCCCCTTCGCGGGGCGCAGCACCACCGTGTTGCCCTCCCGCGTCACCCGGCCGCCCTCCACCACCCGCTCCCGCAGGTGCACCAGCACCTCGGGGATGTCGATGGCGACCGGGCACACCTCGTAGCAGGCCCCGCACAGCGACGACGCGAACGGCAGGGACGCGTCGATCGCGCTCTGGGTGCCCCGGAGTTGGGGACTGAGGATGGCACCGATCGGCCCCGGGTAGACCGAGCCGTACGCGTGACCGCCGGCCCGCTCGTACACGGGGCACACGTTCAGACAGGCCGAACAGCGGATGCAGCGCAGTGCCTGCCGGCCCACCTCGTCGGCGAGGGTGTCGCTGCGGCCGTTGTCCAGCAGCACCAGATGGAAGGCCCGCGGACCGTCCCCGTCGGTGGTGCCGGTCCAGGTGCTCGTGTACGGGTTCATCCGCTCGGCGGTCGAGGAACGGGGGAGGGTCTGCAGGAACACCTCCAGGTCCTGCCAGGTCGGCACGATCTTCTCGATGCCGACGACCGAGATCAGCGTCTCGGGCAGGGTCAGGCACATCCGCCCGTTGCCCTCGGACTCCACCACCACCAGGGTGCCGGTCTCGGCGACCACGAAGTTGGCGCCGGAGACACCGACCCTGGCGCGCAGGAACTTCTCCCGCAGGTGCAGCCGCGCCGCCTCGGCGAGTTCGGCGGGCGTGTCCGTCAGTCCCTCGGGAGCGGGGCGCCCCCACTCGCTCATCTCGCGGGTGAAGATCTCCCGGATCTCCCCGCGGTTGCGGTGGATGGCCGGCACCAGGATGTGCGACGGGCGGTCCTTGCCCAACTGCACGATCAGCTCGGCCAGATCGGTCTCGTAGGCGCGGATGCCCTCCGCTTCGAGTGCCTCGTTGAGGCCGATCTCCTGCGTGGCCATCGACTTGACCTTGACGACCTCCGACTCACCGGTCTCCTTGACCAGTTGGGTCACGATCCGGTTGGCCTCGGCGGCGTCGGCGGCCCAGTGCACGGTGCCGCCCGCCGCCGTCACCGACTCCTCCACCTGCTCCAGGTAGCGGTCCAGATGACGGAGTGTGTGATCCTTGATCCGTTTGCCCGCCTCCCGGAGTTCCGCCCAGTCGGACAGCTCCGCGACGGCCTTGGCGCGCTTGGCCCGGATGGTGTGCGTGGCGTGCCGCAGATTGCCGCGCAGGGTGGTGTCGCGCACGGCGTTCCGGGCCGCCTCCGGAAACGCAAGGTGGGTGGGTGGGGGAAACTCGGGCATCCCGACGAATGTCCCGCTCATACGGCCGGCTCCTCCTCCGTGCTCGCCAGGATCTCCGCGATGTGCACCGGCCGCATGCCGGTGCGCAGCCTGGTCATCGTTCCGCCGATGTGCATCAGACACGAGTTGTCCGCCGCGCACAGCACCTCGGCGCCGGTCGACTCGGCGTTGCGCACCTTGTCGGCGCCCATCGCCGCCGAGACGTCGGAGTTCTTCAGCGCGAAGGTGCCACCGAAACCGCAGCACTCCTCCGCCCCCGGCAACTCGGCGAGCTCCAGCCCCTTCACCGCCCTGAGCAGCCGCAGCGGCCGCTCGCCCAGGCCAAGTCCGCGCAACCCGTGACAGGTCGGGTGGTAGGTCACCTTGTGCGGGTAGTAGGCCCCGACGTCCGTCACTCCCAGCACGTCCACCAGGAACTCGGTGAGCTCTTACGTCTTCGGCACCACCGGCGCCAGCGTCGCCGCGAGGGTGTCCCCGCGCCCTTCCGCCCGGGCCCGCTCACCCATCCGTGGATACAGCTCCCGCACCATCGCCCCGCACGACCCGGACGGCGTCACGATCGCCTCGTACCCCCCGAAGACGTCGGAGAAGTGCCGGGCCAACGGCTCCGCCTCGTGCCGGTACCCGGTGTTGTAATGCGCCTGACCGCAACAGGTCTGCGCCATCGGGAAGTCGACATCGACACCCAGCCGGGTCAGGAGTCTCACCACGGCGCGCCCGGTGTCCGGATAGAGCGTGTCGTTGACACAGGTCAGGAACAGGGCGACACGCATCGCGGCTCCTTGTGCATTCGATCCTCGGGTGAGGGCAGGGTAGTGCGCGAGCGAGGGTGTGGTGGAGACCCCGTCAGTCCCGGGCGAGCCGGGCCTTCGCCGCCCGCCACCGGTGTGTGCCGCCGCGCGGTGCGTACCGTGTCGGTGACTGGGTACGGGCGAGCAGGCGCCGCATCCCGGTGAGGTCGCCGACCAGCCCGTGCGCACGGGCCTGCACCAGCACATTGCCCAGGGCCGCCGCCTCCGCCGGACCGGCCACCACCGGCAGCCCGCAGGCGTCGGCGGTCAGCTGGCACAGCAGCGCGTTGCGGGTGCCGCCGCCGACGATGTGCACGACGTCCACCGGCTGCCCGGCGAGCCGGGACGCGTCCTCGACCGCCGTGCGGTGTGCCAGGGCCAGCGAGTCGAGGATGCAGCGCGTCACCTCGGCGGGGGACACCGGTACCGGCTGTCCCGCCTCCCGGCAGGCCGCGGCGATCCGCTCCGGCATCCGTCCCGGCGCGAGGAACGCGGCGTCCCCGGCGTCCACCACCGACTGCAGCGCCGGCACGTCCGCCGCCTCGCGCAGCAGCGCGTCCAGATCGGGCTCGCCCCAGGCCCGCAGGCACTCCTGGAGCAGCCAGAGACCCATGATGTTGCGCAGGTAACGGACGGTGCCGTCCAGTCCCAGCTCATTGGTGAAGTTGGCGGCCCGGCTCTCCTCGGTCAGCACCGGGGCATCCAGTTCCAGCCCGGCCAGCGACCAGGTTCCGGTGCAGATGTACGCGAACCGCTCGCCCTCCGCGGGCACCGCGGCGACCGCGGACGCGGTGTCGTGCGAACCGACCGCCGTCACCGGAACCGGCCCGCTCAGCCCGGTCTCCTCCAGCACCTCCGGGCGGAGCAGCCCGGCCGGGTCCCCCGGCCGGCGCAGCGGCGCGAACAGGGTCAGGTCGATGCCGAGCCGCTCCGCGATCCCGTGTGCCCAGTCCCGGGTGCGCGGGTCGATCAGCTGGGTGGTCGAGGCGTTGGTCAGCTCCGTGCCCTGCTCCCCGGTGAGCCAGTACGTCAGCAGATCCGGAAGCATCAACAGCCTTCTGGCCTGCGCCAGTTGCGCCGAACCGCGAGCCGCCGTCAACTGGTACAGGGTGTTGAACGGGGCGTACTGCAGTCCGGTCGCCGCATACAGCTCCCCGGCGGGCACGGTCGCCCACACCTTCTCCGCGATCCTGTCGGTGCGGCTGTCGCGGTAGTGCACCGGGTTGCCGAGCAGCGCCCCGTCCGCGTCCAGCAGCCCGTAGTCCACGGCCCAGCTGTCGACGCCGACGGAGTCGACCTGTCCGGCGCCCTTCAGCCCGTCCAGCACCCCCGCGTACAGCCCCAGGACGTCCCAGCGCAGCCCCTCGGGCACCCGCACCGGCCGATTGGGGAAGCGGTGGGTCTCGGTGAGCTCCAGGGTGTCGGGGCCGACGCGGCCGACCATGACACGTCCACTGGACGCGCCGAGGTCGACCGCGGCGTACGACCGCACGGAGGTGCTCATCGCAGGAACGCGGCGGCGACGCCGGCGTCGACCGGGACGTGCAGTCCGGTGGTGTGGGTGAGATCGCCACCGGTCAGTGCGAACACGGCGTTGGCCACGTGCTCGGGCAGCACCTCACGCTTCAGCAGCGTCCGCTGGGCGTAGAACTCGCCCAGCTTCTCCTCCGGCACTCCGTACACGGCGGCGCGCTCGGCGCCCCAGCCGCCCGCGAAGATCCCGGAACCGCGCACCACGCCGTCCGGGTTGACCCCGTTGACCCGGATCCCGTGCGCGCCCAGCTCGGCGGCGAGCAGTCGCACCTGATGGGCCTGGTCGGCCTTGGCGGCGGAGTAGGCGATGTTGTTCGGGCCGGCGAACACCGCGTTCTTCGACGCGATGTAGACGATGTCCCCGCCCAGCCGCTGCGCGGCCATCACCCGGGCCGCCTCGCGCGAGACGAGGAAGGAACCGCGGGCCATGATGTCGTGCTGGAGGTCCCAGTCCTCCCCGGACGTCTCCAGCAGCGGCTTGGAGATCGAGACACCGGCGTTGTTCACCACCAGGTCGACACCGCCGAAGGCGAGAACGGCGGCCCTGAAGGCAGCGGCGATCTGCTCCTCGGACGTGACGTCGACGGTCACGGCGACGGCCCTGTCGGACCCGCCCAGCTCCTCGGCGACCCGTGCGGCGCTCTCCCCGTTCAGATCGGCGACGACGACACACGCGCCCTCGGCCGCCAGCCGCCGGGCGATCGCCTTGCCGATCCCGCTGCCCGCACCGGTCACCAGCGCCACCCGGGTGGCCAGCGGCCGGGGCTTCGGCATCCGCCGGAGCTTGGCCTCCTCCAGCGCCCAGTACTCGATACGGAACTTCTCCGACTCCTCGATCGGCGCGTACGTCGACACCGCCTCGGCCCCGCGCATCACGTTGATCGCGTTGAGATAGAACTCGCTCGCCACCCGCGCGGTCTGCTTGTCCTTGCCGAAGCCGAACATGCCCACGCCCGGCACCAGCACGATCGCCGGGTCGGCGCCGCGCATCGCGGGGGAGTCGGGCTCCGCGTGCCGCGCGTAGTAGGCGGCGTACTCCTCGCGGTAGGCGGTGTGCAGTTCCTTCAGCCGGGCGACCGTCTCGTCGAGCGGCGCGGTCGGTGGCAGGTCGAGGACGAGCGGCCGGACCTTGGTGCGCAGGAAGTGGTCCGGGCAGGAGGTGCCGAGCGCCGCCAGCCGCGGGTGTTCGGCGCGGGCCAGGAAGTCCAGTACGGCATCGGAGTCGTCGAAATGCCCGACCTGCGGCCGGTCCTGTGAGGCGACGGCCCGCACATACGGTGCCAGGGCGGCCGCCCGCTCGCGCCGCTCGTCCTCGGGCAGCGCCTCGTACCCCTCGATCACCGGACCGAACGGCTCCGGCCGGCCACGCTCGGCGAGGAACGTCTCGGCGGTGCGGATGATGTGCAGCGAGTTCCGCTCGCACTCCTCGGAGGTGTCCCCCCAGGCGGTGATCCCGTGCCCACCGAGCACACACCCGATGGCCTCGGGATGGGCCTGCTTCACGGCGGCGATGTCCAGTCCGAGCTGGAAACCGGGCCGCCGCCACGGCACCCACACGACGGTGTCGCCGAAGCACTCGGCGGTCAGTTTCTCCCCGTCGGCGGCGCAGGCGAGCGCGATCCCGGAGTCGGGGTGCAGATGATCCACATGGGCGGCGTCCACCAGCCCGTGCATCGCGGTGTCGATCGAGGGCGCGGCACCCCCCTTGCCGTGCAGGCAGTAGTCGAACGCGGCGACCATCTCGTCCTCGCGCCCGACACCCGGGTAGACGTCGGTGAGCGCCCGCAGCCGGTCCAGCCGCAGCGCGGCCAGCCCCGCCTCGGTCAGCGTCCCGAGGTCGCCCCCGGATCCCTTGACCCACATCAGCTCGACGTCACCCCCGGTGACGGGGTCGGTCCCGGTGCCCTTGGCGGAGGTGTTGCCGCCGGCGTAGTTGGTGTTGCGGGGGTCGGCACCGAGCCGGTGCGACCGAGCGAGCAGAGCGGAGGCTTCGGGGTGGGTTGCCATGAACGTCCAGTCCTTACGTGAAAGAGGGTGAGTGCATGTGCCTGAGGGCGCGGGGCC
Organism: Streptomyces sp. NPDC086080; assembly: GCF_044540255.1. Classification (NCBI taxonomy): domain Bacteria; kingdom Bacillati; phylum Actinomycetota; class Actinomycetes; order Kitasatosporales; family Streptomycetaceae; genus Streptomyces; species Streptomyces sp. NPDC086080. The sequence continues at coordinate 208,981 of NZ_JBITRU010000011.1, forward strand.
GTGTGGCGTGTGCGGCTACCGCCGCGTGGGCGCGATCGGCCACACGACCGACCCGCGGCCCGCGACGAACGGAACCGGGCGGACGCCTACGCCCCCCACCCCGCCTGCTCCCCACCGACCCGCTCGGCGACGATCCTCTCGGCCCACCCGGACCGCCGGTACGCGGCCATCGGCTCGGGGTCCAGTCCCGACTCCTCCCGCACCTCCCGCAGCAGCGGACGCACGTCCGTGTTGTACGCGTCCATCAGCACGGCGTTGGCGCCCAGCACATCCCCCGAGGCCTGCGCCTCACCCAGCGCCGCCCGGTCCACCAGCAGTGCCTTGGCCGTGGCCTCCTGCACGTTCATCACGGAACGGATGATCGCGGGGATCTTCGCCTCGATGTTGTGGCACTGGTCCAGCATGAACGCCACCTCGGTGGTGAACCCGCCGCCACGGACCACCTCGTACATGATCCGGAACAACTGGAACGGATCCGCCGCCCCCACCATCAGGTCGTCGTCCGCGTAGAACCGCGAGTTGAAGTCGAATCCGCCGAGCTTTCCCTCCCGCAACAGCGTCGCGACGATGAACTCGATGTTGGTCCCGGGCGCGTGGTGACCGGTGTCGACCACGACCTGCGCCTTCTCGCCGAGCTTCAGGCAGTGCGCGTACGCCGTACCCCAGTCCGGTACGTCCGTCGTGTAGAAAGCCGGCTCGAAGAGCTTGTACTCCAGCAGCATCCGCTGCCCCTCGCCGAGCCGCTCGTACACCTCGGAAAGCCCCTCGGCGAGCCGGTCCTGCCGGGACCGCACATCGTCCTGACCGGGATAGTTCGTCCCGTCGGCGAACCACAGCTTCAGGTCCTTGGAACCGGTCGCGTCCATGATGTCGACGCACTCCAGCAGATGGTCCACGGCCTTCCTGCGCACCGCCGCATGCGGGTGGCAGATGCTGCCCAGCCGGTAGTCGTCGTCCTGGAAGGTGTTGGAGTTGATCGTGCCGAGCCTCACCCCGCGGTCCTCGGCGTGCTTGGCCAGAGCCGTGTAGTCCTCGACCTTGTCCCACGGGATGTGCAGCGCCACGGTCGGCGCGACTCCGGTGAACTCGTGCACCTTGGCCGCGTCGTCCAGCTTCTCCTGCGGAGTGCGGGGGACACCCCGCTGCGCGAACACCTTGAACCGGGTCCCCGAGTTCCCGTACGCCCAGGAGGGTGTCTCGATCCGCTGCCGGGTGAGCGCGGACTTTACCGAAGCGATGTCAGGCATATCGACCTCACGTGTCGGGTGCGGCCCCGACGGCGGAGCCCGCAGGGGTGGGGGAGTCTGAAATGAATCGATTCAGTGCCCTGGGCAAGCTAATCCCGCACTACCGGAAGGTCAAGAGTGGGGGCAATACCTGACGCCCCGTTACCCAATCGTGCCGTACGCGGGTGCCGGGGGCGGAGTGCCCGCTCTTTGCGCACGTCAGAAGGGTGAGTGAGGAGAGAGGGCGGGGATCGTGAGCGGATTGTGTGGCCGGATCCCGCCGAACGGCTTGACCTGACCGCCCGGCACGGCTAGCTTCCCGGCCATTCATTGAATCAATTCACCAGCGGAGGGGTGGCGTCCATCGTCGTCATGGCGCCCCCGACTCCCGCTTCGAACCACCTTGGGCACACCATGGAGCCATGCAATGACGCACCCTGAACCGGAGACCACTCCGGTGCTCGCACTGGCGGGGGTGAGCAAGTCCTTCGGCGCGGTCCGTGCCCTTCGCGGAGTCAGTCTGCGGCTGTACGCGGGAGAAGCGCACGCCCTGGCCGGCGAGAACGGCGCGGGCAAGTCGACCCTGATCAAGGCACTCGCCGGTGTCCACCGGCCCGACACGGGCACGGTGCTGCTGGACGGCGAGCCGGTCGAGTTCCACGGCCCCGCCGATGCCCGGGACGCGGGTGTCGCCGTCATCTATCAGGAGCCCACGCTCTTCCCGGACCTGTCCGTCGCCGAGAACATCTTCGTGGGCCGCCAGCCTTCCCGCTCGCTCGGACGGGTCGACCACCGGGCCGTCAAGCGGGCGACGGCCGACCTGTTCGGCCGCCTGGGGGTGGACCTCGACCCCGACCAGCCGGCCCGCGGTCTGTCCATCGCCGACCAGCAGCTCGTCGAGATCGCCAAGGCGCTGTCCTTCGACGCCCGCGTCCTGATCATGGACGAGCCGACCGCGGCCCTCACCGGCAGCGAGGTCGCCCGCCTCTTCGGTGTGGTCGAGACGCTGCGCGAACAGGGTGCCGCGGTGCTCTTCATCTCCCACCGGCTGGAGGAGATCTTCGAGCTGTGCCAGCGGGTGACCACACTGCGCGACGGAGCCCTGATCAGCAGTGAGCCACTGGCCGGCCTGTCCGAGGACGACCTGGTGCGCCGGATGGTCGGCAGGGACCTCGACGAGCTCTACCCGAAACAGGCCACCGAGGTGGGAGAGGTCGCGCTCACCGTGCGACGGCTGACCCGCGAGGGCGTCTTCACCGACGTGTCCTTCGACGTCCGGCGCGGTGAGATCGTGGGCCTGGCCGGACTGGTCGGGGCCGGCCGCAGCGAGATAGCCCGCGCCGTCTTCGGCGTCGACAGGTTCGACGGCGGGGAGGTCGAGGTGCTCGGCAGGAAGCTCAAGCCGGGGGCACCCAGTCTGGCCATGGCCGCGGGTCTGGCTCTGGTTCCGGAGGACCGCAGGGCGCAGGGACTGGTGATGGACATGTCCGTCGAACGTAACATCGGGCTCACCGGTTTCGCCGCCACCACGCGGGGCGGACTGATGAGCCGGCGCGCCGAGCGCAGCAGGGCGGTGGACTGGGCGGTCAGGCTCCAGGTCAAGTACGCGAGAGTCGCCGACGCCGTCGGGACCCTGTCCGGCGGCAATCAGCAGAAGGTCGTTCTCGCCAAGTGGCTCGCCACACAGCCCCGGGTACTGATCGTGGACGAGCCGACCCGAGGCATCGACGTCGGCACCAAGGCGGAAGTCCACCGCCTGCTGTCCTCGCTCGCCGCCCAGGGCGTCGCCGTACTGATGATCTCCTCCGACCTGCCCGAGATCCTCGGCATGGCCGACCGCGTGCTGGTGATGCACGAGGGCCGGATCACCGCGGCGATACCCCGGGCCGAGGCCACCGAGGAATCCGTGATGGCGGCCGCCACCGGGCGGGTCACGCGGGAAGGGAACGCGGCATGACCCTGACCGCTCCGCCGGTGCGTGAGACGACCGCACCGAGCCCCACCGCGGGAAAGCGCCTGATCGACCGGGTGTTCAAGATCCGCGAACTGGCCGTGGCCGCCGTGCTCGTGGGCATGCTCGCCGTCACGCAGCTGACCAACAGCGGGTTCCTGTCCGAGCAGGGCATCAAGGACCTGCTGCTCAACGCCACCATCCTGGTCCTGGTGGCGGTCGGACAGGCCGTCGTGGTGATCACCCGCAACGTCGATCTCTCCGTCGGTTCCGTGCTCGGCATCAGCGCCTTCGCCGCCGGTGACCATGTGCACAACGGGGGCAGCCCGCTGACGGCGGTTCTGCTCGCCGTCGCCATGGGCGCCCTGTTCGGCCTCCTCAACGGCGTTCTGGTCAGCTTCGGGAAGGTACCCGCACTGGTCGTCACCCTCGGCACGCTCTACATCGTCCGCGGGATCGCCTCCATCTGGGTCGGGTCCCGGCAGATCACCGCCGACGCCCTGCCCGACGGCTTCGTCGACTTCGGCCACGACGGAGTCCTGGCGGTCCCGTACCTCGCCCTGCTCGCGGCAGCCGTCCTCGTCGTCGCCGGCTACTACCTGCGCAGCTACCGCAGCGGCCGTGACATGTACGCCATAGGCTCCAGCCCCGAGGCCGCCACCCTGGCCGGTATCCCCGTCCGCAGGCGCGTCATGACCGCCTACGTCCTGTGCGGCGCGCTGGCCGGATTCGCCGGCGCCCTCTACCTCGCCCGATTCGGCAACGTCGACTCCGCCACCGGCACCGGCTACGAACTCACCGTCGTCAGCGCCGTCGTGGTCGGCGGCGTCGCCTTCACCGGGGGCTCCGGCAGCGTCTACGGGGCGGCCCTCGGCGCGCTGCTGCTGACCTCCATCAACAGCGTCCTTCCCGCGATCGGTGTCAGCTCCGTCTGGGTCACGGCCATCAACGGCGTCCTGCTGCTGCTCGCCATCGCCGTCGACCGGATCCTGGCCCTGCGGGTCGCCTCCGTGCTGCGCAAGCAGGCCGCACAGAAGAGGAGTGCCCGCCATGCCTGACACCAAGACGGCGAAGCCGGTCCGCCTGGCGGGACTCGCCGGTGCGGTGCGCTGGGACACCGCGGTCGGCGCGCTGCTGCTCACCCTGCTGATCTGCTCGTTCTCGTTCGTCGACAACTTCGGCAACGCGCTGAACATCTCCTTCCTGATCGGCAACACCCTTCCGATCGCGCTCATCGCCCTGCCGATGACCATGCTGGTCGTCTCCGGCGAGGTCGACCTGTCCGTCGGCTCCACGGCCGGTCTGTCCGGTGCGGTGCTCGGAGCACTCTGGAACCAGGGCATGGCCATCGAGACGGCCATCGTGCTGTGCGTCCTGCTCGGTGCGGTCTGCGGCCTGGTCAACGGTGTGCTGGTGACGCGTCTCGGACTGCCCTCCCTGGCCGTCACCATCGGCACCATGGCCGCCTACCGGGGCATCGCCCAGATCGTTCTCGGCTCCGACTCGGTCACCGACTTCCCCCTGCAGTACCTGGACTTCGGTGCCGGCCGGATCGGGGACACATTCATCCCGTACGCGGCCCTCCCCTTCACCGTCCTGCTCGCGATCGCCGTCGTGGTGCTGCACGCCACCCCGCTGGGGCGGTCCCTGTTCGCGATCGGGGCGAGCGAGGAGGCCGCGCGCTTCGCCGGCATCCGGGTCAAGCGCCTGAGACTGGCCATGTTCGTCACCACGGGCGTGCTCTCCTCGCTGACCGGCGTCTTCTGGGCGCTGCACTACGCCAGCGCCCGCTACGACAACGCCCTCGGGCTCGAACTGTCCGTCATCGCGGCCGTGCTCCTGGGCGGGGTCGACTTCGACGGTGGCAAGGGCACCCTCGGCGGCGCGATCGCGGGTGTGTTCCTGCTCGGCACCCTGCAGAACGTCATGAGCCTGGTCAACGTGTCCGCCCAGTCGCAGATCGTCGTCACCGGCGTCCTGCTCGTCGTATCCGTTCTCGCCCCGCGTGTCGGCCGTGACATCGCCCGGGCGAGGGCCCGCAAACGGGTGGAGACCGCTCCACCGCCCGCAACCACCTGAATCCGCTCCACCGTTCCATCCGATCACCACCCCGTGCCCGGACCCGTCGGTCCATGAACAAGCAAGGAACCTTCATGTCTCTCATCCCCGCCGGAACCCGCCGACTGACCATCGCGGTGTCCGTCGTCGCCTCGCTCGCCCTGACCGCCACCGCCTGCGGTGGTGGCACCACCAAGGACGACGTCAAGAACGAGGGCGCCGGCAAGGCGACCGCGGCCGGCAAGGCCGACCCCGGCGCGGCCACCAAGAAGGGCCTGACCGTCGGCTTCCTGCCGAAGCAGGTCAACAACCCCTACTTCACCAGCGCCGACAAGGGCGGGGAGACGGCCCTGAAGGAACTGGGCTCCTCCTACAAGGAGGTCGGCCCCTCCAGTGCCACGGACACCGCCGGCCAGGTCTCGTACGTCAACACGCTCACCCAGCAACAGGTGGACGCCATGGCCGTGTCCGCCCAGGACCCCGGCGCCCTGTGCACCGCGCTCAAGCAGGCCATGAAGAACGACATCAAGGTCGTCACGTACGACTCCGACACCAACGCCGAATGCCGCAACGCCTTCGTCTCCCAGGCGTCCGCCGAGGACCTGGGCCGCACCGAGGTGCAGCTGCTCGCCGAACAGATCGGCTACAAGGGCGAGATAGCGATCCTGTCCGCGGCGCAGACGGCGACCAACCAGAACACCTGGATCGAGTTCATGAAGGACGAACTCAAGGATCCCAAGTACAAGGACGTCAAGCTCGTCAAGGTCGCCTACGGTGACGACGACGCGCAGAAGTCGTTCCAGCAGACCCAGGGGCTGCTCCAGGAGTTCCCCGAGCTGAAGGGGATCATCTCCCCGACCACCGTCGGCATCAAGGCCGCCGCCCAGTACCTGTCCGGCTCCAAGTACAAGGGCAAGGTCAAGCTCACCGGCCTGGGCACCCCCAACGACATGCGCAAGTACGTCAAGAACGGCACCGTCGAGGCGTTCGAGCTCTGGGACCCGGCCAAGCTCGGTGAGCTGGCCGCCCGTACGGCGGTCGCGCTGGTCTCCGGTCAGATCACCGGCGCGGAGGGCGAGACCTTCAAGGCCGGCGCGATGGGCGAGTACACCATCGGCAAGGACGGTGTGATCAACCTGGGCAAGCCCACGGTGTTCAACGCCGAGAACATCGACCAGTTCGACTTCTGATCCCGACCACCCTGGGGGAGCGGTACTCATGCAACGCGTCTGTTTTCTGCTCAAGGTCCGCAGGGACCGGATCATCGAGTACCGCGAACGCCATGCCGCCGTGTGGCCCGAGATGCGCGAGGCGCTCTCGGCCACCGGCTGGCACAACTACTCCCTCTTCCTGCGTGACGACGGCCTTCTCGTCGGTTACCTGGAGACCGAGGACTTCGAGGCGGCCAAGGCCGGCATGGAGGACACGGAGGTCAACGCCCGCTGGCAGGCGGAGATGTCCCCGTTCTTCGAGTCCCTCGACGGCTCCCGCCCCGACGAGGCGATGAAACCGCTGACCGAGGTGTTCCATCTGGCCTGACACGCCGCCGGACCGGCTCGGCCCGTAGGGGGAGCGGGCCGAGCCTCTTTCGGGCGGGCAACGGGACGTGTCTAGTGGTTAATCGTTTCAGCCCGCTCCCTGTTCACGGTTTGGCCACAGGCATTGACCCACAGTTCACTGCGGCCCTAACCTCCGGTGGCATCTCGTTGAAACCTTTCATGAAGCGAACTGCCCCGTGCTCGACAGCTGTTGCGGCCGAGGCTCGTCCGGTCCGACGATGCCGCGGGAAAACAGGGGTGATTCCGTGCTGCTGCTCCGGGGCGTGTCGCTTCGAGGCGGGTTCGGCGAGCACATATATCAGCCTTCTGGCACGCCTGCGCCCGACGGGTGCGCCTTCGTCCCTCATGCCAGAGGCATCCTCAAGGGAATGGTAAATGTCCAGATCATCTTTACTCCGTTCTGTCATGGGTGCGGCCACCGTCCTCTCGCTCACCTGTGGGCTCACCGCCTGCGGTGACGACGCGTCCGACGGCGCCGGAAGCGGCGACGGTGATACGTCGAACGTCACCGCAGGCAAAGCCAATCCGCACGCGGAGATAAAGAAGGGGATGACCATCGGGTTCGTCCCCAAGCAGGTGAGTGGCGCGTACTTCGGTCTGGCCAGCCAGGGCGGGGAAAGGGCCCTCGAGCAACTCGGTTCCTCCTTTGTGGAGAGGGGTCCGGACAACGCCACCGACACGGCCGGGCAGATTTCGAGCATCGAAGAGCTCAAGCAGCAACAGGTGGAGGCCATGGCCGTCTCCGCACAGAGCGCCGACGCGCTCTGTGACACCTTGAAGGACGCGCTCGGTGACGGAATCAAAGTCGTCACCTACGACTCCGACACCGACCCGAAGTGCCGCAATCTCTTCGTCTCGCAGGCCAAGGCTGATGCCATCGGCTGGATCCAGGTGGAGTTGATCGCCAAACAGATCGACTACAAGGGTGAGATCGCGATTCTCTCGGCCGGTCGCGACGCCACGAACCAGAACACCTGGATCAAGTTCATGAAGGAAGAGATCGAGAGCGCCAAATACGGGGACGTCAGGCTCGTTGAGATCGCCTACGGCGACGACGAGGAAGAGAAGTCCACGGCGGAGACCAAGCGCCTTCTCGAGGAGCACCCGAACCTCAAGGGGATCATCGCTCCGACCACCGTCGGCATCAAGGCGGCCGCCGCATACCTGTCCGACTCCGAGTACAAGGGCAAGGTCAAGGTGACCGGTCTCGGCACCCCCAACGACATGCGCACGTACGTGAAGGACGGCACGGTCGAGGAGTTCGCGCTCTGGGATCCCGAGAAGCTCGGTGAGCTCGCGGCGCGCGCCGCCGCCGCCCTCGCCTCCGGCCAGATCACGGGCAAGGAGGGCCAGTTGTTCCTGGCGGGTGACATGGGCTGGTTCGACATCGAGGAGAACGGCGTGGTGACCCTCGGCGAGCCGACGGTGTTCGACAAGAAGAACATCGACGACTACAACTTCTAGCGCCACGGCATTCCTTGCCCCGTCCGCACGGTCTCGTCCGACCGGGGGAGACCGTGCGGACGGGTGATGGCCGGGAGGAGGCGTCGTGTTCCCCGGTCCCTCGGTCACCCCTGTGGGCAGCAGCACGCCCGACCCCGGCGCCCTCTACTTCGTCTCCTACGAAGGCCTGGTCAACAACAACGCCTTCCAGAAGAACGGCCTGCTCACGTACCAGGCCCACCAGTACGCCGTGTGGTACACCGCGGACCGCGACGCGGTCGTCGGCCGCCGCGCGCTCGGCGTGAGCCGCTGGGACGCCGTGCGGGTCGGCCACAGCCTGCGCTACGACGACTCCCACAACGTCATCTGCATGGGCGTCTCGAGGACCGACGGACGCCTGCACCTCGTCATGGACTCCCACAGTGACGGCTTCACCTGTGTGAAGTCGGTCGCCGGGCTCCTGGACGATCCGACGGGGACGGGCTGGACCCCGAACCGCTTCGGGGTGCCCCGGTCCACGCTCGACGGACTCGCCCTCACCCCGCGGTTCACCTACCCGCAGTTCGTCGCCACCCCCGAGGGCGGGCTCCAGCTCAGCTACCGGGCCGGCGTCTCCGGCGACGGGCGCAACGCCCTCGCCGAGTACGACGGCATCCGCTGGACGGGGCTGGGGGAGTGGACGAGTTCCACCGGCACCTACACCAGCGCGTACGGCTCCTCCACCGCCCGCAACATGTACCTGCACGGCATCGACTACGACCGGCGCGGCCGGCTGCACGCCTTCTTCACCTGGCGCGAGCAGAACGATGCCGTGCTGCGCCGCGGTGGCGGCCTCACCAATCACGACACCGGCTATGTGTACTCCGACGACCTGGGACGCACCTGGCGCAACGACGCGGGTACCGTCGTCGGCCGGACCGGGACCTCCGACCGGGTCCGCGTCACCGACAGCGGACTGGTCGTCGATCCGCTCGCCCCGGACCACTCCCTGATGAACCAGGAGAGCCAGTTCACGGACTCGGACGGCCGGCCGCACGCGATCATCTCCTACGTCCCCGGCCACTTCGGAAGGGGAACCGGCGACCATGTCGCCGACCGCACCGCGAACGGCCGGGCCTTCCACGTCCGCCGGACCGCCGCCGGTGGCTGGCGGAAGACGGAGATCCCCTTCCCGCTGAACTCCAGCCAGCGCACCAAGCTGGTGCTGGACCGCTACGACAACGCCTACGCCGTCCTCCCTCACGGCCGTGTCGCCGGCGCCTCCGCCGTCTCCGGCCACACCGACTGGCGGCTGCTGTACGACGGCGACGGCCTGAACGCCTTCGGGGAGGTGGTGATCGACGAGACCCGCGTCGCCCAGGACGGTGTGCTGTCGTTCATGTACCAGGAGAAGTCAAGGGACTCGGTGCCCGCACCGTTGCGTGTCGTAGACTTCGCGCTTCCCGTCTGACCTGGGTAACTGCGGGACGTACGGGCCGGTAATGTGTGGTCCGCCGCCCCGTTGCCCGCCGTTTTCTGGAGGTCTGTGTCCGATGGCCCGGTCGGTGGGTATCAAGGATGTCGCCCGTGTCGCCGGTGTGTCGGTGGGGACGGTGTCGAATGTGATCAATCGTCCGGAGACGGTCGCGGCGGGGACACGGGCGCGGGTGTTGTCGGCGATCGAGCGGCTGGGTTATGTGCGCAGTGAGTCGGCGCGTCAGTTGCGTGCGGGTCGTAGTCGCATCATGGGGCTGCTGGTGCTGGACATGGGCAATCCGTTCTTCGTGGATGTGGCGCGGGGTGCGGAGCGTGCCGCGCGGGCGGCGGGGCTGGGGGTGATGGTGTGCAACAGCGCTCAGGACGCGGGTGAGGAGGCGGAGTACCTGTCGCTCTTCGCCGAGCAGCGGGTGCGGGGTGTGCTGTTGACTCCGGCGGATGCGACGGGCCGTAATATCGCGGCGTTCCGTCGGCACGATATTCCGTTCGTCCTGGTGGACCGGGTGGCGGAGGGCACGTCGGAGTGTTCGGTGTCGGTGGATGATGTGGCGGGTGGTGCGCTGGCGGTGCGGCATCTCGTGGATGCGGGGCATCGTTCGATCGCGTATGTGAGTGGTCCGCCGGAGTTGAATCAGGTCCGGGATCGTCGTACGGGTGCGTTGCGTGCTCTTGCGGAGGCGGGTCTGGGGCCGGAGTGTCTGCGTGAGGTGCCGACCGAGCGGCTGGATGTGGCGGCGGGGCGGGACGCGGGTGCTCGTCTGCTGGGGTTGTCGGATCGCCCCACGGCGGTGTTCTGCGCGAACGATCTGCTGGCGCTGGGTGTGTTGCAGGCGATGTACGCGGCGGGTGTGGGGGTTCCGGACGATCTGGCGATCGTGGGCTACGACGACATCGAGTTCGCGGCGGCGGCGGCGGTTCCGCTGACGTCGGTGCGGCAGCCCGCGGTGACCATGGGTGCCCTGGCGGCCGGGCTGCTGCTGGAGGAGACCGAGAGCGAGGGCACGGGGCATCCCCACGAGCACCGCCGGGTCGTCCTCCGCCCGGAACTCGTCGTCCGCCGCTCCAGCCTCTCCGCCCGCTGACCGTCTCGGCGCAGGACAACGTGTGATCCCGGGCTCGGTGACCGGACGCACCTGTGGTGAACTGGGTCGCGATCCGACCATCCGTTCGCCCCGGGAGCTCCCTTTGTCCGTCAGCTACCGCCAGCCCGGAGTGGTCCTCACCGACCGCCGGTTCACCGTACCCCTCGATCATGACGCCCCGGCCGGGGAGACGATCGAGCTGTACGCGCGTGAGGCCGTCGCCAGTGAGAAGGCCGGCCAGGACCTGCCCTGGCTGCTCTACCTCCAGGGCGGCCCGGGCTTCGGGGCGAACCGTTTCGTCGGGAGGCCGGCCTGGCTCGGCCGCGCCCTCCAGGACTACCGTGTGCTGCTCCTCGACCAGCGCGGCACCGGCCACTCCACCCCGGCCAACCGGCAGACGCTCCCGCTGCGCGGCGGCCCCGCCGCACAGGCCGACTACCTCACCCGCTTCCGCGCCGACTCGATCGTGCGGGACTGCGAGGCCATCCGGTCCCGGGTGACCGGCGGCGCCCCCTGGACGGTGCTCGGCCAGAGCTTCGGCGGCTTCTGCACTGTCGCCTACCTGTCCATGGCCCCCGAGGGCCTGGACACCGCGCTCCTCACCGGCGGCCTGCCCTCCCTCGGCGCCCACGCCGACGACGTCTACCGGGCCGCCTACCCGCGTGTCGAACGCAAGGTCGCCGCCCACTACGCCCGCTACCCGCAGGACGTCGAACGCGCCCGCCGCATCGCCGAGCACCTGCTCACCCACGACGTCGTCCTCCCGAACGGCTATCGCTTCACCGTGGAGGCGTTCCAGTCCCTGGGCATCATGCTCGGCAGCGGCGACGGCAGCCACCGGCTGCACCACCTCCTGGAGGACGCGTTCGTCCGCACCCCGGGAGGACCGGCGCTCTCCGACGCCTTCCAGGAGCAGGCGCAGGGGCTGCTGTCCTTCGCCGGCCACCCGCTGTACGCGCTCGTCCACGAGGCGATCTACGGCCAGGACGCCCGGCCCACCGCCTGGTCCGCCGAACGCGTACGGGCCGAGTTCCCGCGGTTCGACGCGGCCAAGGCGCTCGCCGGGGACGAGCCGCTGCTGTTCACCGGCGAAACCATTCACCCCTGGATGTTCGACTGCGACCCGGCGCTGCGCCCCCTGCGCGAGACCGCCGAACTGCTCGCCGCGCGTACCGACTGGACACCCCTGTACGACCCGGCGCGCCTCGCCGTCAACGAGGTCCCGGCGGCGGCGGCCGTCTACCACGACGACATGTACGTGCACACGCCCCACTCCCTGGAGAGCGCACGGGCGATCCGCGGCCTGCGTACCTGGGTCACGGACGAGTTCGAGCACGACGGCGTGCGGGCCGGCGGCCCTCGCGTCCTGGACCGGCTGCTCGCCCTGGCGCGCGACGAGGCGTGACGCGTGCCCCGGGGATCGTGCCCCCGGGGGGATGTCAGTGCGGAGAGCTAGTCTGCGGGCATGACCGAGCCGACGACCAGTCAACTCCAGCCCATGCCCGACGACTGGCAGCGCGCCCTGGCCGTCGTCGCACACCCGGACGATCTCGAGTACGGCTGCGCGGCGGCCATCGCGTCCTGGACCGACGCCGGCCGTGAGGTCTCCTACGTCCTGGCGACCCGCGGCGAGGCGGGCATCGACACCCTGGAGCCGGCGAAGTGCGCACCGCTCAGGGAGCGGGAGCAGCGGGCGAGCGCGGCCGTGGTCGGCGTGTCGGACGTGGAGTTCCTCGACCACCCGGACGGGATCATCGAGTACGGCCCCGCGCTGCGACGGGACATCGCCGCCGCGGTGCGCCGGCACCGGCCCGAGCTGGTGATCACCCTGAACCACCGGGACACCTGGGGCGGCACCTACTGGAACACCCCGGACCACGTGGCCGTCGGGCGCGCCACGCTGGACGCGGCCGGGGACGCCGGCAACCGGTGGATCTTCCCGGAGCTGATCGAGCGGGGCCTGGAACCCTGGAGCGGTGTCCGCTGGGTGGCGGTCGCCGGTTCCGGCAACCCCACACACGCGGTGGACGCGACCGGCGGGCTGGAGCGGGCGGTGCGCTCCCTGCTCGAACACCGTACCTACATCGAGGCGTTGACCGACGAGGACCCGGAGGCGTACGCACGCGGCCTGCTGACCGGATTCGCCGAGGAGACGGGACAGCGGTTCGGGAACCGTCCGGCGGTCGCCTTCGAAGTGTTCTCCCGGTGACCGCCGTGGACGGTGACAGGGAACTGCTGGCGCGGAGCTTCGAGGAACACCGCGGCCATCTCCAGGCGGTCGCCTACCGCATGCTCGGCTCGCTCACCGAGGCCGAGGACGCCGTGCAGGAGGCATGGCTGCGGCTGGGCCGGGTCGACCCGGGCGAGATCGGCAACCTCGGTGGCTGGCTGACCACCGTGACCGGCCGCATCTGCCTGGACCTGCTGCGGTCACGCACCGCGCGCCGGGAGCAGCCGATGGACGAGACCTTCGTTCCGGACCCGGTGATCAGACCCCTGTCGCAGGTGGACCCGGAACAGGAGGCGCTGCGAGCGGACTCGGTGGGCGTGGCCATGCTGGTGGTCCTGGAGAAGCTGCAGCCCGACGAACGGCTGGCGTTCGTGCTGCACGACATGTTCGCCGTGCCCTTCGACGACATCGCCCCGGTCGTGGAGCGCAGCCCGGCCGCGACGCGGCAGCTCGCCGGCCGGGCCCGCCGCCGGGTACGGGACACGGCCCCTCCGTCCGAGCCGGACCCCGCCCGGCAGAAGCAGGTGCTCGAGGCGTTCATGGCCGCCGCGCGGGGCGGTGACTTCGAGGCGCTGGTCGCCGTCCTGCACCCGGACGTGGTGCTGCGGGCCGACGCGGGCGCACTGGTCCGCGGCACGGCCGTGTCCAAGATCCTGCGGGGCGCGAAGCCGGTGGCCGAGTCGGCGATGATGTTCGCCCGTCACACCGCGGCGGCCCGCATGGTCCTGGTCAACGACGCGCTGGGCCTGCTCAGCGTGGTGGACGGGCACATCCGGTCGGTCATGTCCGTCACCATCGGCGAGCATCGCATCACCGGCCTGTACATCCTGGCCGACCCGGACCGCCTCGCACTGCTCCCCCTGCCGGACACGGAGAACTGACGGCGTCGGGCGCCCGGGGCCCCGTCCCCCGGCGGCCGCCCGCGGGGCCCGGCGCCGCGGCCGGCGCATCTGCCGGGCGGTGCTGCTCGGCTCGGACACCACGCCGTTGCGCTGGTTCCACACCTGCCGGGTCACCCAGACGTCCAGCACCGACCACGTGGCCACCACCGTGCTCGCCACACCACCCAGCACCATGGGAAAGGCCAG